>CAZKUN010000034.1:0-29341 GCA_964555935.1 uncultured Armatimonadia bacterium | reverse complement strand
AGTATACCGACAAGCCGCTCTGGCGCGCCCAGGCGCTGTGGACCATCAACCCGGACGGGACGCATGTGAGCACATTCTGGGGCAACCAGAGCGTGTGGCCGGATCTGCTGAAGGACGCGCGCAACATCCCAGGCAGCAACCGCGTCATGTTCACCGGCAGCGCGCACCACGGTTGGTTCAGCGGCGCTGTTGGGATCATCGATCCGGACAAGGGCTTCAACTTCCCGAACGGCATCACCAAGGTCACGGCCGATCTCGCATGGCCGGAGGTGGGCGACGGCCCGACGAACCCGATCGAATCGACGAGATACCACGGTAGCGGCTCTTACTCGGCGTATTACTCGCCCTACCCATTGAGCGAGACAGAGTTCATCGTCTCGGCGAATCGTAGCGGGGAGTTCGTGCTCTACCTGATGGATGTCGACGGCAATCGCGAACTGATCTACGAGGGCGTCAACAACATCCTCCACGCGATCCCACTGAAAGCGCGTCCGAAGCCCGCGGTCATCCCAGACTCGGTGGAGTGGCCCAGTCCCGAGCAGCGCGCCGAGCAGCAAGAGGGCGTCATCTACAGCTCGAATATCTACGAAGGCGCCGCCGAGGCGATGCAAGACAAAGCGAAGTTCCTGCGCGTCCTGAGTATCGATCCCAAGACGTACACGTACTGGCACAAGCGCCCGTACGCCTCGACAGGGCCGGTGGTCTCGATGGTGCAGTCCGAGGGCGTGAAGCGCGTTATCGGCACGGTGCCGATTGAGGAAGACGGCTCGGTAGCATTCCGCGCCCCGGCCGGGCAGGCGTTGCACTTCCAGCTTCTCGACGGGCAGTACCGCGCGCTGCAAACGATGCGCAGCTTCGTCGGCGTCATGCCCGGCGAGACGCGCGGGTGCTTGGGGTGTCACGAGCTGCACTCAAAGACCCCCGACTACGGCGGAGAGCCGATCGCGCTGCGCAAGGAGCCGAGGAAGATCACGCCGCCGCCGTGGGGCGACGACACCGTTAGCTATGACCGCTACGTGCAGCCCGTGCTGGACAGGCACTGCGGCGATTGCCACCAGGGCGAGGGCGAAGCGCGCGACACGCTCGACCTGACGCGCCGGCCCGGCTACGGGATCTTCGACGAGCCGTACGTGACGCTGATCGGTAACCCGACCTGGGGCGCGCCGTACGTGAAGCCCGAGAATCCGCCACCAGGCTTTGGAATCGCCAACACGCTGATGGTCGAGGGCTACGCGCAGACCGACCCTGTAGCCTACCAGACGCCGCCGCCGATGACCCAGCTCTCATACAAGAGCGAGCTGGTCGAGATCGCCTCGAGCGGCGAGCATTACGGCGTGAAGGTTGACGAAGTTAGCCGACGCAAGCTCATCGCTTGGATCGACGCGATGTGCCCGTATCGCGGTGATGAGGAGGTCCGCCAGATCCCAGACCCCGTGTTCCAGGGCATCGATTGGCTGGCGGTGAGGCCGAGAATCGAAACGGCTCCGGTGATCGTGCGCCCGGGGCCGGTGGACTAGGGCCGGGCAACGACACCAAGCTAGCGCTTGGCGGTACAAGGCCAAGACGGCGTCGCGGAAACTCGCGGAGTTTCCCTGGAGATCCGACCTACGACGGGAAACGGCACGAAGTCGGGCCTGGAACCATAGCCTCATGAACGGATGCAGACAATGAAGCGCAGATGCACGGCAATGAACGCGCTGATCGTAGCAGTCGCCTGCCTCGCCCCCACCCTCGCCCTCGCGGACGGGACATGGGGCGTGGTCACCCGTGACGGCGCGAATCGGCAAGGCGAGCCGTATCTCTCCTCGCTGGCAGGGGGCGAGACGGCCGTCGGCGCCGTGCGGTCGGATGAGTTTGAACTCGACGCCGACATGATCACCTTCCAGATCCGCGGACACGATGGCGTGCCGGGGCAAGTGCAAGGGAAGAACGTGTTTGCCCTCTGTGACGCAGACACGGGCATCGCGCTCAGACACGCGCCGCCCCCAAGTGGCGACGGGCTAACGCCGATGCGGTGGGACGTGGTGGAACTGATTGGGACACGCGTGTATTTCCGCGCCGTGGATGCCGTTGCCGACACGGCTTTCGCCTGGATGGGCATCGCCGACGTTCGAGTAGGCGATCGGCGACTGATGGACGCGATCTCCCCAGGACAGTTGCCCGACGGATGGGCAGAGGAAACGCGACCGGAAGGCGTCAGCGATGACGAATGGCTGGCCTGGACGCCGGCATCGGCGCATTGGGCTGTCGAGGCGGATCTCTCCGATCCTACGTGGGCAGTGATGACGGTCGCCGGCGCCGCCCAACCTAGCCCGCCGTACCTGTCGTCGCTACGAGGTGGCGAATCGGGCACGGGCGCGGTGCGCTCGCCCGCGTTCACGCTGGATACTCCGACGTACGCTTTCATGAGATCCGGAACCGATAGCCCGACCGGGGACGCGGGTCTGAATCACTTCCAACTGGTCGACGCCGAGACGCTGGAGATTCTGCGCACGACCACGGCGCCGCAGTCAAACGCCCTCGTGGCGACGGAGTGGGATACGGCAGACCTCGTGGGGCGGAAGGTCTTCTTCCGGGCGGCCGACGGAAACGGGTCGAACTCGTGGGCGTGGATCGGATTCAACGCCGTGCCGCTTGGCGACGGCAGAATGGCTGATTTCGCGGATCCAGCCGCTGTTGAGGGCTGGCGCGAAGAGGGTCAACCCGAGGGGACGCCCATCGGCGGGAAGCACGTCGCCGCCAGCCTCGAGGAGGCGATCACCGCGGGCTGGAGGTCGGAGGACGTCCGCCGCGGCGTGCGATGGTCGCTCTGGGAGAGCAACGCGAAGGCGGCGCCGTACATGATGGCCCGGCTGGCGCGGATCATGGAGGCCGACTTCGAACGCGGCGAGCAACTGCTCAGGGAGTACCGCATTCCGCGCCAGGAACTGGCGCCGCATCGACAATCGCTGGATAGTCTCCGCGAGCGGTTCGTCGCCCTCCAGGCGTCGCCCAAGCGCGTGGATGAATGGGCGGCGGCGAGGACGGAGCAACGACTGGCGCTGCGCGAGCTGACGCTGGCGAATCCGGCGCTCGACTTCAAGCGTCTGCTATTCTCGAAGCGCTTCACCCAACAGAGCTATGCCGACATCAATGTCAACCACCACGCCTGGGGGTCGCGGCCGGGCGGGGATATCTGCATCCTGGAGCTTCCTGATGCGTCCATGGCCGAGCCCCGGGTCACAGACCTCCTCGATGGCCAACTGGGCTTGGGCAACGTGCATGGCATCGACCTCGATTGGGACGCGGGGCGGGTGCTGTTCTCCTACGCGCGTGCCGAGTCTGAGGTACCGCCAGAGGGCTGGCTCAGCAGGCAAGCGACCTTTGAGTTGCACCGAACGGTTGATCTGCTGCACCTGTATGAGATGGCCGTCGACGGCTCTGGGCTGAAGCAACTCACCGACGGTCAGTGGAGCGACCTGAATCCCTGCTATCTGCCGAGCGGCGAGATCGCGTTCGAATCGGAGCGCATGGGGTTTGAGATCAACTGCAACGAACTCGACAAAGACGAACCAACGACGAATCTGTTTGCCATGAACGCCGACGGCACGGGCATCCGCCAGCTCGCAATAACAAAAGACGGCGACTGGTACCCGAGAGTTGCCAACGACGGCTCGATTGTCTACTCGCACTGGGAGTATCACGAGCGGGCTCTGTCTTACGCGCACCCGCTGTGGGTCGTGAACCCCGACGGCACGCTCAGCGATGCCTACGCAAAGCAGCACTTCGACTTCCCTGTCACGCTCACCGCGCCGCGCCCCGTCCCCGGCAGCACGAAGCTCATCGCGGTCGCGACGGGCCACCACACGCTGGCGTGCGGGCCGATTGTGTTCGTCGACCGCGGAATCGGGCCGAACGATCCGTCGTGCCTGACCCGCGTGACCGGTCCGGACATCTGGCCCGAGTACGGCGGGAGCGCGCCCGGGCCGGGCATCGCCGGCTGGCGATTGCCCCCGGGTGATGGCTGGTACATGGACCCCTATCCGCTATCTGACACCACCTTCCTCGTCTCGTATTGCGATGGCGCAATGCAGGATGAGGCGGGCTACGGGCTATACGTTGTCGATGTCTACGGTGGCAAGGAGCTGATCTACCAGGACCCTGAGATCTCGTCGGTGATGCCGATTCCCCTCGCGTCGCGCGAGCGGCCGCTACGAATGGCATCCGTGCGGGACAGCGGCGCGGAGGACGCGTTGTGCATCGTCACCGATATCACCGAGGGCGTGCCGGAGGTCGAGGCCGGCGACATCGCATCCATCCGGATCGGCGAGCCGATTCCATGGCCATACTCCAACGAGGGCGGCGGGCAGCGCTACGAGGGCGATGCGAAGTCCACCGGCGTGAACTGGACGCCGATCCGCATCCTCGGCACCGTGCCGGTGGAGGCGGACGGGTCGGCCTACTTCCGCGTGCCGGCGGAGAGAGAACTGTATTTCCAGGCGCTGGACGCCGACGGCATGGAGCTACGCAGGATGCGCACGTACGTCAGCTTCCAACCCGGCGAAACGCGCGCGTGCGTCGGTTGTCACGAGACCCGCGCGGAAGCGCCTTCGACGCCGATGGGCGCGATCGTCGCGCTGAGCCGCGAGCCATCAGTGCCCGAGCCGCCGCCGTGGGGAACGCGCCCGCTGAGCTTCGTGCGCGACGTGCAACCCCTGATTACCAGGCAGTGCGTGAGTTGCCACACGGGGCTGAGGCCCTCGGGCGACGTGGACCTGTCGCCCGGACTGACCGCCAGCCACAACCGGGCCTATGACACGCTCATCGATCCCCAACGCGGCTTGCTGGCCGTGTCCAGCAAGGGCGAACAGACAAGCGTCACGCCGGTGAAGGCGCTCGGATCTCACGCGAGTCGCCTGGTGCAGCTTCTTAGAACCACCCACGCCGAGCACGTCGAACTGACCGATGACGACCGCAGCCGGTTGTACACGTGGATCGACGCGAACGCGATCTACCACGACGACTTCATCGTGAAGCGTCCTGAAGCGCCTGAGTATTTGCTGACCGAGGACGCCGCGCTCTGGCAAGAGATCGAATCCGTCCATCAGCGCCGATGCGCGAGTTGCCATGAGGGCGAGGCCCTAGCTCGGTCGGAATGGGTAGACCTCGACGACCCGAGCCTGTCGCTCTTCGTCACGGCGCCGCTGGCGGGGAAACAGACGGTGGGCGGGAAGTCGTGTGATTCCGCCGTCTACGCCGACGCAAACGATGCCGACTGCGCGAAGGTGATCGCGCTGCTGAACGCAGCGGCGGAGAAGGCCTGGGACCGGCCGAGGCGGGACCTGCGGTGCCTGGCCGAGGACCGGGAACTGCGCAAACGAGCGTCGTTTGTGGCGACGAGAGGATAGCGAAGGCGGCGATCGCTGGACACGGGACGGCGAACGGCGATGCCGGGTGAAACCCGGCGGTCCAGTTAGGCGGCATGGGGTGCAAGGGGAGGGACGGCGAGGCGAGCTGGAAGCTCGCGGTCCAAAACGGCGGGACGGCGGACGGCGATGCCGGGTGAAACCCGGCGGTCCAGTTAGGCGGCATGGGGTGCAAGGGGAGGGACGGCGAGGCGAGCTGGAAGCTCGCGGTCCAAAACGGCGGGACGGCCACCCCAAGGGATTCTGCAGGATGGTTGACAATGAGTCACGACACGCCAATTGCCGCGCCACACCAGAAGCTGACCCGCACTCCGATGGCAGCGACGCGTTGGACCCAAGGCTTCTGGGCCGAGCGCTTCGACCTCTGCCGCCGGGTGATTCTCCCCGCGATGAAAGAGGCGCTGGAGCACCCCGACAACACGGCGCGGCTGTCGAACTTCCGCGTCGCGGCGGGTATTGAGGATGGAGAGCACAACGGCACGAACTGGAGCGATGGCGACTGCTACAAGTGGATCGAGGCGATGGCCCACGTTCACGCGGTCACGGCCGACGAGGATCTCGACCGGGAGATGGACCACTGGATCGACCTGATCGCGAAGAGCCAGGACCCGGATGGCTATATCGGCACGCAGGTCCAGCTCAACCCGGAGAAGGAGCGCTGGGCCGAGCGCCAGTTCCACGAACTCTACAACCACGGCCACCTCATGACCGCCGCCTGCGTCCACCACAGGGCAACCGGCAAGGATGCGTTCGTGGCGGTCGCGAGGAAGCTCGCGGAGTACCTCTACGATCTGTTCACGCCGAGACCCAAAGAGCTGGCTCACTTCGCGTGGAACCCGTCGAACATCATGGGGCTCGTGGATCTGTACCGAGTCACGGGAGAGGCGAAGTACCTGGATCTGGCGGGGACGTTCGTCGACATGCGGGGCTCTGAGCCCTGGCCGCACTCCATGTGGGGCAAAGTGCGGGCAGAGGACCCAAATCCGGGCGACCAGAATCAGGACCGCGTGCCGTTGCGCGATGAGACAGACGCGGTGGGTCATGCGGTGACGGCGGCGTATCTGTACTGCGGCGCGACGGACGTGCTGGCCGAGACGGGCGAGCAAACCCTCGCCGAGGCGCTGGAACGGATCTGGCGCAACATGGTGGAGCGGAAGATGTACGTGACGGGCGCGATCGGCGCGTACCACCATGGCGTCTCATCGCGGCATGACATGGTCCACGAGGCGTTCGGGCGCGAGTACGAGCTGCCCAACCGCACTGCCTACAACGAGACGTGCTCGAACGTCGGCAACGCGATGTGGAACATGCGCCTGCTCGCGCTGACGGGCGAGGCGCGCTATGGCGATGTGATGGAGAGGGTGCTCTACAACAGCGCGCTCTCGCCGATGGACATCGACGGGACGCGATTCTGCTACACGAATCCCCTCGCCCGGCGCGTGGGGGCCTCGATGCTGAGTCACGACACTCTCCAGCGTTGGAGCGAGTTCAACTGCTACTGCTGCCCCCCGCAGGTTGCGCGGACGCTGGCGAAGGTCCATGAATGGGCGTATGGCACGTCGCCGGATGGCGTGTGGGTACATCTATATGGCGGGAGCGTGCTTGAGACCGATGTCGCTGGCAAGGGCGCGATTCGGCTCGTGCAGGAAACGGACTACCCGTGGGACGGCGCCGTGAGACTGACGGTCGAGGACGCGCCCGGCGGCGACTTCGCGATGATGCTGCGCATTCCTGAATGGGCTGAGGGGGCGAGCGTCCGCATGAATGGCGAGACGATCACGCCCGCGCCGGATCCTGGCTCTTACTACCGGATCGAACGGGAGTGGACGGCGGGGGATGTGGTGGAACTGTCGCTGCCGATGCGCGCGCGGCTCCTGCAAGCGCACCCCGAGGTGGAGGAGACACAGAACCAGGTCGCGATCATGCGCGGGCCAGTGGTCTACTGCCTGGAGGGAGTGGACCTCCCGGAGGGCGTCCGCGTCGAAGACGTGCATGTTCCTCGAGACATTCAGCCTGATGCGACCCACGTCCCAGAGCTACTGGGCGGCGTCACGGTGCTGGAGGGTGAGGCCGTGCTTCGGCCCGCGGCGGAATGGGACGGGAAGCTGTACCAGGAGATTCCTGCTGCCCAGGACGAGCCCGTGCGGATCCGCCTGATCCCGTATTACGCGTGGCTCAACCGCGGCGAGTGCGACATGCGGGTGTGGCTGCCGCTGGCCTAGACCGCTAGCGGAGGTTTGCATGCATCGACGAGGGCGTCGATGCTACGCGGGGCCTTAAGCAGGACGAGCGACGACAGAGGAACGACGGAGTTTCAGACTCGAGAGGATGAGAACCCAATGGCCGCTGGTGCCGCCATCATCGTTGACACTTCAGCCAGCGCAAACGCGCGTCTGCACGGCATCCCGCTGGACGCGGTGCGGTGGACCACGGGTCACTGGGCGGAGCGCTACCAGCAGCACTGCGAGGTGACGCTGCGGAAGCTGTGGGAGTTGGCCACCGACCCCGATGCGGGCCACGTGCTGGAGAACTTCCGCATCGCGGCGGGGCTGGCCGAGGGCGAGCACCAGGGCACGAACTGGCAGGACGAGTGGCTCTACAAGTGGCTCGAAGCAGCAGCCTGCACCTATCGCGTGACGCAGGACGAATGGATCGCCGAGCGCATGGACGAGGCGATCGGGCTGATCGCGGGCACACAGGAGGCGGATGGGTACATCTCGACTCAGATCACGATTCCCGGCAAGCCGCGTTTCGACGAGATACGCGAGCACGAAGTCTACAACATGGGGCACCTGCTGACAGCGGGCGTCGTCCACCGTCGGATGACCGGCAAGGACACGCTCTTGCAGGTGGCCATCAGGACGGCGGATTTCCTGTGCGAGACGCTCGGCGTGACGGTGTCGCCGTCCTTCGCCCACAACCCGTCGGCCGTGATGGGGCTTGTTGAGTTGTACCGCGAGACGGACGAGAACAGGTACCTCGACTGCGCCAGACTCATCGTCGACAGGCGTGGCGCGGAGCCGAAACCAGGATGGCTGTTTCAGTCGGGCCCAGGCATCGGCGGGACCGACGTGTTCCAGGATCGCGTGCCGCTGCGAGACGCCCAGGAGGTCGTCGGGCACAACGTTTTCTTCACGTACCTCTTCGCGGGGGCGACCGACGTGTTCATCGAGACCGGCGACCCGACGCTCGTTGAGCCGCTGGAGCGGATGTGGAATGACCTCACTCTGAAGATGAGCGTCAACGGCGGCGTCAGCCCGATGGGAGAGGGACTCAGCCTGCATCACGATCCCGTCGTCGAGGCGGTGGGGCCCGCGTATTACGTGCCGAACGCGTCGAGCTACAACGAGACGTGCGGGCAGATCGGCAACCTGCTGTGGAACTGGCGGATGCTCTGCGCCGAGGGCGCCGCGGCGCACGCCGATATGATGGAGCTTGAGATCTACAATGGGATCATGTCCGGCATTGGGCTCGATGGCGAGAGCTGGTGGTACCGCAACCCGTTGCGCCGATACGACGCGATCCACACCGGGTCCGGGCACAACGACCTCCCCGAGCGCACGCAGCCCGGTCGCAGGCAGATCTGCTGCCCGTCGAACCTGGTGAGGACCGTGGCCGAGTGGCAAAGCTACCAGTACGGCACGGACGGCGATGATTTATGGGTGCATCAGTACGGTGCGAGCGAGTTGTCAGTTGAACTGGGCGGCGAGCAACTGGTGCTTGAGCAGGAGACGGACTATCCCTGGGATGGCAAGATACGCCTATCCATCCTGCGAGCGCCCGCTCGGGTGATAGGCATCAACCTGCGCGTGCCGGGGTGGGCTGAGTCAGCGACGATATCGGTCAACGGAACACCGACGGAGGCGCCGATCGAGCCGCGCACGTACGCCACGATCTCGCGGATGTGGTCCGCGGGAACGGTCATCGAGGTCGACCTGCACATGGCCCCAAGGCTGGTGCAAGCCCATCCGAAGGCGGAGCAGCTTCGCAACCAGGTCGCGGTCTTCCGCGGGCCGATCCTCTACTGTATCGAATCGCTTGATCTGCCGGAGGGGCGGGATCTGGACAACGTCTACATCCCCAGCGACGTCGCGCTCTCTCCCGTCGAGGCTGATGGTCTGCCATTCGGCATCCGGACGCTTCTCGGACAGGGGCTGTACCGTCCTGAGGCCGAGTGGGACTACAGGCTGTATCGGCCGCTGCAACCGGCTCCGCTGGAGCCGATTGACCTGCGGATGATCCCATACTTCGCCTGGGCCAATCGCGGGCCCTCGGCGATGACCGTGTGGTTACCCCTGCACCTGAGGAGCGAGTCATGATGCGTGGTCTCCCGGTGGTTGCGCTGTTTCTCGTCGGCACGGCATCCCACGCCGAATGGGGCACCCTCTCGGTGCATGACATCGGCGAGTACGCGGCCGTGCCATGGGGCGAGCCCGGGGCCGAGATTCAGCCGGGCACTCGCGCGGACCGCGTGCGGGATCTGAACCTGGGCGTCTCGTCGATCAATCTTCAGGGCTCAGACGACGTGCCGGCCGACCTCATCGCAGCCTGGGCCGAGAAGGCCAAGTGGGGCAGGCAGCAGGGGAAGAAACTCCTGCCACGCGTCTACTTTTGGGACGGCGCGGACCGTTACCAGGGCGACATGCGCGACATCGCGATCTACTGGAATCGGCTCGACCAATTCCTCGGCGGCGTGGACCTCGCGGACTTCCACGGCATCATCCTCGCCGAGGAGAACGTGCACTACTCCGGTCGCCCCGAGGTGCTGACGGAACTCTACAACCGCATCAAGGCGAAGTATGATGTCCAAGTCTGGCAGTGGTGGTCGCCGATGACGGCGATCCCGGGCAGCGGCGGGTGGATCCCGTCTGACGGCTGGGTGATCGACACGTACTTCAAGCCCTACAAGCAGTTCCGCCGGTTCGCGCGCAAGTACACCATCACTGGGCTTCCGCTGGTCGTAATGCCATGGGCCGATGACAGTCGCGACCTCACGCCGGTGCAGTCGCAGGCCAACAACGCCCAGCTCGACGTCGCGATGGAGTTCGGAGTGCCGGTGGCCTTCTACTGGGTGAAAGGCACGACGTGCTACTTCGACGGATCCCGCGATACCCATGAGACGAAGATGGACCACGTCAACCACTGGGTCTGGGACTACATCGAGCGAGCGCGGGCGCTACCGGACGACTACGTGGGCCTGCCGACGGCGGACAAGGCGGCGGGCGACGTGCTTGAGATCGGCCCGACCGATGGCGATGACCTCGTGTACGTGGATGACTTCAGCACTTCGACATGCGTTGACGACGCGTCGGCGACGGGCTTTCGCGATCTGGTGCTGGACGGTCAGACGCTCCGGGCGCGCGGGCTTGGAGGCCGAGACTGCAAGGCCGCGCTCACATATCGGTTCGAGGGCGACTTGGCGACCGGGGCTCCCAGCGTTAGCCTTGACGCGACCGTCGCGCCGGACCTGAATGGCCGAGTCGCTGTTAAGCTCTCGACCGATGGCAAGACATGGCCGGTGACGGCGGGCACTCAAGAGACGGGGCGGCTGGAACTCTCGGCCGAGGGCGAGGCTGATTTCGCCTCAGTGAACCGGTTCTGGGTGAGGGTCACGATGTCGGGCGAGCCCGGTGACGCTCCACCATGCGGCATCGATAATCTCCGGATTCACGCTGCCATCCAACCGCCCGCGAGACCGGTGGTGCGGCTGAAGCCGATTACCCGCAACGGCCCGGTCGCCTATGAGGAGACCTTCGAGACGCGCCGGTATCGCCTGACTGGAACGTGCTCCGGCGACGAGCAGCTGGAGTGGACGCGCGGGCAGGTAGGTGTCAGACTGCGGCCAGGCGGGTCCGATACGAGCATCACGTGGAGAGTCGTTTCGGCGAGGCCGGTCGGGACCGTCGTGGTCGAGGCGATCGGCCGAGCGAACAGCGGCAGCCTGGGCACGAATCACTATCTCGACGTCTCAGCCGACGGAGAGACGTGGGCGAACACCGCGTCTTCCGTGGGCCGGGACACGGACGCGAATGGATGGGTCCGCGAACCGCTCGTGGTCGATCTCTCGGATGAGCCCGAGTTCGCCGGCGTGACGGAGTTCTACGCGCGCCTGCGAATGACTGCCCAAGGTCATGCGGAGGTCCATCGAGTGCTTTCCGGAGTCGTGACGTCAGTGAAAATCTCAGCTCAGCCCATCGAAGACACTCAAGACACGGGGAGCGCTTCACCAATGCAGCCGGATGAGAAGCTGGTCTACAAGACGACCGCCGAGGGCGACCTGGAGCTGCACATCTTCAAGCCGGAGGGACATGAGCCCACCGACAAGCGCCCGGCAATCGTGTTCTTCTTCGGTGGAGGATGGGTGAACGGATCGCCTGCTCAATTCTACGCCCACTCGCGCTACCTGGCCTCACGCGGCATGGTGGCCATCGGGGCGGAGTATCGGATCGAATCAGCGCATGGCACGACACCGTTTGACTGCGTTCGCGACGGCAAGTCGGCCGTTCGGTGGATCCGAGAACATGCCGAGGAACTGGGCATTGATCCGGGCAAGCTCGCCGCGGGCGGCGGCTCGGCCGGCGGGCATGTTGCGGGGGCGACGGCTTTCCTCCCGGGCCTCGAGGAACCGGATGAGGACAAAGCGACTAGCGCCCGGCCGGACGCTCTTGTCCTGTTCAACCCGGTGATCGACAACGGGCCGGGCGGATTCGGCTACAACCGCGTGGGCGACCGTTACCGGGAGATATCTCCGCTACACAACATCGGCGATGACCCCACGCCGACGACCTTCTTCCTCGGCACCGAGGACAAGCTGATACCCGTCTCGACCGGCGAGAAGTTCAAGTCGCTCATCGAGGAGGCCGGCGGCCGGTGCGACCTGCACGTGTATGATGGACAGGCGCACGGGTTCTTCAACTACGGCAACGGTAAGAACGAGCATTACACCCTCACCGTGCTCGAGATGGACCGCTTCCTGGCATCGCTCGGGTTCCTGGCAGGCGAACCGACGCTGACCATGCCAGCGGGCGACGAGGAGTAGGAAACCCCGAGGAATGAAGAGCGGCATCATGTCGGGCGTGACGTGGCGGAGCGTCCTGATCGCCACGGTGCTGGCGCCCATCAACTGCTATTGGGTGGTCATGATGGGCGAGGTCCGCTACAGCGGGCACCCGACCACCGTGTCGCTGTTCTTCAACGTCATCTTCACCATCCTCGTCATCCGCCTGTGCAACGAACTCGTGCGTCGGTACTCTCCCAAACACGCGCTGAGTCAGGGCGAGCAGATCGTCGTCTACACGATGCTGTCGATCGCCTCGGCGCTGGCGGGACATGACGGCATCCAGATGCTCGCCCCCGCCGTGGCGGCGCCCTTCTGGTACGCGACGCCCGAGAACAAGTGGGAAGAGCTGATCTGCCCCCACATCCCCGAGAACTGGGTGGTATCTGATACCGCGGCGCTCGAGGGCGTCTTCCGCGGCGGCACGACGCCTTACACCCTCGCCCACCTCGGGCCGTGGGTCGTCCCGGTGCTCACGTGGACCGCGTATATGGTGCTGCTGCTGTGGGTGATGCTATGCATCAACGTCATCATCCGGCGGCAGTGGACGGAGTACGAGAAGCTCAGTTACCCGCTGATAGCCGTGCCCGTGCAGATCACGGAGCCGAAGGGCACGATGTTCCGAAGCAAGCTGCTGTGGATCGGCTTCGCGGTCGCGGCGGGGATTGACATTCTCAACGGCCTGCACCTGCAGTTTCCTTCCGTGCCGGAGCTGCACGTGAGGCTCTACAACCTCGCGCCGTTCTTCAAGAGCAAGCCGTGGAGCGGGATGGGCTGGACACCGATTTCGTTCTACCCGTTTGCCATTGGGCTGGGTTACTTCCTGCCGCAGGACCAGCTCTTCTCGTGCTGGTTCTTCTTCCTGTATTGGAAGGTGATTCGGATCGGATCGAGCATCGTTGGGTATGACCCCCAGTCGTGGACCGCGAGCGCGCCGCCGTACATCAACGAGCAGTCTTTCGGCGGGTATGTGGGCATATTCGTCTTCTCGCTCTGGGCGATGCGGAAGTACCTGAAGCAAGTCTGGGAGATCGCGGCCAAAGGCGCCCAAGATCCCGAGCCCAACGAGGCGCTGCCACTCTCGACCGCGTTCTGGGGCATGATCGTCGGCTTCGTGCTGCTCGTATGGTTCTCAGCATACGCGGGCGCGTCGATGTGGATCGCGGTCGCCTACCCGGCGATGTTCTTGATTCTCAGCGTGGTGGTCACGCGGATACGCGCTGAGCTGGGACACCCCGTCCACGACCTGCACTTCGCGGGTCCGGAGCTGGTTCTGACGCAGATCGCCGGCACGGCGAACCTGGGCAAGCGGGATCTCACGATTCTGTCGGTCTACTTCTGGCAGAACCGCGCCTACCGCAACCACGCGATGCCGCATCAGCTCGAGGGCTTCAAGATGGCGGAGACGACCGGCTTCGACCGCCGCTCGTTTGCGATGGCGATGGTCTGGGCGTCGGTGATCGGAGCGCTGGGGGCGTTCTGGGGTTGGCTTGAGCCGGCGTTTCGGATGGGGGTTGACTCGAAGTGGACGGGGGCTGCGAGCCACTTCGGCAAGCAACCGTTCCAGCGACTCCAGGGCTGGTTGCTCAACCCCGAGGGCCCGCAGTGGGGCGCGCTGGTGGGGATGCTCGTGGGCTTCGTGAGCGTGCTTGGACTCACCGCCGGTCGGAGCCGCTTCACGGGCTGGCCGTTCCACCCAATCGGTTACGCAGTGTCTGGCGGGTGGTCGATGAACTGCCTGTGGCTCCCGCTGCTGATCGCGTGGATTCTGAAGACGATCATCCTGCGATACGGCCAATCGAAGCTCTACAAGGCCGCCATGCCATTCTTCCTCGGGCTCGTGCTCGGCGAGTTCACCGTCGGGAGCATCTGGACGATCATCGGCATCGTGATGGGGATCCCGACGTACGGATTCTGGGTATAGCGTCTACCTATCGCGGCGAGCGACGCGAGGGGCTGCGAGGCTGAATGCGACCGTCTCCCCTTCGGTCCCGAAGTAGCCGCCCCAGCCAACACTGATGCGGACGATCTGGTCGAGGTCGAGGCGGCCATTGGCGTCCTCGGCCCAGCCGGCGAGATCCAGCTTGCTGATTGGCATGTACGTCTCGGCATGCCCTGGAGCGGCGAGCGAGCGGCCAACCGTCCCGAAGTACATGCCGCCGCCCTGCTCGTGGAGGATGATGAGCACCTGAGCCGACGCGGTCTGGCCCCCGGGCACCCACGTGTCGATGACGATACTCTCCGCACCTGTGAGATCGATGGCCGCCGGGAACTCAAAGCCCGAGAATTGGTGCGTATCCACGTCGGTCTTCGTGAGCGTTCCGGTCACCTGCCAGACGGGCCTCTCGGCCGTCGACAGGTCATCATCGGAAGCGATCCCGCCGTCTACGAACTCGCCATGCCCCTCGACGGGCTGGACCTCGGGCAATGAGCCGATGACCATCCCCGGCAGCGATCCCGCATCGGGCAAGGTCAGCTTGGGCGCTCTCGCTTCGGCGAATGTGAGGATCGCTCCGCCATAGGGTTCAAGGGTGAGCGACACGCCCTGACCTGACGCGATGTCGGTCACTTCACCCGTAGCGAGATCCCACTGCTGCCCGCCACCACTCGTCGCGAGCGACACTGTCTCCGTGGCGGGGACGCCGCTATCGTTGATCAGGTAGTAGACGTGTCGCCCGTCGACCAGCCTGTGGGTCACGCGAACGGGCGAGCGGCTCTCGCCGACGGCGGCATCAGATTCCAGAACGCCGTCGAGAACGGTTGGGAGCAACCCAACTGCGGACCCGGGCAAGTAGATACCCGCGCCCCCGTCATTTCGCACGACGAGCGGCTCATCGCCAACGCCGAACATGCTCTCGCCGAGTTGTTCGATTCGGGGTGACGGGAACTCGCGCGCCGAATTCACGGGGCGGGCGCCGGCCGCTACCACGACGCCACCGGACCGCTGAAACTCGGCCAGGTTGAGCCAGGCCGCATCCGGTAGCGTGTCCACGCAGGGCAGCACGACGACGCGCCAGCGCATGTCGCCATGCGTCAGCGCTCCGTTCTCCACGGAGGCTTCCGCGAGCGTGCGTGAATCGAGGTAAGTGAAATCGCGGCGCGCGGCGTAGAGTCCCGTGCTAACCGCGTCGAAGATCTGTCTGACCTCATCGGCACCGGGAGAATCCGTCGCGTTGTGACGGGCCGGCTCAAACCGGGTCCACATCGTCTCGACCGGATAGACCACCGCAATATCGGTGACCTGGTGGCCGCCGGTGATCATCGTCGACACGCGCCCGACGTATTCGTTCAGGCGGCGGAGCTGGGTGGTGTCGATGCCGAGCCACGTGTAGTAGCTCGTGATGGTCGTGATCCCGCCAAGCATCAGTCGGTTGCACGTGCCGCGGACATCTGCGTCAGTGATAACCTGCACGGGGCGCGTGTCGCCGTCGGCGCGGTAGTTCTGCTGGAAGTCGGAGGTCTCCGACATCGTCACCGGCTTGCCGTCGAGATCGGCGGCGCTGCCGATGAGGCGCGCGATCTGCCATGGCACGGTTGCCGGGACGCTCGTGAGGCAGTCGATGCTCGGCGCCCCCATCTCGCGCAGACAGCGGAAGAAGTCGCCGTAGAACGCCACGTGATTGCGGATATCCTCTTCCCAGAGCAGATGCCCGCCGGATGGGACGTTGTGCTCGGCGCAGTAAGATTCGATCTGACCGAAGTAGTTCTCGCTCACCAGTTCGCCCACGGTCAGCCAGAAGTCGTGCCGGATCTTCGCACCATCGGGACCGGCTTCGGTGATCAGCGCCGGGACGTTGGGCTTCAGATCATACCCGCGTCGCTTCGCGAACTCCACCGGGAGGTTCGGCGCCCAGGGCAGCGGCTTGTAAGGCATCGGGCTCATGAAGACATTCATCAGCGACGGCTCGTCGGTGAAGGTCGCGACGAAGTGCTCGCCAAGATCGTCGCCCATACGCTTCACGTACTCAGCATGGGTGACATCGATGAACTTCTCGGTGGGCTCGGGCATCAGCAGGTTCACGTAGGCGAGTTTGTCCGCGAGGCTGTGCGCAGCGTGCGTGCCCTCGTAGAGGGAATCCTCGGTGATCGCGAACACGTGCCACTCGCCCTCTGGCGCGACCCAGGCGAGCTTCCCGTTGTCGATCTGACCCGAGAGGTCAACCGCGCGGCTCAAGTCGATTCCATCATCGCCGACAGGATACGCCGCCGCGAGGTACAGTTCGCCCGGCGGCAGATCGATTGAGAACGCCTCTCCATCTGATCTGGCATCAGCGACGAGGAGGCCCCTCGCCTCCCACTCAGGATGGTCGCGCAACACGATCCCGCCGGCAGCGCCGGAGGGGTAGCCCTTCTCATCGTACAGCCAGAGGGCCATGCCGACTTTCTTCGCCTCGTCGACGGCGCGGAGGAACGCGTCCCACTTCTCCTCGCTCTCGAGGTACTCGCTGAACGAGACGTTGCAGACCACGCCACCAAAGCCCTGTGATGCCAGCGCGCGGATCTGGGCATCCTGCGCCGCCGGATCGTCGGGCCAGCCATGGATGATCTTGAGGATGCGGTTCTCAGCCGCCGGATTGGCGAAGCGCGCCTCGATGGGTCGATCGCTCTGCGGGATCATGGTCGTCGCCTCCGAAACACTCTTGGGCAATAGGCTTACGAGGGGCCCCATGAACCCGCCGGGCCCGCCGCCATCATCCACTCGCAGCGCGATGACGTTCTCGCCGCCGGACTGGATGATGTCAGCGCCGACATCGTACGTGCGCAGGACCAGAACTGCCTGCTGCACCGTGCGAGTCGTCTCCCCCACCATCTCGCCGTTGACATACGCGCGGTCGTAATCGTCGACGGCACCAAGGTGAAGCGACAGGTCCTCACCGTCCCAATCCTCGGGTACGGTGACGTGCAGACGATACCAAGCCACGCCGTCGTAGTCGGTGTATGGCAGTCCGTTCTTAGGTTTCGGGGCCTGACCGGGACGCGGGTCCGTGATGCCTTGCGCTTCCCAGTAACCCGGCACGCGGAGGGTCTGCCACTCAGAGTCGTCGTAGTCCGGCTGGAGCCAGCCCTCGGTCTCGCCGGCCTCGTCGGGGTCGGTGCGGAAGAGCCACTCGCCCTCGAGGTTCCCCCAGATGGGCTCAAGTGTGGGCGCCTGGGCGGTCGAGATCGATGCCAGACCGAATGTCGCGATCGCGAGCACGACGATGCGGCTGCGCATGGCGCGCCTCCGGTTGTGGATTGCGGGGCATTTCATCCCGCGCCGGCTCCTCACCTCGGCCTAGCGGAAGGCGGACGCTCGCGAGACGAGGAAGGTCCGAGTCACTGAGTATTACCGCCGGACTGGGAGGCAGGTTTCGTGGGGTACTCGCACATGGTCCGCAGGCTTGTATACTTTGGCGCGCTGCTGGTCGCGATGGCGCCCCGCGTTTGGGCGCTGGAGATCGTGCTCCAGGACGGCGTGGACGGCTATCGAGGCACTGATGACTGCGGGCTCTACGAGCCGGCGTCGGTCGCGGATGTGAACTACGGGATCGGCAGATTGCACAATGCGGGCATCAACCGATGGGGAGAGCACCTGACCGCGTTGGTGCGCTTCGATCTGACGGGGCTGCCGATCGACATGAAGGTCACGGCGGCAAGACTGGAACTGCAGCACTCCGGCGACATGTACCCGTACCGTGAAATCACCCTCCAAGCCGCGCCCCTGACAGCGGCCAACGCGGGCTGGATCGAGGGCGAGAACGACGGCACGCGCGTGCCGATCGCCGGGACGCCGTGCTGGAATTGGCTTGCGTATGGCGAGACGCAGTGGGATGGCGAAGCGGGACTGCGCAACGCGGGGTTTGACGAATCGCTGGCTTCTACCGCAGCCCTGGTGTCGAAAGCGCCGCGGAGGGTGACCTTCGACGTCCCGACGGCGCTCGTTCAGGGCTGGCTGGATGACCCGGCCACCAATGGCGGGTGGCGATTCTATCCTCTCGGCGGGGAGCTGGTGAAGGGCGATGCGGCGTCGGTCGTCACGTCGGATGCGGACCTGACTCCCGAACAGCGCCCGAAGCTGGTAATAGAGGTCGAGGACGATCCGGCGATTGCGGAGGCGCTGGAGCGCCAGAGGTTTGCGCGCATCCAGCACGCCCTTACGGCCGATGTGTTCGAGCATGTGGCCACCGTCATCCGGGTGGGCGAGCCGGCGAGGGCAATGGGGCGTGCTCAGGACTTGGAGATACAGCTTGCGGGCTTCGCGGCAGCTCTGGGCTCCTGGGCGGCGGGGGCCGAAGCGCCTGGCGAGCTGGCCGGGATGGTGGGAGGGCTCGAAGCCGGGCTGGCGGAAGCGAAAACGATGCTCGCGGCGGACATCGCCGCCTCGCACAACGCGCGTCGCGGCCTGGCGAACGACTTCGCGCTCGGGACGGCGACCTCAATGGAGAAAGTGTTCCGGCGCGACGGGGCGTTCATGGGACCGTTCACAGACACCCTCAAGATCGCACTCGCCGGAAACGAGTACGAGTGCGCGCAGGTCGTCGTGGTGCCGATCGACCAGGACCTGCGGGACGTGACGTGGTCGGCGAAGCCATTCAAGGGCGGCGGGAGAGGCATCGAGCTGAGCGTCGCGCCGGTCGGCTACGTCAAGAACGACACCCCTGCGCTTGAGACAGGTCCCAGCCCCTCTGAGTGGTGGCCCGACCCGATCCTGAGTTTCCTCGACAGCTTCGATTGCCCCACGGATGAGGTCCAGCCGCTCTGGATCACCGCATACGCACCACCTGGGACGAGGGCGGGGACGTACCAGACGCGGCTGACCGTCTCGGCCAAGGGCGCGGAGCCAAAGTCGATCAAGCTGCGCGTGCGGGTCTACGACTTCGACGTGCCGAAGCAACAGCACCTGAAGACGATTTGGGGGATGAGCGAGCCGAACTTCGCCATGCACCACGATAGCTACGACGAGGAGATGGCCTGGAAGTACTTCGACATGTTCCTCCAACATCGCATGGCGCCGGCGGATCTGTACCGGACGAAACCGACGGGCATCGAGGGTGAGGATGGCGTCTACCACCTCGCCAGCGTCGAGGCGCAGAAGAGGCTGATCGAGGCGGGTTCGGCGTGGTGGAACGTGGGCTACGTCCTGGCGCCGAAGCATGTGAAAGACACGCATCCCACCTACGATGACTACCTGGCCGACTGCGTCCGCATGTTCAGCGAGGAGCTTGAGCGGGTTCGCGAGGCGGGCTGGCCCGAGGGGAGCTACGGCATCTACTTCCTGGATGAGACGAGGGACTTCGAAGCCCTGTCCAAAGCCACGAAGGTAATGAAGGATAACTTCCCGGACGTGCCGTTGATGACGACCGGGTATGACCGCAGCTACGGCGTGGATACTGATTCGCCAGTGGCCAACGCGCTCGACATCTGGGTGCCTCTCACGCCGCGCTACGCGGAGGACTGGGAGAAGATCCAGCAGGGACGCGAGCTGGGCAAGGATGCCTGGTGGTACATCTGCGTCGGGCCGCGCGGCAAGGACGTGCTCAACTGGTTCACCCAGTACCCCGCCATTCGCGCGCGACTGCTGATGGGCGCCGCCACGTGGAAGTACCAGCCCGATGGTTTCCTCTACTACCGCACGGCGGGTTGGATCTACGGAGATGGGCCAATTACCGATGGGCCGATGACCGACTGGTTGCCGCGCTACCACCCGGGCTTGCCCGACGGCGACGGCCAGATCATCTGCGCCGGGCCCGACGGCCCGCTGACGACGATCCGGCTCGAGAACATCCGCGACGGAATCGAGGACTATGAGTACCTCTGGTTGCTCGACAGCCTGAGTCCCGGACGTGACCAGCTCGCCGCCCGCGTGCCCGAGGATCTGCTGACGGACCTGACGCACTACTCAGAGGATCCGAGCGTCCTGGGCGCGTGGCGCGAGAGCATCGCCGAGGCCATCGAGGCACTCGCGAAGGAGACGGATCGACCATGAGAATGACAGCACTGCTCGCCATGTTGGTCACGCCGGGCTTGGCTCTCGGGCAAGACGCTCTGCCTATGGGCCAACTGGGCACCGAACTCGACGGCAACGTCGAGATCCCGACCCTTGGCACGTCTGATGGCGAGACCATCTACTGCGTGTACTCGAACAAGACGCAATCGGTCTGGATCCAGTCCACCAGCGACGCCGGAGCGACGTGGTCGGAGCCGGTCAAGGTCATGGACCTGGTGCGACCGCTCTACGTCACCGACGCCAACATCATCGTCGATGGCGACCGCATCACCGTCACGGCGACCCACGCGCTCGTATTCGCCACGAAGAGCGTCATTCGACGGGCGGTCAGCGAGGATGCGGGCCTCACGTGGGAGGAAGTAACGCCGATTCCCGTCCAGCGCAACTACATCTGCGGGATGATCCACGCGCCCATCTGGACGGGCGGAGATCGCGTGATACTGGGCTACTCGTGGGATGTCCCGGCCGAGGAGGGCAAAGCGGCGAAGGGCGAGGGCGGGATGTTCCTGAAATCAGGCGTCCTAATCAGCGAAGACCGAGGGCGCACGTGGGAGCCCGGCGAGGACGTGGAGACGGATGTCTACCCGATCGGCGCCGATGAGCCGGCCATCGCGGCTCTATCCAATGGCGACATCTTCATGGTCCTGCGCACCGGCGGCCCCCGGCCGTATGAGACGGTGAGCCATGACGCCGGCGTCACGTGGGAGAAGCCTGTTCCGAGCGAATTCAACGCCAACAACTCGCCGACGGCGCTGTTGAGGCTGGCCGACGGCGGCATCGTGAGATCGTGGGATAACAGTCCCAACTCGCGCTTCCCACTGGTGGTATCGATCAGCGACGATGACTGCGAAACATGGTCGCCGCCACGTATCATCACCGAGCCCAAAGCGGTCGAGAGTGGTGGCCTGACGTACGAGACTGCCTGCTACCCATCCCTGGCGGAGGCGGCTGATGGGACAATCCTGATGGCTTGGTGGCAACGGGCGGCGGGCGGCAACTCCGTGCACTATGCCCGGCTGACCCGTGAGTGGATCGAGGAGGCCCGCAACATGCCGCAACCGCGCAACATCGTCGCGTTTGGCGATTCCGTCACCAAGGGCGTGCGGGCGGGCGTGAACGAGTACCAGACCTTCCGCCACCTGCTGCAGGAGGACCTGAAGACTCGCGGTCTCGATGTGAAGGTCGTCAACGCCGGCGTCGGCGGCCACAACACGGCGATGGGCCTCGCGCGGATCGATGCGGATGTCATCGAGAATCAGCCGGAGCTAGTGATCGTCATGTTCGGCGTTAACGATGCGGCAATGGTCGACGGCGGGCCCGTTGCGCGCACGGAGCCGAGGGTGTCGCTGGCGGACTACGTGGCGAACCTGCGGGAGATCGTGAGGCGGTGCCGGGAGGCGGGGGCAAGCGTGGTGCTCTGCACGCCGAGCCCGATGAGCCGCGCCTATGCCTACTCGCACATCGGAGCCTATGCCGAGAACGAGGACATGAACTACCAAGTCCGCGTCTACGCGCAGGCGGTGCGGGATCTTGCCGAGGAGCTGGATGCGCCGCTGGTCGATGCGTTCGAGCTTTTCGACGGGCGAGACGATGGACTGGAACTGATCGAGGATGGATGCCATCCGTATGTCGAGGGGCACCGCATCATCGCGGACGCGATGCTGGAGCCGGTCGCCAAGATGCTCACCAGCGAGGAATGAGGCGTCTTCTATGAACACGCTCCCCGTTTCGCTCGCCATCACAGCCGCGCTGCTGTGCGGCGCGGCATGGTCGCAGATCGAGGCCCCGGCGGCCCCGTTTGAGACGAGGCCCTGGCCGGCGGATGGTGCAGTGCTAGCCGCCAATCCGCCTGCCTTCGTGTGGGTGCCCGCTGAGCCGGCTGATGGGTACGAACTCCAGTACAGCCAAGATGGGGAGTTTGCGGATGACGGCACGACTCGGGTCGAGACGCCATGGCTGATCCACGTTCCCACCACAATCCTCGAGCCCGGGACATGGCACTGGCGGTGGCGGCCCGCCAACTCAGTTGAGTGGTCAATGACGCGAGAGTTTGCCATTTCAGATGACGCCGTCGAGGTGCCGTTCCCGGACGTGTCTGCGGTCATTGATAGACTGGGCACGACCCACCCAAGGGTCGCCGTTCAGGCGGACGAACTAGACGAGCTTCGGGCGTGGGCAGCCCAGACGCAGGGGAGACTCCTGGAGGGTATCCGGCGCGACGCCGAGCAGGCGTTGACGGAGGATCTGCTCCCCGAGCCGGAGATGCTGCCCGCGCGGGACGATCCCGAACGCGCGCCCGTCTACGTGCGGATCTTCCAGACGACGCGCCCCGTCTTCCGGAGAATGAGCCGGTTCGCCGAGGGGTACCTCCTCAGCGGCGATGAGACGATGGCCCGGGCGGCTGCGCGGCTTCTGATGAACTTCCTAAGCTGGGACCCAGGAGGCAGCACGAGCCTCGGCCACAATGATGAGCCGGCCACCGAGTTCGTGCGCTACTGCCCGCGCGTGTATGACTGGATCTACCCGGTTCTGACGACCGAGGAGCGAGAGACCTGTCGCGACGTGATGCAAGCGCGCATGGCGGAGATGTATGGTCGCTGGGACAATCGCCCCTTCGAGCGCTTCCCCTACGAGAGCCACAACATGGGGTACTACCTGCCCGATATGCTCGAGGCGAGCCTCGCGATGGCGGGAGATCTCGATACGGAGGAGATGCTCCGATACTGCATGATGCAGCTCTGGAGCCCGTACTACCCGCCCTACGGGGGCGACGACGGCGGCTGGCAGGAGGGTCCGCCGTACTGGGGATGGGTGGCGGACGTGTTCGCGCGGACCTGTTACCTCGTCGAGCAGAACACGGGAGCCCCGATTGCCCAGAGATCGTCCCTTCGCAATCAGGCAATGTGGAAGCTCTACGCCAACCCGCCGCACGCGAAGATGAGCCCGTTTGGCGATGGGCAGGCCGGCGCGTCCGGTGGCGCGGGGACGATGTATCGCCTGGCGGCGCTGTACCAGGATCCATACGCTCTCTGGTTCGCGAGCCAGAAGAACTACAGTCCATCGGGCTTGGAAGCGTGGATGTGGGACGTCTCAGACCTCGAGCCACGCGAGCCGATCGATCTGCCCCAGAGCAAGTGCTTCCCGTCCGTTGGCGAAGCGTGCATGCACTCGGCTCTCTGGAGCCCCGCCGACAACGTGCAGCTTCTCTTCCGGAGTTGCCCATTCGGCGGGATCAGCCACGCCTACGCGGACCAGAACACCTTCGCGCTCGATGCCTTCGGCGAGCCGCTGATCATCGCATCGGGCTACTACCCCTACTATGGCAGCCCTCACCACGTCCAATGGACGCGCAAGACGGTGGCCTCCAACTCCGTCCTCGTCAACGGCGAGGGCCAACCGGAGACGTGGAACTGGGACGCCAGGGGCGAGATCACGCGGTTTGAGTCATCCGCCTACGCAGACTACGCCGTAGGCCAAGCCAAGGAAGCGTATCCAGGCATTCTGAATGACTTCAGACGCCGAATCCTGTTCGCGCGCCCGCTGCTGACCGGTGGGCCGGCGATCATTGCGATCCACGACGAACTTGCCGCCGAGGAGCCATCCGGTTACCAGTGGATGCTGCACTCGCTCGACGAGATGGCCGTCGACGAGACCAGGCAACGAGTGACCGTCCGCCGAGCCGATGCCCGGTGCCGCGTCGACTACTTGCTTCCCCGCGGACTCGCTTTCAGCCAGACCGACCAATTCACCGTGCCGCCCGAGAGGGGCGACCCCAACCAGTGGCACCTCACCGCCTCGCTCGAGGAAAAGGCAACGGAGCGCCAATCGCTGCTCGTAATCCTCCCACACCGGGCCAGGGAGAGCGAGACGCTGCCAGAGAGCGAGGCTGTTGACGGTGAGGGCTGCGTGGCGGCGCGGGTGCGCGACGAGGGCATCGAGCACATTCTCATCTTCAAGGCCCCGGGGGCCGATATGGCGGTCATCCCCGAGATGGGGCTGCGGACTGACGCCGAGGCCGTGGCGCTGACCCTCGAGGGAGGTCGCGCGCGCGCCTCGTTCGCCGCCGGTGGCACGATGCTGGAGGTCGGAGGCACGCGCCTGGCCATGCCGACCACGGGCGAGGTGACGACGCCCAGCGCGCCCGCGTCACGGCTGGTGTTGGAGGACGGAACGACCATCGAGATGCCTGTCGAGGTCTTCCCGCTGGTCGGGCGCGCGCGATACTCGGCCCGGTACGACGGCCCCACAGGACACCACGAACTCGTTGTAAGGGCCCGCCGATCAAGGGCGAAGCCATGTCCGATCACCGTCGGCGCGGGCAAGACGGAATCTCGCTGGACGCCCGAGAATTCGGACGACTGGCAGGAGCACGTGACGCCGCTCATGGATATCGCGACCGGCGCTCGGATCGGGCTCACGCTCGACAGCACCGAAGGCGGCAACTGCGAGGTCGAATCGGTCACCGTGCGGCGAGCGTACGGGCGCAACCTCCTGCCCAACGCGAGCTTCGAGGACATCAGCCCAAGCGGGGCCGTGCTCGGATGGCGCGCGGGCACCATCACGAACGATGCCCAGAGCACGCTTGAGAGCGCCGAGGACGGGCGGGACGGCTCGCGCTGCGCCCGGATCACCTGCACGAAGGCCGGCGGCGATTTCGGCGCCTACGTGGGCTGGCCCGGGGTCTCACCGGTGGACTACGATCGCCGCTTCCGCGTCGGCGTCTGGGTGAGGAACGACGCTGAATCCAGTGTGGGCATCCAGATCACGGACGTCTCATGGCAGTTCCACCAAACGACCAATAAGATCGCAGACAACGCTGAGTGGACCGAGACATCTCGCGAGTTCACCCTCCCCGCCGGCGAGGATCTCACCAACCTGCGCCTGCACATGCACGCAGAGCGCGAGGGCGCCGTCATGCGCGTCGACGATGCGTATCTGGTCGAACTGCCGCCGGAATGAGAGGAGCACGATGCGCGCGCTGACCATCCTGTCGGCCATTCTGCTGGCGTCCGCTTGCCGCGCGGGCGAGGAACTCATTCTCAACGGCGACTTCGCCGGTGAATGGCGTCCGAACACGAGCAGCTACGACACCGGCGTGGCCGAGGGCGACCTGCCGGAGCAGTGGGAGGATGTCTCCACGTGGAGCGGCGCGAGCACGCGCTACAGCCGGCTCGAGGAGGACGGCAAGTCGTTCCTGCGGCTGGAACTGACAGATGCCGACGACCCCAAGAGCGTCCTTCAGTTCAGGTCGGGCTTCCCCATCGCCATGCGGGCGGGTGAGACGTACCGTGTTTCCGCTCGAATGCGGAGCGACACTGGCGCCACCGTCTCGATCGAGGTCCGCCAGCACCAGGAGCCGCGCATCCGCTTCTGGGAGACGCGCATCCGTCTGACGCCCGAGTGGCAGGACCTCAGCCACATCGCCCAGCCGACCGAGACGGGCGACGCCCGCTTCTTCCTGGCGCTCCGCGAACTGGGCACGGTCGACGTGGCGAGCATATCGATTCAGCACCTCGACGAGAGCGAACGCCCCGCGCCAGAGCCGCCTGCGCCGCTGACCGGCGCGCGATGCGTGAGCACGCGGGGCGACTTGATCCGGCACTCCGACATCATCGCGATGTACCAGGAGGGCGACCCGGAGGTGCTCCGCAAGTACCTCATCGATGTGGTGGCATGGGGAGGGCAGCTCGCGGCAAAACCGGACAGAATCGCCGAGCGCAAGGCACTCATCCAGGCGGCGACCGACGCGGGTGTCCGTATACACGCGGTCGACTGTGCGATGGCCCAGGAGGGCGGGCGGTTCGTCGTGTCGCAGGGCGACCGCAGCTCTCCCAACCAGGGCCTCTTCTGGGAGCTGCGCAAGGATAACGAGGGCACAATTCGCAAGCTCGGGGAGGCGGGCGTCGACCTGACCGCCGACACGGTTCTCAACGTGGAGGGCGACTGGATCGGCGTGCCGTGGTTGCGGAAACGCTGGCGCATCCCCATGGCAAGCGTCCACTCGCCCGCGGCCCGGAAGTGGTTTCGCGAGCACATGCTCGCAATTGCCGAAGCGGGCGCAACCGCGATCCACTTTGATGAGCCGGCGATGGGTTCGTATGGGCTGCAGCACCCCACTCCCGGTGACTTCAGCCACCATGCGATGACGGCGTTTCGCGAGTGGCTGAAAGCGCGGCCGGAAGAGGTCTGGCGCGACGCGGGCATCGAGTCGCTCGATGGCTTCGACTACCGGGCGTTTGTGCTCGCGGATGGGGGCAACCCAAAGGCCGCCCCGCTGTGGCGCGAATTCGTTCGGTTCCAGCTCTTCACGACGCGCGATCACGTGCGCGAGTTGCGCGACATTGTGCGCGAGCGCGTGGGCCGCGACATCCCACTCTCGATGAACGCCAACGCGAGTTCGTGGATTAAGCTCCCGTTCCTCGAACTGCAGGACTTCATGACCACTGAGGTCCGACACGACGCCAAGAACCTGCGCGTCCCAAGCGCCCCAGTACTCGTCTACAGGCTCGCCGATGCGTTCGGTCAGCCTGTCGCAAGCACGGCGATGGGGCACGACTGGTACGAGATGAAACGCGACCAACGCCCTGTGCTCGTGTCATCTTGGCTTGCGATGGGATACGCGCTCGGGCACCATCTCATGATGCCCTGCAAGGCATGGATAATGGACCCCGTGCTGGGGTCGCAGACTTACCGACCGGTGAGTGACGAGTATGCCTGCATGGCGCGGTTCATCAAGAGCGTGGGGCATCTGCTGGACGGCTACGAGCCCGTCTCGGTCGTCAGCGTTGCCATCAGTTGCGATGCAATCGAGCGTGAAGCGACGGCGCTCAACGCATTGGTCAGCCAACTGGCGAATCACAGCATCCCATTCAGCATGGCGGTCGAAGGAAACGACCTACTGGAACGCCACGTCGATGCAGCGGCCGTGTCGGACACCTCGGCGATTCTCGTCGGCAGCCCGCACCTGTTGGACAGCGCGGCGCTGGACCGTATCCGAGAGCTATCAGGCGCCCGGCCGGTGGTCGAGCATTACGGCGGAGCGCTGCCTGCGTCCGTGCCGAGGCCGATTACGGTGTCGGGCGCCGAGGGAGTGTGGGTGCTTCCGCGCGCGAGGCCCGGCGACGCCGAGGCCCCATGCGTCCTCCACGTGCTAAACCGCGACTACGACGCGGATGCGAGGGCCATGTCTCCGAAGGGGCCGTTCATGGTCACGGTAGACGCGAAGCTCTTCTCAGGCCGAGCACTGACGCGAGGAACGATGTATCAGCCGATGCTGCGCGCCAAGCTCCCTGCCGACGCGGATGCGGCGTTCGCCGCCGAGACCGAGTTGGCCATCAGTACCGTTGACGGCGCCACTGTCATCACCGTGCCAAGCCTCGACATTTGGGGCGTGATAGAGTTGCGCTGACGCGCGAAGGATCGACCGGCCCGGTGAGGAACATAGGCGAGTTGCTTTGACATGAGGAGATCGTGCCGTCGATTCTCGGAGGCATTGGATGCAGCCCGTGACCGTGGTAGGGAACGACTTTGTCCAGGACGGACTACCCCTACAGATCATCGCCGGAGCCATGCACTACTTCCGGGTCGTCCCCGAATACTGGGACGATCGGATGTGCAAGATGCGAGCGTGCGGTCTGAACACGCTCGAGACATACGTCCCCTGGAATCTTCACGAGCCCGCGCCGGGCGAGTTCTGCTTCGAGGGCATTTGCGACATCGCGCGCTACATCGAGGTGGCGGCGAAGAACGACTTGATGGTCATCGTGCGTCCTGGTCCCTACATCTGCTCGGAATGGGACCTGGGCGGCTTGCCCGCGTGGTTGCTGGCCGATGGCCACATGCAACTCCGCTGCGCCTATCAACCCTATCTCGACGCTGTCGATCGCTTCTTCGACGCGCTCATCCCAAGGATCGCGCCGCTGCAGGCATCCAACGGCGGACCCGTCATCGCCGTGCAGGTCGAGAACGAATACGGTAGTTACGGCAACGACAAGCAGTACCTCGCCCACCTCGAGGACGGCCTGCGCTCGCGCGGGATCGAGGAGTTGCTCTTCACCTCTGACGGGCCTTCAGACTGGATGCTCGAGGGCGGGACGCTTCCGCATATTCTCAAGGTCGCGAACTTCGGCTCGGGGCCCGATGAGGCGTTCGCCAAGCTCCGCGAACACCAACCTGACGGGCCGCTCATGTGCGGCGAGTACTGGGCCGGGTGGTTCGACCATTGGGGCGAGGAGCACCATACCCGCTCGCCCGAGAGCGCGGCGGCAACGCTCGACCGGATGCTTGAACTCGGCGCATCCGTGAGCATCTACATGTTCCACGGCGGCACGAACTTCGGCTTCATGAACGGGGCGAATTGTACCCCGGATGAGTACCAGCCGACCGTGGGCAGCTACGACTCGGATGCGGCCATCAACGAGGCGGGCGACCTGACCGATAAGTACCGTGCGTTCAAGGAGACGATCGCCAAGTACGTCGATGTGCCGGAGATCGACGTCGAGGATGCGCCGCCGAAGGGCGCGTGTGGACCTGTCGAGCTGACCGAATCAGTGCCGCTGCTGGAGGCGCTTCCCGCGCTCAGCGAGCCCATCCGCCGCCCCTCACCGGTGCCCATGGAAGTGGTCGGGCAGAACTACGGCTTCATCCTCTACCGCACGGAAGTCCGGGGGCCACGTGAAGAGCTGCCTCTGATCATCCAGGACGTGCGTGACCGCGCGCAGATCTTCGTGGATGGCGAATACACGGGCGCCATATACCGTAACGGCCAGCAAGACGAGACTAAGATCGCGTGTGGCGAGGGCACGTGCACGCTTGACATCCTCGTCGAGAACATGGGACGCATCAACTACGGTCCGCAGCTTCACGATCGCAAGGGCATCACGCACGGGGTCC
>CAZKUN010000033.1:45797-52261 GCA_964555935.1 uncultured Armatimonadia bacterium | reverse complement strand
GTAGGAGCGTGTTGAGCCAGTAGAACATGCGGCGGAGTTCGTAGCCCTCCGTGATTTGGTGGTGAGCCGAGTACGCCTCGAAGAAATGGGGCGTGACGGTGTGCCAGATCTCGAGGTAGGCGAGTTCGTACTCGGGATCGGCGAAGATGCCCCCGGGATCCAAGAACCCGCTGATCCCCATCTCCCCCAAGCCGCCCCCGATCATAATGTTGGTGGCCCAGATATCCCCGTGGACGAGCGAGGGTTTCACGTCTCGCTTGAGTTGATCGGGGATCGATTCCACGATGCGCTCGCAGGCCGCGCGGTCACCATCGCGCATGAGTCCGGTCGCCCAAGCGTCGCGCATCTCGGACGCGATCTGGCGCTGGAAGTGCTCCGGCCATGTGTCGGAGGCCTCGCCCACGAGCGGCCCGAAGCCGGCTTCTCGCGTGTGAGCGTGAAGCAATCCCACGTGCTGGCCCATCTCCACCTGGATGCGATCCATGTTAATCTCGGTCATGCGCGCCTGCGCATCGCCGAGGTGATTGCCCTCGATTCGCTCCATGATGAGCCAGGAATAGGGGACCGGCTCGCCCGAGAGGTCGCAGTCGAAGGGCTCGGGAACAGGAAACGCCGTGCGTCCGCCGAAGTAGCTGAGGACGTCGTATTCGGTTCGGATGCTCCGCTCGTCGGGCCGGTGAGCCACTTTCAGGACAACGGGAGACTCGTCTCCCTCGAACTCACACTCGATGACGGTATGCACGCACCCGCCGGTGAGGCGCTGGAGCGAGTGGACGGCGCGATCCTCGTCGAGCCACTGAGCGATAATGCGCTCGGCCTCGGCGGGCTTGAGATCGACGATTGGATTCAGCGGGGTGTCTGCCATTGGGTGGACTCCGCGGCGGAGATTCGGCGGCACAGGACAAGACACCTTGCGGTGCATCGCACATGGCCAGTGAAGCGTCAAAACGAGGCGACCGTTCGCCGCGAGTAGGTCTTCTGGACCGGCTCGAGGACCGGCTGCCGATTGGGCTCGCGCCGGCGGCGATGCTCGCCCTGCTCGTGCTTTCGGCTCCCTTCGTGTTGCGTCCCAGGAGCCGGAAGGGCGACGTCATACGCGTCTGGACCTTCGCGCAAACGCACTTTGATGAGTACGAGGCGCGGGTGGGCCTCTTCGAGGAACGGCACCCGGGCGTGGCAGTCGATCTGCAACTCCTGCCGGGGAACGTGATGTTCGATAAGATGATCTCTAGCTTCCTGTCCGGCGTCGGCGCGCCGGACTTGGCTGAGGTTGAGATAAGCTCCGTAGGCCGGTTCTTCCTCGGCCGGAAGTCCGACTGTGGCTGGGTCGATCTGAAGCCTCGGCTGGAGGCGGAAGGCTACCTCGATCAGGTGGTGCAGGCGCGGTTTGTGCCGTGGTCGAATCGCGGGTCGATCTACGGCGTGCCTCATGACATCCACCCCGTCGTGCTGCTATATCGCGAAGACCTCTTGAGCGCGCAGGGGATCGACCTTCCGAGCGAGGTCGAGACGTGGGATGACTTCATCCGGCTGTTCGCGGATCGGCGGCTGACCGACACCGACGGCGATGGCGAGGTCGACCGGCACGCGTTGATGATGATACGCGACGGCGCGGGGCACTTGCGGTTGCTGCTGAACCAGCGAGGCACGGATTTCTTCGACGCCGAAGGCAACGTGTTGATGGATAGCGAGGAGTGCCTCGACACTCTGACATTCATGCGCTCTCTGTTCTACGACTATGATTTCATCTTCCAGCAACCTCAGTTCGGGCCGGACCTGTACGGGCCGATGAAAGAGGACCGGCTCTACGCGGTCATGGCGCCGGATTGGTTCATCGGACTGGTCCGCAAGTTCGCGGAGGGGCTTGCCGGCAAGTGGAAAGCGATGCCGCTGCCGGCATTTGAGCCGGGCGGGCGGCGGACCTCGACGTGGGGCGGCACGATGATGGGGATGACGAAGCAGTGCGAGGACAAGGACCTCGCCTAGGAGCTCTTGGAGTTCCTGTACTTCGATCCCGACGCCGCGGCGAATCGGTTTGAGTTGACGCGGATTCTCCCGCCGCTGATTCCAGCATGGGAAGCCCCGATCTTCAGCGAGCCCGATGATTACGTCGCCGGGCGGCCGCTGGGTGAGGTCTTGATTGAGCTGGCGCCCCAAGTGCCGGACGTGCAGCAGAACCAGTACACCTCCGAGGCGCTCGAGGAGATGAATAAGGCGGCATATGATGTGCTGAACAACGAGGACTACACGCGCGAGCAGACGGCGGAGCGACTGACTCAGGCGGCCGACAAGGTGCGCGCGCGGGTCGCGAAGGACCGATTCACAGACGGGTAAGAGGGCAAGCAGCGTGGCAGCCAATCCGGTCATCGGCGGAGACATCACGAAACGCAAGGCGACGCCATATATCTTCGTGGCGCCGTTCTTCGTGCTGTTTCTGACGTTCGTCGCGTGGCCGCTCTGTCACTCGATCTGGCTGAGCATGCACGACACGATCGGGCTTGAGAGCCGCGTGTTCGTGGGCGGGCAGAACTTCGTCGACCTCGCGCAAGACGCGAGCTTCTGGCAGTCCTGCAAGAACACGTTGGTGTTCACGCTGTCGAGCCTGTTCATCCAGCTCCCGCTGAGCTTGATCCTGGCGCTGGTGCTGAACTCGAAGCGCCTGCGCGGGACGCTCTTCTTCCGCTTCGCGTTCTTCAGTCCCGTCCTCGTTGCCGGCGTGTTCATCGCGATCATCTTCGGGCTGATCTTCAACCACGAGTACGGCCTGCTGAACCACCTGATCCGAATGCGCTGGGTCATGGCTCCGCTCGAGTTTCTTGGCGTTCCGGCATTGCTCGAGAGCTTCGGCGTGTCGATCTCGAGCATGGACTGGCTGCGTGACGAGAAGCTCGTGCTATCGGCGATTGTCATCACCGGCGTCTGGCGCTGGACGGGCTTCAACATGATCTACTTCCTGGCCGGCCTGCAGAGCGTGCGCCAGGAACTGTACGAGGCGGCGTCGATCGACGGAGCGGGCTGGTGGCATTCGTTCGTACACGTGACCGTGCCGGGCCTGCGGCCGATCATCGTGTTCGTCGTGGTGATGACGACGATCGGCTCCGTGCAACTCTTCGATTTGCCCTACATCCTGCTCGGCGGCGGCGGCCCGAATGATGCGGGGCTGACGGTGGTGATGTACCTCTACCGGACGGGCTTTCAGTACATGCGGCTGGGCTATGCGGCGACGATTGGCTGGGCGCTGTTTGCGCTGGTGTTTGTCCTCGCGCTGATCCAGATGAAGTCGCTGTCAAGGACGGAAGAATGAGAGAACGTATCCGCAAAGCGGGCGTCATTGGGATGATCATCGGGTATGTGGTGTTGTCGGCCGCGACCATCGCGGTCTTGATCCCGCTCGTGTGGATGGTGGCCTCATCGTTCAAGACCGGCGACGAGATCTTCAGCCCGCCGGCGTCGGCGGCGCTCGCCCGCGAACGCGATCCTGAGAGCGAAGGCGCCCTCGAGCGGCTGGGCAACGACGTCAAGTTCCCGTTCTTGCTGCTGCGCGATCTGATCGTGCCCGAGAGCCCGACGTTCGAGAACTATCGTCGGCTGTTCACCGATCTCCCATTCGGGCAGTTCTTCCTGAACTCGCTGTTCATCTCGACGGCGTCGACGCTGCTGACGTTGTTCTTCTGCTCGCTTGGCGGATATGCGCATGCGAAGTTCGCGTTCAAGGGTAAGGGGCCGCTGTTCGCGATCGTGCTCGGCAGCATGATGATCCCGTTCCACCTGCTGCTGGTGCCCCTGTTCTCGCTGATGAACTCGCTCAACTGGTTCGATACATTCCGCGCGATCATCGTGCCGTTCAGCGCGAGCGCGTTTGGTATCTTCCTCTTGCGCCAGTACACCCGCAGCGTGCCGGATCAGCTCATCGACGCGGCGCGGATCGACGGCTGCAGCGAGTTTGGGATCTACTGGCGGATCATCCTGCCGCTGGTCAAGCCGGCGCTCGGGACGCTCACGATCTTCACCTTCATGGCCTCGTGGAACAACTTCCTCTGGCCGCTCATCGTCCTCCACTCGGATGAGAAGTACACGCTGCCCTTGGGCCTCGCAAACCTCGTCGGCGTCTACAGCCAGGAGTACGGGATGCTGATGGCCGGGACGCTGCTGTCGACGCTCCCGATCATCGTGCTCTTCCTGGCGATGCAGCGCGCGTTCGTAAGCGGGATTACGCTGGGGGCGGTGAAGGAGTAGGCCTAGAGCAGGCAGTTGCAGCGAGACTCGGCAGGATCTAGCCCCACCGATTCCCACACCTCAGGCGTCTCAAGGCAGAGGCTGATCGGCACGTCCGCGTCAAGCGCGCGGATGCAGTCGATCATGTGCGAGTAGAGGGCCTGGCGGACGTCGGGCCGGTATCGGTATCGATCGCGAGGGAAGGCCGGTGGCTGGAGGTTGTCGATGATAGGCGAGAGGCCCGACGTGGCGTGGCGCTTCATCGAGTTGAGCGCCGAACGGTACATGCAGATTCCGCCGAGAGTGATGCGGCTTGGACGGACCGCGCCGAGCATCGTCCGCACGGCGTCGGCGTAAGCCCGGCGCCAGTTGGCGATTGGGATCATCGGCATGAACACGAAGCGGACCTCGTAGCCGGCGTCGGCGGCGCCGCGCGCGGCGGCGAGGCGGCCATCGAGGCTCGGTGCGCCGGTCTCGTAGCGCTCAATCACGGGCTCCGCGTTCAGCGTCCACGACAGCATCGTGTGGCCTCGGTGGTTCAGCTGGAGAAAGCCCTCGATGTCGTCGGACTTGGTTAGGAAGAGCAGGCGGATGTTTGGGTGCTCGGCAGCGAAGGGCACGAGGTGCTGACCGTGCTCGGCGATTGCGTCGAGAGCGATGAAGTCCTGGAGTTTCGAGCCGTAGAACATAACGGGCCCATCGGACGCCTCGGCAACGCGCGTGATCGCCGACATGACGTCGTCGAGGTTGGTGTAGATCTTCATCGAGGGGCACTTCAGGTTGCCCCGATTCCCCGCGAGGTAGCAGAAGCTGCAGTCATACGGGCAATTCCCAACCGCGTTGAAGTGCCAGTATGGGAAGCAGACGATTCCGTCCCCCATGCTCGGCTCGGCGTTGCGGTCGAGGACGCGACCGATACTACCGATGACGAGGGTATGCTTGCCCAGCGAACGGCGGGAAACGGCGGTCGGAGCTGGCGCAAGTTCGACGCGGGACGGGGGAACGTCGGCCTGGTGATCGACGTGGGCGTGCGGGAACTGCGCCACGATGCGGAGGACGGCGTCCGGATCGGCGCCCCGGGCGACGATGATTCGTTGGATCTGCTCATGCTGGCTCATCGGATCACGCGCGTCAGTCTTGCGCGCCGGGCGGTAGAATCCTGCCCAGCGACTCAACCGAAGAGGCCACAGCCGACTCGTCACCGAATCTGTCTCTGACACCGACCGCAACGGAGGCACCGACCGATGGCCGATCTGCCCGATGAGCTGAAGCAACCGTACGTGGGTGGCGACGTTGAGCCCGTGGCGCTCGAGATACCGGAGACGGACATCTCGTGGGTGCGCCAGCGGGCGCACGTCCGCGCGACGTTGGAGGATCTGATGGGCGACATCCCCGCGCGGCCGGATCCCGTGCGCGCAGAAGTGGTTGCGAGCGAGCCGCGCGATGGCTACACGCTCGAGCGGGTCCTGATTGACAACGGCGCGGGCGTGAACATGCCGGGGTACGTGCTGATTCCGGATGGCCGGACCCAGCCGGGGCCGGCGATCGTGTTCAATCACTACCATGGCGGCCAATACGATCTCGGCAAGGACGAGTTGTTCATGGATGACTGGCCTGTCGACGGGACGACGCTGGCGGATGAGCTGATCAGGCAGGGATATGTGGTGCTGGCGATCGATTCGTACGCATTTGGCGAGCGGCGCTGCCACGGTCCGGCCGGGACGGCTGAGGAAGGCACGCCAACCGAATGGTCGCTGTACAAGCTCTTCGCGTGGCAGGGGAAGAACATGTGGGGGATGATGGTCCGCGACGATCGCATCGCGCTCGACTACCTCGTAACGCGATCCGAGGTGGATCCGGAGCGCATCGGCGCGATGGGAATGAGCATGGGGAGCACGCGCACGTGGTGGCTGGCGGCGATGGATGAGCGGGTGAAGGCGTCGGCCTGCATCGCGTGCCTAACGCACTACCAGACGCTGATCGCGAACGGGAAGGTCGGCGCGCATGGGATCTACTACTATGTCCCGGGGATGCTGCGGCACTTCGATAGCGAGGCGGTGCTCGCGCTCATCGCGCCGAGAGCGCTGATCACGCTGACGGGCGCGGATGACGGCGGCTCGCCGGCGGAGGGTGTGCGGATTCTCAACGAGGCATGCGAACAGGTCTACGCTCTGTACGGCAAGAGCGACCACTTCCGCGGGTTGCTCTACGAGGGCGTCGGTCACACGTACACGCCGGAGATTTGGCGG
>CAZKUN010000033.1:0-45787 GCA_964555935.1 uncultured Armatimonadia bacterium | reverse complement strand
GAGCGATGGCTGTGATATCGGCGCTGCTGCTGGCAGTGGGGTGCGTGGCGCAGGACGCGCCGCCCATGCGCTGGAACGTGCGCGACTTTGGCGCGGTCGGCGACGGCGCGACGGACGACACGGCGGTGTTCCAGTCTACGCTCGACGCGGCGGGCGATGCGGGCGGGGGAATCGTGTTCGCGCCGAGGGGCGATTACCTGATCGAGACGCATCTCGTGATCCGCGACTTCGTGACGCTCGAGGGCGTGTTCACCGCGCCGACGGCGTGGAGTCAGAACCACGGCACGACGCTGCTGGCCGTCGAGGGTGAGGGCACCGAAGAGGGCGAGCCGTTCATCATGCTCGGCACGAACGGTACGCTGAAGGGCATCACCGTCTACTACCCCAACCAGGACGACCCCGAGAACATCCGCGCGTACCCGTGGTGCGTGGCGGGGTCGGGGCGCGACAACCCAACGATCATCGACTGCCTGCTCGTGAACCCGTATAACGCCGTGGACTTCGGCACGCGAAACTCAGGCCGTCACTACATCCGCAACCTCTACGGACAGCCGCTGCGCCGCGGGATCTTCGTCGACAAGTGCTACGATGTCGGGCGGATCGAGAACGTGCACTTCTGGCCCTTCTGGGGTCAGTGGGGCAATGAACCGCTGCGCGAATGGCTGACGACCGAGGCGGAGGCGTTCATCTTCGGCCGGACCGACTGGCAGTACGTGCTGAACTGTTTCGTGTTCGGCTACCACATCGGGTACCGCTTCATCGATGCCGGCTCGGGCTCGTGCAATGGCAACTTCCTGGGCATCGGCTCGGACGCCTCGGGGACAGCGGTGCAGATCGACTCGTGCTCGCCGATCGGCCTGCTCATCACTAACGGCGAGTTCGTGGCGATGATGGGTGAGGACCCCGTGTCGGTGCGCGTGGGCGAGAGCTGCGCGGGTGATGTCAGCTTCGTCAATTCCGCGTTTTGGGGGCCGAGCGAGCAGATTCTCAACGCGAGCGGCAGCGGCACGGTGACGTTCCAGGCCTGCAACTTCCGCGACTGGGATCGGGGCGGCTCCGGCAAATACGCGTTGGAGGCGACGAACGGGCAGCTCGTGGTGCAAGCCTGCAACTTCAGCAAGCCCGCGCCTCACGTGCGGATCGGCCCCAACGTGCTGTCGGGCGTGGTCGTCGCGAATCGATTCGCGGGCGAGGCGATCATTGCCAACGAATCCGAGGGATCGGTGCAGATAGGCTTGAACGCCGAGACGGTGGTGGAGGAGGGGTCGGTGACGCTGGGCGGGACGAACGAGGGCCGATTCGTCACGCAGTACGAGGTGGAGGAGGCGAAGACCGAAGCCGGCGAAGCGAACGGGCGACAGTGCCGCGTTCAGCAGACGATGTACATGATGTTCCTCGTGGCCTCCGAACTTGCCGGCAGCGGTCGGCCACCGACGGTGAGCGTTGAGGTGACGTATCTCGACGAGGGCGAGGGCGTGTTCTTCCTCCAGTACGACTCCCTCGACGAGACGGTTCTCGTCGTCCCGCAATGGCCGGGCGCGTTCAAGTCGAGCGAGCAAATTGAGCTGACAGGAACCGGAGAGTGGCTGACCGCGCTGTTTGAGATAGACGACGCGTTATTCGCCGGTCGATGCAACGGCGCGGACTTCCGAATTACGAGCCCCACGAGCAGGCTGTCCATCGCGGAAGTTAAGGTGTCCCGCCGCTAGCCTCGCAGGTGGTGAACTGCATGAGTGAAGTCCTGATCGTAGACGACGACCCCAGCGTGCGCGAGGTGCTGACGCTCTACCTCGAACAGGCTGGTCTCGAGGTGCGCCAGGCCGAGGACGGTCCTGCCGGCGTGGCGGCGATGACGGGCAACCCGGCGGATCTCGTGTTGCTGGACATCATGATGCCTGGGATGGACGGGTACGAGGTCTACCGCGCGCTTCGCAAGCGGCTCGATGTGCCTGTCATCTTCCTCACGGCTCGCGACGAGGACGTGGATCGCATTCTCGGTCTTGAGCTGGGCGCGGATGATTACATCACGAAGCCCTTTAACCCGCGCGAGGTGGTGGCGAGGGTGAAGGCTGTGTTGCGGCGGGTCAGCCCCGCCGCGAGGTCGCGCGCGCCGATGCAATACGAGAAGCTGACGCTGAATCCCGAGACGCGCGAGTGCATTGTCTCCGGCGTTCAGGCGGAGCTGACGGCGCGTGAGTTCGATATCCTCTGGCTGATGGCATCCCGCCCGCGGGTGGTCTTTGAGCGCCCCCGGATCATGGAACAGGTGTGGGGCACGGCCGATGACTACGCGGACTATCGCACGATCGACACGCACGTGAAGCGCATCCGCAAGAAGCTCGCCGAGGGAGGGACGGACTGTACCATCGAGACGGTGTGGGGAGTGGGGTACAAGTTCGTTCCCACCACGCCGAGTGAGGAATAGGGGTATGTCTCGCTCCATCTTCTGGCGCCTCGTCGTCAGTCAAGTGCTCATCGCCATCCTCGCCGTCGCAGCGGCGGGGATGCTTTCATATAGGCTGTTTCGGGATCACTACATCACGGCCGAGGAGCGCGAACTCAAACGCGTGGGACGGGCCGTCGCCGAGCTTGCCTCGCCGCTGCTTGCGGAGGAAGGGCTCGGGCGGGATGTCTCGACCGTTGCCCGAACCGCCGGCGCGCTAGTTGATGGCCGCGTGTGTATCTTCGGCAGCCAGGAACACGCGTTGCTCGCCGCGAGCGGCGATGGCGAGGGCGACGAGCTAAGCGACGCGGCGCTTCGGAGCGTCCTGTCGGGCGAGGTGCATTTTGAGCGGACATCGGCGAAGTGCGAGCCGAGGCAGCTCTTCAAGGTGACCGTGCCCATCAATAGCGCGGGGGGTCCGATGGGGTCGGTGATGGTCCGCGCGCCGGTTGAGGGGACGGAGTCAATCTTGCGCAACGTCCGGCGGCTGTCGCTGGGAACCGCGCTGTGGGTAGGTATCGGCGCGCTGCTGCTGAGCTTGTTGCTCGCCCGGACGATCACGTCGCCACTCCGCAGGATCACCGATGCTAGCGCGCGGATCGGCGAGGGGAACCTCGACACGCGCGTCGATCCGCTGCCGAGTGGCGAGATCGGCGAGTTGGCGACCACGATCAACGAGATGGCCGAGCGGCTGGAGCGAATGGAGGAGATGCGCCGGAGTTTCGTCGCGAACGCATCGCATCAGCTTCGCACGCCGCTGACCGGCGCGCGGGGCTTTGTCGAGGCGCTGGCTGATGGCACTGCGTCCACACCCGAAGCGCGCCAACGTTGCGCGACGGTCGCGCTCGCCGAGATGGGGCGCATGCAGGTCCTGATTGAAAAGCTGATGGACCTGTCGCGGTACGACGCGGGGGCCGTGACGCTGGAGCCGGAGCTGGCGCCGGTCGATGGACTGGTCCAGGGCGCGCTGACGGCATTCGAAACCCGTGCCGCGGAGATGGGAGTCTCGCTCGTGACGGATGTGGAGCCGGGGCTTCCCGCCGTTGCTGTTGACGGGGCGCGCGTGGTTGAGGCGCTGGGAAACCTGATCGACAACGCCCTTCGGGTCACGCCATCAGGCGGCGCCGTAACCGTGGGGGTTGCGCGGGCAGGCGATGCCGCGCGCCTTTCGGTGGCTGATGAGGGCCCCGGCGTGTCGGCGGAAGACCGAGACGCCGTGTGGGATCGGTTCTTCAGCAGGCGACGCGTCGGCGAAGCCGGGGGCGGGATGGGCCTCGGTCTGGCGATCGTCAGCGAGATCGCTCACGCCCATGGCGGCGAAGTCTTCCTGGAGGACGCGCACGAGGGCGGCGCGGTCTTTGGGCTGACGCTGCCGATCTCGGGTCCGAGCTAGTCGACGATGATGTTTCGCAGCGCTTGTTTCAGGCGACCGGCCGGCAGCTCCTCATCATAGACCAGATAGTGGGGGGCCTCGCCGAGCGTTACCGCGTCCCTGACGCGGTTGCCGACGATGTCGAGAAGCTGTCCCGCAGCTGTGGGCGAGACTCTCGTCTGTGCCGATGCGTATGTCCAGAGCGCGACGACGGTCTTGCCGCGCGAGTGGAATGCGTAGGCATAGGGCTCCTCGCTCAGCCGCCCGAGCGAGACGGTGTCCGGTCCCAGCAGCCAGGTGAGCTGCGATTGGGCGGCGCTCATCTTGCGTGGCGCGCCCTCCCACTCGAAGAAGATCCCCGCCATCCCCTCATTGTTGACCGCGCCGGGCGTGCCCGAGTGGTAGATGATCTTCCGCGCGCCATGCCCGATCAGGATGATGCAGAATCGCATGTTGTACGCGGCGGCCTCCAGTTCAGAGTCCATCACCGTCATCCAGCTCGACTGATACGGCTCTGTCGGCGGATCATCATCCGCGTAATACGCGCCCTCGGTGAACCAGATCGGTCGGCGCTTTCCGGCCGCTGCCATGCGCGCGTTGAGCTTCTCAAGCGGCTCGATGAATGACTCGGGAGCCTGGAGGCCGGGGTAGGCGTGGAGGTTGATGGCGTCGACCCATTTCAGCCCGCCGGCCCTGATGAACTCTTCAGTGAGACTGCCTGGATGGCCGGCGATCCCGCCGATGACGAGCGCTTCCGGGTCGGCGCCCTTTACTGATTCATACGCCGCCTGTAGGAGCGTCACGTAATCCTCAACGGTATAGCCCTCCGCGGCCGGCAGCGCGTAGCTCGTGTAGATCGGCTCGTTCAGGATCTCCCAGACCTTGAGCTGGTCGCGATAACGCAGCACGGTCGTGCGGACGTAGTTGCGGAAGTCGTCCATGTCCGCCGGCATGTGAGTGGCGCGCTCGCGGATGCCGGGGTAGGTGCTGCCGTCCTCTGGCTCGGGCCCGGTCGACGCCCAGTCGCTCGAGGGGAATGGCAGCAGCGGGAGGATGTTTATCCCCAGGTCGAGGACGCGGCTAATTTGGTGATCGGGCTCGGTGAAATCGAATTTGCCCTGCTCGGGCTCGACGTGCGGCCACTTCAGCGACCAGTCGCGGAACCACGTCAGGCCGATGTCCTTGCTGAGCCGATTGAGCCGCTCCCATGGGTACGCGTGGTTCATCCCGAACAGACCGTCCTCGTCGCGACATGCATCGATTACGGCGAAACGCTCGGGCCGGGCCGGAACCAGAGCGCCACCTTCGGCCGATAGCGCCATGCGGAAGAAACCCTTACCGTCGATCCGCGGACGGAGGGCCTTGCGTACTGATGAATCCGCCGGGATGTCCGCGTCGACAGTTAACTCAGCGGCTGGCTGGTCGAAGACGTCCGTGATCTCCGCGGCGACCTGGACCGACTGGCGGGTCGGCGTGGCGTTGTATGCCGTGATCGTCGCTTTCACATCGCCGGGCGCGGAGAACAGGTGGCCTGGCGCCGCCCACTCAACGCCGATCTCCACCGGCGCGCGCGGCTCGTACTCCGTTGCCGTCGCGCTCTGCTCAAGCTGCACCGCATCGACCCAGAGCGTCGCGCTGTCGAGTGTCGACTCGGCGAGATCCGGGCCGATTGTAATGTAGAGTTGCGTGCTCTGGGCCGTGAAGGTGAGGCTGACGCGTTCCCAGTCAGATTCTGCCGCGACCTCGCGCGCCGGTTGACCGGCGAAGGCGTGGTAGATCTTCATCACGCATGGCACACCGGCTGGCGCGGACCTGATGCTCGCCGAAAGGGTGTATTCCTTGCCCGGCTCGACGCTGATCCATCCGCGGTTGGCGAGCAGCGGCTTCAGGACCGGCGCGCGGGACATCTCGAAGTAGTCAAAGTAGTAGACGGGCACCGTGTCGCGGTCGATTGGGATCATCATGCTCGAGCTGTGGGCCGCGGCTGCGTTGCGGTCGATCTCGCCGTGGAGGAACGTCATGTTCCCGCCCCACCCGGGCGTGTCCGTGATGCTGCCCCAGCCGCTGGTCCCGCATTCAAAGCTCGAGTTCGGGATGAGGTTCTTCGAGCCGAGGTCTGGAATCACTTCGCCATAGCGGCGCGCCGGGGCCGCGCTCTTGACCAGGCGCATGTCGTCCAGCCAGATCGTCCCCGTGCTACCGAACCAGATCTGCAGCCGGAGATTGTCTGAGATCGTCTCCGTTGCTCGGAACGTGGTGCGGACCTCGCGCCACTCGGGCGAGATCCTGAACGCATCATTGCAGCCTAGATTGCCCCATGGACCCATCTTTTGCATGGCGACTTGCGCGGATGCGCCGAGGATGCGCTCGCCCTTTGCCTGGAACGTCAGCTCGTACCACTCGCCCGCCTCCAGCGCGAAGCCGTTGACCTGAGAGAGCATTACGTGGCTGGACGCTGACGTGTAGTCGAAGCCCGTGCAGTCGAGTTTCTGGCTGTAGTTGCCTTCGACTCCCTCCTCGCGCGACCAGGTGACCTTGACGCTGTCATTCCCCGAGAACGTCCAGTCGTCGGCCATGCCGTCCCCGTCGGTGTCGACCTCAAAGCCCGCGTTTGGGAGGAGGTTCCGTTCGCCGTCTTGGGCTGGCGCGAACGTGGGCACGAGTAGCAATAACGCGCACGTGAGCATGGCGTGTGGCTCCCGGGTTGGATTGTGGATCATGGTAGCGGCGACGCGTCCGTTCCGATGAACACGCCGTTGCCGCCGGTACCGACCATCACCGACGCGGCGCCATCTGCATCGGGTCTCACGGCAAGCGAGCTGACGTTCATGTGAGAGCGCCCGACGTTCTCGGTCTGCCACGTTGCTCCGCCGTCCTCGCTCTTCAGCACCCCGGCGGCGATGGCGTCGTCGTGGTACGGGTGATCGGTCGTGCCGAGGTAGAGTACGTTCGAGTCCATCGGGCTCACCGCGACGCACTCTGTGAAGTGGTATTCGAGCAGGTGGCTCCACGTGCGCCCGCCGTCGGTGCTCTTGAACAGGCCGCCCGGCCTCGCGATGGGAGGCTCGACTTGGCGGTCATAGAGCGCGCGCTGGCAGACGTACAGCGTGTCGAAGTCGCTCGGGTCGACGTCGAGTTCGCGGATGTCGGCAAACTCCGTGCCCTCGTTGATCTTGCGCCACGCGGCCCCGCCGTCGGCCGTCTCGTAGATACCCGCCCCGTTGCTCGGGCTGCCGCCGATGGCGATGCGGATGCGCTGGGCGTTGCCTGGATCAAGGAGGAGCCCGCGGACGCGACCGGCGACATCCTGAGCGAGATCGCCGCTGATGCAGGTCCAGGAATCGCCGCCGTCGGTGCTGCGGTACACGCCGTTTTGGGCGCACGTAACGTAGAGGCGCCGGTTGCCGCGCGGGCTGTTAGCATCAAGCCGAAGCACGCGCGTTTGGCCATTGGGCAGTCCCGAATCCGGATTGCCGACGACCTGCCACGTCTCCCCGCCGTCGCTGCTGCGGCAGACATCGCCCTGGTTCGAGGCCCATTGGCCGGTGCATGCCCACAGGAGGTCGGGATCCTCGGGATCGGGGACGATGGTGAAGCAGTTGCTCGCCTGTTTCATGCCCGCGAATGAGCGCCGGAAGGTCTGTCCGCCGTCGTCGGTGATGAGCAGGCCGATGTCGTTGTAGCCCAGGTAGATCCGGCCCTCGCGGTGCGGGGCGGGGACGATGTCCATCGAGCAGGTCACCTCAAGACCCGTTCCGGAGAAGCGGCCATCGGGCTGCATTTCGCAGTAGCGCTGCCCCCACGTCTCCCCGCCATCGTCGGTGGCGTAGACCTGCCCTGACGTGCCGAAGTAGACGCTCCCGCTCGGCGAGATGGTCATGCACTTCACGCTCGCGCCCCACTGAGTCAGCCAACCGTAATCGGAGTAGCTGCTGGTCCGGTCGCCGAGCCTGTAGGCCGAGTTCGTCCACGTCAGCCCGCCGTCATCAGTGCGGTACACGCCCGCGCTAACCCACGAATTGTTGCCCACGTAGGCGATGTCCGAGTCGGTGGGATCGACGACGATCTCCTGGCACGTGGAGTTCATGGCTCGATGGGCGCCGCTCTTGCCGACGCGCGTCGGCAGTCCCTCGGAGCGCCGCTCGAAGGTCAGCCCACCGTCGTCGCTCCGGTACACCCCGCCATTCCACGGTTCAGCATCCCGGGCGGTGGTGTCTAAGGTGGCGTAGACGATGCTCGGGTGGGAGGCCGCCATCGCAAGCTCTCTGGCCGAATCATGCGCCAAGCCGGTCGCCTTGGCCCACCGCGTGCCCTGGTCGACGCTTCGGAACACGCCTTGGTCGGTCGCCGCGATGATATATGGTCGGTCGCCGGCGGCGACTTCAATATCGCGGATGATGGTGTCGTCGGGGAGTTGACCCGGCAGGGAGCAGACGCTCCACGATTCGCCCGTGTCATCACTGCGGTAGATCGCGCCCGCTCCCTCCTTGCCGAACCGAGGGCGCCCGATGCCGGCATAGACAGTGGTGGGATCGGCGGGGTCGAAGGCGAGAGCCCCAATAGGCGCGGAATAACGGTAGCGCTGGGCCTCGGGGAAGCCCTCCCGGATCCAGCGCCACGAGCGCCCGTCATCGGTGCTCTTGTAGATGCCGCTCTCCGCGCCGAGGATGATGGTGGTCGGGTCTTCCGGGTGAACGGCGATGCACTCGATGAAGTAGCCGTGGAGACCTGTGTTCTGGATCGTGTAGCTGCGGCTGGCGTCGTCGGAACGGTAGTAGCCGCCAACGTCACAGCCCACGTGCAGCACGCCCTCGCGGAGAGGGTCTGCCGTGATCGACTGGATCCAGCCGCCGCCTCCGGGGCCGACATTCCGCCAGGCAATATCCCCGCCCGCCGGGGTGTTCTCCGGTAAGGCGGGGGCCAGGATCCCAATCGTTAGTGCAAGTGCCTCAATCACGCGCGTCACCCCAAGTTCTCCACCGTTCCTCAGTCGTCTTAGTGATCCTCCCAACGTCTGCGATGGAGGAATCGAGCCTCTGCCGCGGAATTGATCGCCAGCAAGCTTGATATGTTCGACGGCGGTGTGGTATACTCCGCCATACTGCAGGGGGTCCGTTCGGACGCCCCTTGCCGGTCCACGTGTGCCTAACGTTGAAGCAAACTCGTAGCAGTGGGCGCTGCCGGGCGTGCTACGTCAATACGGCGTCGCCGAAGGGGGCAGTAATTCATGAAGACTCGGGGCATTCGTCAATGGGCCGTTCCGACGTTAGTCGTAACCGCTTTCGTGTTGACCATCAGTTACGCATCAGCCTATGAGGTCCAGCTGACGGGCATCCGCTTGGATGCGCCGTGGACCACCGTGTTGGACGTGTTTGGCCAGCCTGACGGGATCGTGCAGGCTGCCGCGGCCGATGCCGCGGCCGGTGGCGGCATGGCGGGCGGAGGTATGGGCGGAGGTATGGGCGGAGACATGATGGGTGGCGGCATGGGTGGCATGGGTGCCGGCATGCCTGGCATGGGCGGCGACATGATGGGTGGCGGTATGGGCGGTGGTGGAGACATGATGGGCGGCGGGATGGGTGGTCCTGGTGGCGGCGGTGGCGGTGGAGGCGGCAGTGGCGCCTTCCCCGTGTGGGCCCAGGCTCTCTGGGTCGTCCTCGAAGAGGGCGAAGTGGAGTGGCTCTACCGTAAAGGCGAAGTAGTAATGGGCTTTGTGTTCAATCCGGACGGTTACGTCCGAGTGATCGCGGTAGCCGGCGAGACGTGCGACTACGCGCGCACCGCCCTCTGGCAGCCGCATCGGTACGTCAAGCTTGGCGACAACTTCAAGCGCGTCCTCTATCGCTACGGTTGGCCAGACGAGCACGACTCGTTCACCGGTGACGCCACGGCTGGCGGCGGCGGTGGGGGCGCGGCTCCTGGCGGTGGTGGTGGCGGCGGGATGCCTGGCATGGGCGGCGGCGGCGACGCCGGCGGCATGATGGGCGGGATGCCTGGTATGGGCGGCGGTGGCGGAGACATGATGGGTGGCATGGGTGGCGGCGGCGGTGCTGGTGGCGGCGGAGGAGGCGGAGGGGCGTTGGGCTCGATCACCGTCAACTTCGGAAGCGAGTCGAATGCGTTCACTCGTGACTGCGAGCTGACCTATGACGACACCAACAACATCGCGTTCACGCTCCACAACATGATCGTGACGCGGATTTTCATCTGGAAGACTGCTGGGTAGTTCACCTCTGGCGCGCGGGACGGATTTCCCCTCACAGCGCAGAGCCTGAATGACGCCGAAAGGCAGCCGGTCTTAACCGACCGGCTGCCTTTGCTTTCGCACTTGTGCGAGGCCATGCCCCATGTGATCCGTATCACATGCGGGGGCAGCCTTCACGCGGCAGTCGGGCCAGAGCGTCTCTGCCACCAGAAGGAGATCGCCGCCGGGGGGCGAATATGTGGGTAGTGATCCCCCGTCCGGAGACGTGAGATGGGCCCTGATACAGCGAAAGAGGAGATCCGCGAGCGGACCGACCTGGTAGACCTCATCTCCCAGTACGTGGAGTTGAGGCAAGCGGGCCGCAACTGGAAGGGACTGTGTCCGTTCCACCAGGAGAAGACGCCCTCGTTCAACGTCAATCGCGAGGCGCACTTCTGGAAGTGTTTCGGCTGCGGCGCGGGTGGCGATGCCTTCTCCTTCGTGCAGCGTATAGAGAACCTCGCCTTCCCGGAGGCCATGAAGTTCCTGGCCGACCGGGTAGGCGTCACGTGGGAAGTCGACCCGGGCCACCGTCAGGCGCGCGATGAGCGCGAGGAGGTCCTTTCCGCCAACGATGTGGCCATGCACTGGTTCCGCGAGCAGCTCGCGGGGCAGGCGGGGGTCGCCGGGCGGGCGTATCTTGAGAGTCGCGGGCTGGATGCCGATACGATCGAGCGCTTCAATATCGGGTTCGCTCCCGCAAAGTGGGACGGGCTGCTGCAGCACCTGATGGGCCGGGGAATTGGTGAGGAGCGCGCTCTTCGAGCGGCGCTCGCCAGGCGCTCGGAGCGCGGGTCCGTCTACGACGTGTTCCGCAACCGGATCGTCTTTCCGATCACCGATGTCGTCGGCCGCATCGTCGGCTTCGGCGGACGGGCGATGGACCCGGAAGACCCGGCGAAGTACCTGAATTCGCCTGAGACGCTCGTCTTCAAGAAGAGCCGGACGTTCTTCGGTCTCGACCTCGCCCGCCGCATGATCGGCGAATTGGGACATGCGGTTGTGGTAGAAGGGTATATGGACGTGGTCGCCCTCGCCCAGTACGGCGTCGACCACTGCGTGGCAACGCTGGGGACCGCTCTCACCGAGGAGCACGCCAAGATCCTCAGTCGGTACACGTCTGAAATCGTCCTCGTCTACGACGACGATGAGGCGGGCATCCAGGCGGTGCTGCGTAGCGTACGCGTGTTCGAGGGCCTTCCGGCCGCGGTGAAGGTCGCGCCGCTGAGAGACGGCAAGGATCCGGACGATTACATCCGGGAGTTTGGGACCGACGCGTTCCGGGAACTTCTCGATGACCGCATCGGGTTAGTAGAGTACCGGCTGCGGACCATATTCGACCAGTACCGCGACGAGGGGGCTGAGGGGCGCACCAATGCGGCTCGGGAGGCCGCTGACGTGCTTGGTGACATTCCCGATATCGCCCGCCGGCAAGCACTGGTCGGCTGGGCGGCCGACGCGTGGGCGGGGCCGGATGTCGCGCGGGCCGCGAGGCTAGAGGAAGCTCTGCTTCGCGAAATGGAGCGACGCGCTCGTAGTACGGCGCCAGCGGAGCGCGATAGTTGGGAACGCGTCCTGGTCAACAAGGGCATCCAGTATGGGCGCGGCAAGCCCGGTGGTGGCCGACGCCTGTCGAGACATGAGTGGTTGGAGCAGCAGAGACAGCGAGATCAGTCCCTTGCGGCGATAAACATCGCTCGCTGGGGCGGACACGCTCCTGAGTCGCCGCTGTCGCCGGTTAGCACCGATTTCATATCCGACTCTCTCTCAAGCATCACGTCGCCGTTAGTGCAGAGCGCCCAGCGCCGCGAGAGGCTCATGTTGACGGCCATGCTGGAGCGCGCGGAGGTTGCCGCTCTGGTGCTCCAGTTGCTTAGGCCGGATGACATGCTGCTGGGCAGTCACCGTGACATAGCTACCTGCGTTGCGGACGCCCGGGAGGATGAGGCCGGAGTCCCGAATCTGGCCGACGCAATGGAGCGGCTGTCGGTCAATGAGGAGCTGTTCGCCACCGCCATCGACTTGGCCACGGCCGAAGGTGACTACGACATGGATGCCGTGATGGAAGATGTCAAGCTCATCCGGGAGGCGAAACTCCTCGGTGGCGAGAACGTACCGGGATTCAAGGCAGACCGTAAGTACAAGGCGACGCCGGAGCCAGTCGAGGCCCGCGAGAAAGACGAATCTCTCGCTGACATTGAGAAACAGGTCAGAGAGGGCTTGGCGGACGGTACGCTGACGATGGATAGCGAGTTGTATAAGAGGTATATGGACATTCGCCGGCGGCTCCACGGTATTGGCGAGCTGCCGATGTGGGATTTCGACTGAAGGGAGCTGAGGTAGGTTGGGGCGTGAACAGGCATCCGCCCTGCAGGAGATCAAGGAGGTCCGGGCGCTGCTCCGCAAGGGCAAGCGCCAGGGCTCGTTGTCACTGCAGGACATCCAGGATGCTCTTAGCGAAGTAGAGAGCCTCGACGCCCAGGCGGCCGATGAACTCTATCGGCTTCTGGCGGACGCGGGCGTACAGATATCGGACGCCGCGCCGGCCGCGAACAAGGACGAAGCCGCGGACGACAGCGATGCCGATGAGCTGGACGATCAGGCTCTCTCTGAACTAGAGGGCATCCCGATCGACGATTCAGTGAGGATGTATCTCCGCGGCATCGGCCGCTTCCCGTTGCTGTCACCGCGGGAAGAGGTCGTGCTCGCGCGTCGTATCCAGAAGGGCGATGGCGAGGTCGTGTATGACCGCCTTCGCAACGTCATCACGTTCGAGCCGAACGAGCGGCTGGAGCACGACGTCGCGTATACGATCACGGTTCGTGGCGGCGAGAGCGGCATGCGCGACATGTCCAGCCGGCGGATACCGAAGGACACTCAGTGGGTGTTCCGCACGGCTCGCGCGGGCTCGCCGCTTCGCGTCCGCCGGACGATTCCCGCCAAGGGCGCTCGTGATGTCGACATCGCCGCTGATGTTGTGGTCGACTTCGATGACTCCGTTGCGGACTCGCTGCGACACACTCAGCCCGTGCTCCTGGTGGACCAGAAGGACCGACCTGTCCCCGGCACGCTTACGTTGGACGATCGCCCAGGGCGCGTGCGGTTCAGCCCGCTGCAGCCATTGCGGTATCGCTCGACGTACGCGCTCACGATCGTGGGCGGCCGTGATGGCGCCCGCAGCGAAGACGGGCGGTTGCTTCAGAAGAGCCAGACGCTGAGCTTCGTCACGGCACCGAACCGCGCCGGTCCCAAGGTTATTGAGACCGTCCCTGCCGCGGATCAGGATGCCGTGCCGACCGCTACAGCCGTAACGGCGACGATCAACAAGCCGCTTGACCCGAAGTCCATCGGCCGCGGCACCATCAGCATCGATGATGCTGACGGGAACTGCATCCTGGGCTCCGTAGAGTATGTGTCGGCCGAGAACCAGGTGTGTTTCCTCCCCGTCGGATCCCTTGAACCCGGTGGGGAGTATACGTTCACCGTGCGTGGCGGCCAACAGGGCGTTCGGGACGCGTCCGGCATGCAGTTGCGGCGGTCGGTCAAGGTGACTTTCCGGACCGAGACGGAGTCGGACGAGCCTGCGGCCGTGCCCGTCCATCCCGCGGACGAAGAACTGAACGTGGGTACAAGTGCTCTCGTTGAGGTCGGTTTCTCGCGCCAGATGGACGTGACCACGCAGACGCCCGACGCGCTCAAGGTCAAGGACGAAGAGGCGATCAAGAAGCTCGCCGAAGCAAACCTGCGCCTTGTCGTGAGCATCGCAAAGAAGTACACGGGCCGCTGCTCGATGAGCTTCCTGGACCTGATCCAGGAAGGCAACATTGGCCTGATGCGTGCGGTCGAGAAGTTCGACTTCCGCAAGGGCTACAAGTTCAGCACGTACGCAACATGGTGGGTGCGCCAGGCCATCACTCGCGCCATCGCGGACCAGGGGCGGATTATCCGCATCCCGGTCCACATGGTCGAGACGATCAATCGGCTGGTCAAGACGTCACGCCAGCTACTGCAGCAGCTCGGCCGCGAGCCGCCGCTTGAGCGCGTGAGCGAGATAAAGCGCATTGCCCCCGAGCCGCTGTCTCTTGAGGCACCCGTTGGCGAGGAAGAGAACAGCCACCTTGGCGATTTCGTGCCTGACGACGAGGTGCGGTCGCCGGTCGACGCAGCCAGCAACCTGGTGCTTAGGGAGCAGCTCGAAAACTTGCTCGGCCAGCTCAACCCGCGTGAGCGCGAAGTGCTGAAGCTGCGTTTCGGGCTGGACGATGGTTATCCGCGCACGCTCGAGGAAGTCGGCCAGCAGTTCAGCGTCACGCGCGAGCGTATTCGCCAGATCGAGGCCAAGGCGCTCAAGAAGCTGCGGCACCCGGCCCGGAGCCGTCCGCTACTCGACTATCTGAACTAACTTCCGCGGCTGGAAGGGGCCCGAAGGGGCTCTGCCGAAGTCCCGCCGCTATCCTGAATCGTGGGCCCGTAGCTCAGTCGGTTAGAGCAACCGGCTCATAACCGGTTTGTCGCTGGTTCGAGTCCAGCCGGGCCCACCAATGATCGAAATGAGCAATGCAGAAGCCCCCCGACGCCGGCCTTGGCCCGGCGCGGGGCAAACGGAGGCGTGGGGGAGACAGTGAAAATGGGCGGCCTCGGCCGCCCGTTCGCTGTATATGATGGGTTGGTGCCTCGATCCATCGACCGCCTGAGCCCCGCGGGCGCCGCCCGCCAGGGCCCTTCCCCTATAGCTAACCCACGATGCTGGGTCCGATAGCGGAGTTCGTAAAACGCCATCGCCACGAAGTCGGCAAGCACGCGCTGCTCGTCGGCAGCGGGATGCTGCTCTCACCCAGCGGCAAGACACCGCAAGAGATCATCGAGGACACCGCCCGGCGCGAGACTGGGACGGAGCCCCCGCGCGTCCTTGAGCACGGCGACCGAGCAACCACGGACGCCTGGGCGGCCCAGCAACCCGATCACGAGGAGCGGTGCCGCCTCGTGAGCGAGGCGCTCGAGGATTCCCGCACGTCCGAGGGGCACATCCGTCTCGCCCGGATGATCAAAGACGGCTACTTCAGCATCATCTTCTGGGCCTCACCCGATAACCTCATCGAGCAAGCCCTCGAGCACCAGCGCCTCGAACCCGAACGCGATTTCAACCTGCTTCGAGTCGGCCTCGACGCGCCTGAGCAGATCCGCTTGGCGATCGAGGAGTCGACGCGGATCACAGTGGTGAAGATCGGTGGCGACCTCGAACGAGGTCTCCTGCCGCTGACGCAGGACGAGTTCTCCAAGGCCCTCGCCCCCGTCGCTACGTACTTCCGCGATGCGCTTCGGTCACTGTTGGTGGTTGCCGCATACGCCGATCGAGATTCGGTGATGCTGCATTTGGCCCCGACCGATGGCGACCGCATGTACTGGGTCAACCGTATCGTGCCGGTTGAGAACCGCGAGCGCTACGATGAGCTGCGTGTTGAGACGCCGGCGGCGGCCAAGTTCCACGCCTATCAGCCGGACGTGATGGCACTGCTTCAGCGACGCGGGTCGCCACGAAACCTCATCTGTCGCGAGGCGGGCACCTTCGACGAGTTCTTCGGCAAGCTCCATCATCGCCTTCAGCGCCGCAAGAGCCGACGCACCGATGGCCGGAAGGACCTGACGGTTCTGCCAGGCGGCCCATATCGGTACCTCGACCACTTCGACACCCGCCATGCCGACCTCTTCTATGGTCGGGACGCTGAGACCGAGGAACTCCGGCGGCTTACGAGCGAGAACCCCGCTACGATTCTCTGCGGCCCGGACGGAATCGGAAAATCCTCGCTGCTACGCGCCGGCGTTGCGGCGTCGATGGTCGCGGATGAGAAGGAAGCCGACGAACGCCCGAAGTGGATTCCCGTCGTGGTCAGGTGTACCGGCGATCCCGTGGAAGACACGCGCGTCGCGGTGGAAGCCGCCCTCAATGACCGTGGATGGCTGGGGTCGGAGGGTCTCTCGGCCGAGTATTTCACTGACGCCATGGTTGAGGCCGTCGATGCCGCGGAGACCGGTATCGCGGTTTACGTCGATGGTTTCGAACATTGCATCGTCCGCCGTGGTCCCGCCACGCGACGGGGTTTCGGGCGGGTGATGGCCGAGTGCGCCGAACGGTTGGGCGAGAAATGGCGTCTCTGCATCGCCGTCCGCGAGGAATTCCTGGGCTACCTGCTCGATCTCCAGGAATTCTGGCCGGACATCTTCGCGTCCGTACTCAGACTGGGCCGGCTCAATGACAGCGAGGCGATCGACGCCATTCTCAAGCCGGGGCCGGCGTTCCTTTGCTACCCGGAGATCGAGGCCGCCGAGCGTGCGGTGGCCGATCTAGACGACGGCGGCGTTCTGCCGGCACACCTGCAGATAGTGATGAACCGGCTCTACGAGCACCGCTCGGTCGGCGGCTCATCCATCACGCTGAAGATGTACGAGTTTCTGCATGGCGCGGAGGAGATGCTCAGCGAGTGTGTTGAGTTCCCCCTCTCGAAGCTGGGTCAGCGAGACCGTCGCGCCGCCCGCACGATAATGAAGCGCCTGGTCGGATCGCAACGCACCACCGTGCCAAAGACCCTCGACCGTATCGCCGAGGAGTGCGCCCTTGAGCGCGAGGTGGTGGAGCGCGTGCTTGCGCGGCTGACGGACTTGCGCCTCGTTCGCGGCATCGGTAAGGAAGCGGACCGCCGCTACGAGTTGATCCACCCGTACATCGCCGAGGAGATGGGCGCGGATCTGTCTGAGCGACTTGTCTCGGCGGCGAAGTATGGGGATGCGATCGCGCGCGCAACCGATGAGTGGGTCCACACGCGCGTGTTGCCGCCACTGCGATTGCTGCGCCGGCTTCGCGAGTGTCGCGGTGATGTCTGTTTGGGCGAGCCCGAAATGGAGGCCGTGTTGCGCGCCGCGGCCACCGAGGACGTTGACCTGGACTACTGGCTGCGCCGAACGACTGACATCGGGCCAGAGAGGATTCCAATCCTTCGCCGCCTGCTTCACGATCCCGACGAACAAGTGCGTCGCGCCGCCGCCGACGGGCTCAGCCAGACGGCTGACGAGGACGCGCTGTCGACGCTCGTAGACGGCTTGCATGACCGTGACGACACCGTCCGCGAGCGCGCGACTCACACGTTGGAGTCTCACGATCGCGAGTTGGTCGATTCGCTCAAGACAGACGAGCCCGCGAAACGCCAGCGCGCGGCCCACGCCCTCGGGATCATCGGGACAGAGCGCCACGTCGGGCCGCTGGTCGGTGCCCTGCGCGACGATGATGCTGAGCTAACGGACCAGGCGACGCGCGCGCTGTCTCAGGTCGGCTCGGGTCGAGCGGAGAACGTCTTGTTGCAGCGGATCGTAGGCGAATCCGATGCCCCGTGGAGCGTTGCCTACGCGCTCGGGCACCTGGCCACTGACGCCAAGACTCTCGATGCTCTTGAGAGCGCTCGCCGCAAGGCACGCGCCTCGTCGCTGGCTAAGGTCAACTATGCCATCGGCCGCGCGCGCCTGACCCGCGGAGAGCTTGACGAGGCCGAGCAGGCGCTGCAAGCGTCCCTCGCCGACGTACGCGATCCCGGCGGACGCGATGCCATCGAAACGGCTCTCCGAGAACTGGGCGAGGTGCGCGCCCGCTCATCAGCGGAAGAGCCGATCGACTGGCCCATGCGTGGTGGCGGAGCAAACCGTCGCGGGTTCCGCCGTCGGCAACTCGAGCTGCCGCTGGCGCGCCGCTGGGCGTTCAGGACCGAAGAAGCCGTCGTGGCGTCGCCCGCCGTGGTCAACGGAATGGCGTATGTTGGGTCGCGTGACGGCCGACTTTACTGTGTAGACGCTGGGAGCGGGACGCTCAACTGGGAGTTCGCGACGCGCGACCGCGTCGAGTCGTCACCCGCCGTCGCCGATGGCGTGGTGGTCTTCGGATCGATGGACGGAACGCTCTATTGCGCCGACGCCGCGTCGGGCGATCGCCAGTGGACGCGCTCGGTCGGGTCGCCCATCCGCGCAGGCACGTGCGTGGCGGACGGCGTGGCGTATGCCGCGACGCGAGATGGGTCGCTCGTGGCTGTGGCGCTGGCGAAGGGACAAGAACTCTGGCGCTCCCGAGCCGAAGCCGAGATCTACGCGGCGCCGGCCGTTGAGGGCGAACGGCTGGTCATCGGCGCGTGGGATCGCATGTTGCGCTGTCTCGACGCGGGCTCGGGCGAGTTGGTCTGGAGTCGGGACCTGGGCGGCGAGATCTCATCGACGCCGGCCATCGTGGCCGGCCGCGCTTACTGCCCGTCAGACAGCGGCAAGCTCTTTGCGTTGGACATGGCCACGGGCGATATCGCTTGGGAATACGCCGGGCTACAGCCGCCCGTGCGTTGCTCACCCGCCGTGACGGACGCCGCCGTCATTCTCGGCGATTCCGCCGGCAGCGTGCTGGCTCTCAACGTTGACGATGGTTCAGTGCTTTGGAACGTCACGCACGACGAGGAGATCGGCGGGTCACCGGCTGTGGCCGGCGACCTCGCCTTCGTCGGCTCGGTGGATGGATCGCTCAGAGCCCTCGATGTGAATACGGGTGAGGAGCGCTGGAAGGAGAAGACGGCTTACGGCGTGTACTCGTCGCCAGCCGTCGCCGGCGAGTTGGTCATCGTCGGAATGGGCTACTACGATCTGTGGGGCTTCGCGCACGAGGCGGAGACCTCCCCCCCGGGATCGGATACCAAGTGGTGAGACGCCTCACGCTTCTGCTTGCCGCGGCCTCGGCTCTCTCGTTGAGTGGCTGTGGCGTGGTGAAGGACATGCGGGCCGAGTACGTGGCCAACCGCGCGCTGGTCCAGGCGAGGATGGAACTCCTTTCGCCTCAGCCGGACCGCGAGAAGGCCGTTGAGAAGCTGGACCTCGTGTTCCGCCTGCGCTCCAACGACCCGGAGTTCCTTCAGCAGCTCGCCGGCCCGTATCAGATGCTAGGCGAGTCTGGCCGGGCCCTCGAGTGCCTTGAGCCACTGAGAGCCGACGCCCCTCTTGCCTACAAGACGTCGGCCGCGCCCCTGCTGATGGAACTCGGCGAGATGGAGCGCGGTGAGCAACTGCTGGATGAGGCGCTGACTGAAGGTCGCGCGAAGTATGGACTCGACACGCCGCGCCAACTGGCGATGGTGCTCAACAATGTGGGCTACTGCATTGTCGATGCGGGAGTGCGTGTCGAGGAGGGCATGGTGCTGATCGAGGAGGCGGTTGCGCTGCAGCCGCTGGAGCCGAACTACATCGACAGCCTGGGCTGGGCGCTCTACCGGCAGGGCGAGTCCAAACGGGCTGCGTTTCATCTAGAGCGCGCCGCGAGGCTGCTCCCTGGCAACAGCAGTCCTGAGGTCCTTTGGCATCTCGGTGCGGTTCACGCCAGGTTGAGGCACTTCCGACGTGCTGAGTGGGAACTGAAGCAGGCCTTAAGCCTCGACCCGTCTAATGAAGAGGCCCGACGAATGCTGAGAGGATTGCAGCTCGAACTGCCTGTGCCCGCACGGGTCTGAGTACGCAAGCGCGATTGGTGAAAGGAAGACCGAAGATGAAGATCTCACAGCGCGTTCAGAACATCGCTCCGTCCGCAACGATCGCCATGGCGACGAAGGCCAAACAGATGGTGAAAGACGGTCAGGACGTCATCTCATTCGCGCTCGGCGAGCCGGACTTTCCCACGCCGGCGCACATCTGCGAGGCGGCAGACGCGGCCATGGCCGCTGGACACACCAAGTACACCGCGGCCTCGGGAACGGACCGGCTGAAGAACGCCATTGCCGCGGCAACGGAGCGCGATCTCGGATTGGCGACCAAGTCCACCGAAGTCGCCATCAGCAACGGCGCCAAACACACGTTGACGAATGTCTTTGCCACGCTGCTCGACCCGGGCGACCACGTCGTCTTGCCCGCCCCGTATTGGGTCAGTTACGCCGAGCTGATCGGGCTATTTGGGGGCACGTGGACCGAAGTCGCCGGGTCAGCGGAACGTGACTTCGTGCCCGAGATCTCGGCCATCGAGGCCGCGATCACCGACAAGACGGTCGCAATCCTCTTCAACAGCCCGAACAACCCGAGCGGCGCGGTCTGGGATCCGGAGGTCATTGAGGCCCTCGCCGATCTTGCCGTGCGGCGCGATATCACGATCATCAGCGATGAGATCTACAAGCACATCATGTACGATGGCCGCAAACACGCCAGCCCCGCTCAGTACGGCGATGAAGCGCGCAAGCGGACGCTGATTGTCGATGGCGTCGCGAAGACATACGCGATGACGGGTTGGCGGATTGGCTGGCTGGTGGGGCCCGAGGATTTCGTCAAGGCTACCGGCAAACTTCAGAGCCAGATGACCTCCTGCCCGAACACGATCGCCATGGAGGCCGCGGCCGACGCGCTAGACGCTTCGCAGGATTGCGTGGAGGAAATGAGAGCCGAGTTTGCGAAGCGCCGCGACCTCATCGTTGGGCTGCTCAACGACATCCCGGGTGTCGAGTGCCGGACCCCGGGCGGGGCGTTCTACGCCTTCCCGGACGTCAGCTCCTACTATGGGAAGACGGTCGGGGGCTGCGAGATTACCGGATCGCTGGCGATGTGCGAGTATCTGCTCACGAACGCGCTCATCAGCACAGTTCCGGGCGACGCGTTCGGTACGGATGACTTCATCCGCTTGAGCTTCGCCTGCTCCGACGACGAGATCATTGAGGGCTGCAAGCGCCTGAAGGACGCGTTGGCGAAGTAGCACGCCAACGGGGCGAGTGCCCCGCTGCCACGCGATATCAAGACGATTGACACGGAGGAGATATGGCCTACAGAGTTACGCTAATCCCTGGCGACGGCACCGGTCCCGACGTGTCCGCGGCTGCTCGCCGGTGCGTAGACGCGACCGGCGTTGAGGTCGATTGGGAAGTCCTGAATGCCGGCATCGACGTGATGGATGAGTTTGGAACGCCCTTGCCCGAGCACGTGCTTGACTCGATCCGGGCGAACGGCATCGCGCTGAAGGGCCCGATCACGACGCCGGTTGGCAAGGGCTTTCGGTCGGTCAACGTGGCGCTGCGCAAAGAACTCGATCTCTACGCCTGCGTCCGGCCCTGCAAACACTATGAGGGCGCCCGCAGCCGCTACCCCGAAGCCGATATCGTCGTCGTGCGTGAGAACACGGAAGATCTCTACGCCGGCATCGAATTCAAGGCTGAGACGGACGGCTGCCTTGGACTGATTGGCGAAATCGAGAAGCGGAGCGACCAGACCATTCGGCAGGGATCGGCGATTTCGATAAAGCCGATCTCGACCTTCGGCAGCGAGCGCATCGTGCGCTATGCGTTCGAATACGCGGTCGCCAACGGCCGGAGGAAAGTCACGGCCGTGCACAAAGCCAACATCATGAAGGAGACCGACGGCCTGTTCCTCGCCGTCGCCGAGCGCGTGGGCGCGGAGTTCGCCGACAGCGGCGTCGAGTTTGAGGAGCGCATCGTCGACAACATGTGCATGCAGCTCGTGCAAAAGCCGGAACTGTATGACGTGCTGGTCCTCCCGAACCTCTACGGCGACATCGTGAGCGATCTTGCCTGCGGGCTGGTCGGCGGTCTTGGCGTCGCGCCAGGCGGGAACATCGGGGAGAACTGCGCCGTGTTCGAGCCCACTCACGGTAGCGCGCCGAAGTACAAGGGCCAGAATAAAGTTAACCCCACGGCGACGGTTCTGTCCGGGGTATTGATGCTGCGTCACCTGGGCGAGACAGATGCTGCCGACAAGCTTGAGAACGCCGTGGCGAACGTAATTGCCGAGGGCAAGGATGTCACGTACGACATGAAACCCAACCGCGATGATCCGACCGCGGTCGGGACCGCGGAGATGGCCGACGCGATCTGCGAGGCGATGGCCTAGCGTCGCTTCGGTCGACCTACGGTCGCCGCGATGATGCCCCCGACTGCGCCGACGAGTCCACAGCCGATAAGACCGGCGAACAGCGCGGTCGACAAGCTCGATAGCACGTAGCGGAGCGCATTGTAGAAGGCCTCGCCGAGTTCGGGGTGGATGCTCGCATGCGGGACGGCGTAGATCGTCAGCACCAGCAGCCCGACGAGCAACGCGATGACCAGGCCGCCCTTGCGGATGTCGACATCGCTTGGGGCGAGTTCGGTGCCGATGCTGAGCGCGAAGTACCAGAACGCGTACGTCTGCCACGCGCCCCAGTCCATGCCCGTGATGAAGTGGCGGATGTCCGTGGTGATGTGTTCGGCGGCGGACGCCAAACCCTCGCTGGCCACGTCGGCGGCGGGAAGATCGACCTCGAGCGAATACGCCACCACTCGCAGCGCGAGCGCACCGGTAAACAGCGGAGCGGCGGCGGCGATGGCCGCGGCGAGCGGCATCCAGTGGACGGGCGACCACGGCTTGCCGGGCTCGCAGTAGCCTCGGCCCTCACTGTCCGACAGGCACGTGCCTAGTTCCCGGATGGTGTAGCCGCTGACGATGTACCCGGCGGCATGGCTAAGCTCGTGCAGCAGGTTGCCCGGCAGTCGCAGGACATTGATCAACGCGCGCCCCAGCCATCCCCGCGCGTGCGAGGCCAAAGTGCCGAGCACGAGCCCGAGCAGCAGGCGGCGCGAGATGAGATAGAGCAGGACTGTTTGGGCCGCGACGATGCCCAGCCCCGTGGCGAGCGAGTGCGGCGTCATGGGCGCATTATACCACGCCAATCAGGCGGAGGCTCACCAGATGAAAGCGACAGTTGTCGGTGCGGGAAACGTTGGCGCGACGACGGCCGAGTACATTCTGCAGGAGGGACTGGCCGACGTGTATCTCGTTGATGTCGTCGACGGTCTCGCCGCAGGCAAGGCCCTCGACATGGCCGAGGCGGCGCCGATCCTCGGGCACTCGTGTTCGATCACGGGTGGAACGGATTACGGACCAGCCGAGGGTTCCGACATCGTCGTCGTGACGGCCGGCGTGGCGCGCAAGCCGGGGATGTCGCGCGATGATCTGCTGAAGATCAACGGGAACATCATGGCCGATGTCGCCACGAACATCTGGCAAGCCGCTCCCGACGCGATCGTGATAGTGGTCTCGAATCCGCTCGACGTGACGACTCACATCTTCCACGAGACATCCGGCTTCCCCACGCAGCGAGTGATGGGTATGGCCGGCGTCCTCGACACGGCGCGGTTCCGCACGTTCATCGCGATGGAAGCCGGTTGCTCGCCCGAGGATGTCTCGGCAATGGTCCTCGGCGGGCACGGCGATTCGATGGTGCCGCTCGCAAGCCAAGCCAGCGTCTCGGGCGTACCCGTCACGCAGTTGCTCGATGACGACACCATCGCCCGGCTCGTGCAGCGCACTCGTGACGGCGGCGCGGAGATCGTCGGCCTGCTCAAGACAGGCTCAGCCTACTACGCCCCGGCCGCGGCGGTCACGCAGATGGTCTCGTCGATCCTGCGCAACGAGAACCGCATACTACCGGCCTGCGCCTACGTCACGGGCCAGTATGGCATCCGCAACATCTTCATCGGCGTCCCGGTGAAGCTCGGCGCCCGCGGAGTTGAGGAGATCATTGAGATCGACCTCACCGCCGACGAGTTGACAGCTCTCCGAGGATCCGGCGCGCACGTAGAAGAGGCGATCCAGGGCTGGAACGCTATGAAAGGCTCCGAGTAGCCCCATGCGCGAGATTGCGCGGGAGCTGATTGCTGAGCGGGTCGCCGGCGCGTGTCGCGAGGCGAACCTCGTGCTGCCCCTTGACGTCCGACGGGCGCTCGAGCACGCTGCTCAGACCGACAGCAACGCACGCGCTCGGGAGATTCTCGCCGACATCCTGCGCAACGCAGACCTCTCGCCGGAGACGGGGCTGCCGCTGTGTCAGGACTGCGGTCTCGTCGTCGTCTTCGCCGAGGTCGGTCAGGACGCGCGGATCACCGGCGGAACGCTGGCCGATGCGATCGATGACGGCATTCGCGGCGGCTACGAGGCGGGCTATCTTCGCAAATCGATGCTCGCGAACCCGCTGGATCGCGCAAGCAACACTGGCGACAATACCCCGGCCGTCGTTCACGTGACATTGGTCCAAGGCGACGGGCTGAAGCTGGTCGTCGCGCCCAAAGGCGGCGGCTGTGAGAACATGAGCGCGGTGTGGATGCTCACGCCCTCGCAAGGCCGCCAGGGCATCATCGACGCTGTCGTCGCGCGGATTCAGGAAGCCGGTGGCCGGCCGTGTCCGCCGCTCATTCTCGGCGTGGGCGTCGGCGGCTCCTTCGAGCACGCTGCCGTCATCGCCAAGAAGGCTGCTATCGTGCGAACTGTTGGCGAGCCGCATGCAGATCCCGAACTCGCCCAACTGGAGGCCGACTTGCTGGCGGCGGTCAACGCAACCGGCGTCGGGCCCATGGGGCTCCGAGGCGATACGACAGCGCTAGCCGTGCATGTCGAATCGTCCCCCTGCCACATCGCGAGCCTGCCTGTCGCGATGAACGTGCAGTGCCATTCGGCGCGCCACAAGACGGTGGAGCTATGACCCAAGAAACCAACTCGCCCCTCGCGCGGTTGCAGGCGCCGCTAGGCGCTGACGAGGCGTGCGAGCTTCGCGCCGGTCAGCGTGTTCTCATCAGCGGGACGGTCTTCACCGCCCGCGACGCGGCGCATGCCCGGCTGATTGCCATGGTCGAATCCGGCGAGCCCCTCCCGGTCGATCTCGATGGCGCGATCATCTACTACTGCGGCCCGACGCCTGCTCCGCCCGGACGCGTGATCGGATCGGCCGGGCCTACGACGTCATCGCGGATGGATGCCTACGCGCCCGCGTTGCACGCGATGGGCGTTCGCGCGACGATTGGCAAGGGGCCCCGTAGCGATGAGTTGCAGCAGGCGCTCGTCGAGCATGGGGCGGTCTACCTGGCGGCCGTCGGCGGGGCCGGCGCGTTGCTGGGCGAGACGATCAGCGAATGCGAAGTCGTCGCATTCCCCGAACTCGGGCCCGAAGCGATCCGCAAGCTGACCGTGGAGGATTTCCCGGCTATCGTGGCTTACGATTCCGTTGGCGACAGCGCCTTTGCGTGAGCTTTCCGCGGAGGCGCGGAATGGAGATGTCATGGCCAGCAGTGACGTCCAACAGACGCTCATCATTGTCAAACCCGATGGCTTCCAGCGAGGCTTGGTCGGCGAGATCATCTCGAGGTTTGAGGCGGCCGACTTCTCGGTCGTCGGTCTGCGGTGCATCCAATTGACCGACGAGCTTGCCGGCGAGTTCTACCAGGAGCACGCGGGCAAGGACTTCTATGACGGCTTGGTCGAATTCATGACCTCGAGCCCCGTGGCGCTTCTGGCCCTCGAGCGTAATGACGCAATCGCTCGCGCGCGGCAGATCGTAGGGAAGACGAATCCGCTCGAGGCCACGCCGGGCACGATTCGCGCTGACCTGGGCCTCGACGGGGGCCGAAATACAGTGCACGCATCGGACTCGCCGGCGTCGGCTGAGCGCGAACTCGGCTTGATGATGCCCGAGATGATCCGTTAGCAAGCGAAGGAGACCGCGACATGGTTGCTCGAGACATCATGACACGCGAAGTGCTGTCAGTACGCCCTGACGCGTCCGCGAAGGAAGCTGCTGAACTGCTCCTCAGGACTGGGCGCGGCGCAATCCCGGTCGTTTCGGAAGATGGAGTGGTCGTGGGCGTTGTCTCGTTCCAGGACCTGATCCGACTCGCGTTGCCCGCCTACCTGGACGACGTGGATCTGAGTTTCCTCCCGGAGGACGCGGGCTTCTTCCCGGCCGGGGGCGGCTCGGACTGCCTCGCGGACACGCCCGTTGAGGCGTTCATGCGCGAGGGGTATCTCCCGCAGGTCCCGCAAACCGAGCCCGTCGCTGAGATCGCGCGGATCATGCTGGCCGAGCAGGCCAGGCGCGTGGTCGTCGTCGAGGACGGCAAGCTCGTCGGTATTGTGTCCCGGGGCGACGTAGTCCGCGCCATAGTCCAACCAGCCGTGGATTCGTGCCCAGAGAAGGATTCATGACCACCATTCAGATCGTAACCACACTGATCTTCGTCGGGGCATACGTGTTCATCGCCAGCGAGAAGATCCATAAGACAACCGTCGCGCTCGCGGGCGCGACGCTGATGCTGCTGCTCGGAGGGTTCGGGGTCGACATCCTGACCCAGCAGGAGGCGCTCCACGGCGTGCACGGCGTGGCCGGGAGAGTCGAGATCGAGGGCGTCGACTGGAACACGATCCTGCTGCTGGTCGGCATGATGATCATCGTCGCCATTACGAGGGAGACCGGGATCTTCGAGTGGATTGCCATTCGGTCCGCGAAGATCGCCAAAGGTCGCCCGATGGCCATACTGATGATCATGTCGCTGATCACAGCGGTCCTCTCGGCGCTGCTCGATAACGTGACGACCGTGCTGCTGATCGCGCCGGTCATCATCGTCATCTGCCGACAGCTCGAACTCGATCCGGTACCGTTTCTGATCTGCGCCATCTTGGCCTCGAACATCGGCGGCACGGCGACGCTGATCGGCGACCCGCCAAACATCATGATCGCCTCGGTCGCGCAGTTTTCGTTCTTGGACTTCATCAAGATCAATGGGCCGGTGTGCTGCGTCGCCTTCTTAGCCTATGCGGGCGTCGTCAAGCTTGTGTTTGGCAAGCGCCTGCAGGTGAGCGACGAGCTGCGTCAGCGGATCATGAGCTTCGACGAATCGCAGACCATCCAGGACAAGCCGCTTCTCATCAAGTGCGGGGCCGTCATCGGGCTGACGATGACCGGCTTCCTGGCACACGGGTCGATGCACCTGGAACCAGCTACGATCGCCCTGTCCGGGGCGGCGCTGCTGCTCATCCTCTACGGGCGAAAACCCACGAAGATCCTCGAGGAAGTTGAGTGGCCGACGATCTTCTTCTTCATCGGTCTGTTCATTATGGTGAGCGGGCTCGTGAAGGTCGGCGTGGTAAAGATGCTCGCGAGCGGGGCGCTCGATCTCACTGGCGGCGAGACGCCGACGATGACGATGCTGATCCTGTGGCTGTCGGCCATCGCCTCGGGAATCGTCGACAACATCCCGTTCGTCGCGACGATGAACTCGCTCGTGGTCGACATCGCTCACTCGGAAGTCACGGGCGGCGCGACGGGCCTTGCGGGGCTTCATCACGAGAAGATCATCCCGCTTTGGTGGGCGCTCTCGCTCGGCGCGTGCTTTGGTGGAAACATGACGCTCGTTGGCGCCTCCGCGAATGTCGTGGTGGCGGGAATCGCCTCGGGCGCGGGACACCCGATCTCGTTCATCCGTTTCATGAAGTACGGCGTCCCCATAACGCTGCTCACCGTAGCGATTGCGGCCGTGTACGTGTGGTTGATATTCCTGCGTTGACGACAGAGAGTCGGCAATGGCATCCGACCGCGTGGTGCTGGATCTGACGTTGGATGAGGTGGAGATACTGCTCCGCTGGTCCGAGCGGGCAACTCGCCCGCTCTATGCCACGGGCAATCGGTACCTCAGCGAGGCAGAGGCGGATCTGCTTGCCAAACTGGAGGCCGCCAAGCCTGCCGGCGACGAAGCTCAAACATGAAGACATCAATCCGGCTGACGGCGATTGCGTTGCTTCTCGCGCTGGCCCTCATGGGGGGCGCGTTCGCCGCTAGCCGCGCGTTCCCGTTCCCGGCCTACTACCCAAGCCCCGAGCAGAAGACCGAAGCCACCGCGGCGCTCGAAGCGGCGCTGGAGCATCTCAAAGCCGACGAATTGGCCGCCGCCGCGGAACAGGCCCTCAGGGCGCTGGAGCTTGTCCCCGCGTCCGCGACGCCTCACATCGTGATGGGCATGATTGCTGAGCAGGACGAGCGCGCCGAGGACGCCACTGGCGAATACCGCGAGGCGCTTGCGTGGAAGCCGGACGAGGCGCGCGCCGCTGAGGCGTTGGAGCGGCTTGAGGCCCCCCGGTACGAGGGCGTCGTGCCGGTTTACGAGCAACAGCTCGTGAACCTGGTCAACCAGGCGCGCGTCGCGGAGGGGCTCTCCGTGCTCAAGCCTCACCCCGTGCTCGCCGAGGTCTCACGCGGACATAGCGTCGACATGCGCGACCTGCAGTTCTTCTCACACACGAACCCGCGGGCCGGGCGGACCAAGAGCGTTGACCGGTTCAAGCAGCGGTTCGACGATCGGCCGTGGCGACTCGCCGAGAACGTCAGTCGTCGATGGACCCGGCCGGAGCCCGCGCTGAACCCCGACAACATTCTCCGCAGCCACATCGAGCTGATGAACAGTCCCGGACACCGCAAGAATATCATGAACCCCGACGTCGTGTACGTCGGCGTCGGCGTTGCGATCAACGAGTTTGGCGACTACTGGATCACCCAGCTGTTCATGCAGCCCCGCCCCCAGAAGGAACTCCCAAAGAACGCTCGTTACGAATGAGCGCCCCCGACGCCCTTCACCCGATCGGCCATCGCATCGTCCGGCTAGACGAGACGCCGTCGACGATCGACGTTGCCCGCGAGTTTGCCGACGACGGAGCCGAGCACGGGACGGTGGTGATCGCGGACCGTCAGACTTCCGGTCGCGGTCGGCGGGGGAGAACCTGGGCCACGCTTCCTGGCAAGGCGCTGGCGATTACGGCGATCCTGCGTGATTTACCAGACGCGCGCCATCGAGGGCTCGCGGGGATCGTCGCCGCGTTGAGCGTTGTCCGCGCGGTCGAGGATACCACCGGGCTGAAGCTACGGACGAAGTGGCCGAATGACGTGGTCTGGCATGGGAAGAAGCTCGCGGGGACGCTGGCTGAGATGCACGCGGGCGCGCTGCTGTTGAGCATCGGTCTCAATATCAACGGCACGGAAGCCGACATCCCCGAAGACATCCGCGACATCGCGAGCACGCTCGAGATCCTCGCCCAGAAACCTCACGACCGCGACGCCGTCAGCGCCGCCGTGCTCCGCGCGCTCACCCGCACCTGCCACACGCTCCTAACCTCCCCCGATGGCCTGATCGACGCCTGGGACGCGCTCGACATCACCAACGGCCGTGAGGTCACGCTCCTCGCCGCCGATGGCGAGCAACTCACCGGCACCTCACTCGGCATCGACGACGAAGGCCGGATGAAGCTGAAGATCGGCGACGCCGTCCGACACATCGGCGAGGGCGATGCGACGGTGGGGAAGTAAGCCCAGTCGTCACTCATCCAGCTTAGCGAGCCGCTTGCGGATGCGCTGCGTGTACCACTCCTCCTCGCCAGCCGTGTCCAATGCCATCGCCAGCGCGCGTTCGAATTGGGCCCGGGCCTCCTCCTTTTCGCCACGCGCGGCCATGACATCGGCGAGCCCGGCGAGTTGGAGAGCAACCGACAGGTGCTCATCGCCGTGAGCTCCGGTGGCCATCCGTAACGCCCGCTGATGCAGCGCCCACGCTTCGTCCAGATTCCCTAGCTCGAAGTGCGCCCGTGCAAGGTTGTTCACCTGAGTTTCTGTGTCAATGTGGTCCGGCCCATGGACGCGCTCCGCGATCTCCAACGCCCGAGCGAAGTGTCCCCGCGCGTCCTCGAAGTCCTCCGCTGCCAGCAGGACCAGCCCGACCCCACTATGCGTGCGCAACTCGAATTCCAGGCCCTCCGGTGCCGCAGCGAGAGCGCGCCCAGCGTGCCTCCGTGCCGAGCCATGCTCGCCGAGCAAGGCTACAGTGCGCCCCAAGTCGAGGAGCGTGCTCCACGCGGTGCCGTCGTCCGCGTCCGGTCGCTGTTCTGTCACGCGCAGGGCCCATTCGCCGAAGTGCCTGGAACTCTCCAGATCGTCAAGCCGGAACGAGATCGACGCGATCCGGTCGAGGGCGTCCCCGAGAGCCTCCAGGTCGGCACTCGGCGCGGCCTCGTATGCCGTCACTGCCGCCAGGAACTCGTCCCGGGCGGCCTGGAGCTGACCCAGACCCGCGAGGATCGCGCCGTGGTTAAAATGGAACGCCGCCAAGGCCTCAGAGCCAGTGGTTCCCGCTGCCCAACCGGTGGCGAGGGCAACGCGGATGTGTGCCAACGCCTCTTCGAACGCCCAGCCGTTGGCCAGCGCGATGGCCACGTTGTAGTGGCAGATCGCGGTCTCCGAATGGTCTAGTCCGTGCGTGATTTGCCTAATCGCCAACACGCGCCTGGTGTGGTCGATCAATGTCGTGGCATCGCCGAGCTGGCTCAGCACGTGGCACAGCGCGTTGAGCCGCTCCGCGACGAGTGCGTGGTGCGTCCCGTAGAACCCCTCGTCGATCCGCACGGCCTGCTCCAGAGCGGCGCGGGCCTCGTCGAGTTGTCCACGCTCCTCTAGGTACCCCGCAGCCCTCGTCAGCACGGACGTCGTCGCCGCGTTGGCCATGCCGTGTCTATCCGCCTGCGACGCGCAGTGGAGCGCATGGGGAACGTACAGGCCGGGCAACAGGAGCGACTGCGTGTCTGGTCCCTGGGGCGGCACGACGCTGGTGGCGAGGCGGGCGATCAATCGAGGCACGAGTCCTACGGGCCCTTGGCGAGGCGTCGTGCCTGTGTCGAGCACGGTCACGGCCAGGCGGACATATCTGTCGTGAGTTGCCTTGGTGAGGCTCCGGCGGATGGTCGTCTGAACATGGTCCTGCATGCAGATGGCGGCGGGCCGCGGGTCTGCCAAACCGGACCGCGCAAGAGCCTCAAGAGCGCGCTCGATCCGAGCGGGCTTCCCGAACGTCACCCGCAGGCGGCGCGAGAGGTAGTCCCGCGCGTTTACGAGCAGTTCAACGGGCAAGTCTGTCGGCGCGAAGAACGAGAGGAGGCGGACCAGGTCATGGGCGGCCGGAGATCGTCGGCGGAGGGACGTCAGAGCCTCCTTGAGTTGATGATCGTCCACTGGGACCCCCTCGCCCGCCTTAATGCAGGCCGTCTGATATTGTGCCAGACCCGTCGCCGTGTCAAGGGAAGGCGCGGCGGCCTCACCCGGTGAAACCACGCCCACTGCCATGGATGATTCGAAGCGCAATCCTCTGAACGACGATGCCGCCGAGCCCTCCGGATTGGGGCACGTGCTTCGGTCGACGCTGAGCGAGTGCTACGACTATTTCCACCTAGTGATTCTCGGGTCGCTGGTGGTCGCGGTCAGCCTGATTGCGCCGACGCTCGCGAGCGCTCTGGCTCCCGCGACGCTCGTGGCGCTGTTGGCAGCCTACTTGCTCGGGGCGCTCTCGGTCGGACCAATCTGGGTGGCGCTCTACGGCCTCAGCGACACGATCTCTCAGCGCGAGTTGCCGGGGATGGGCGCGATGCTAGGCGCGCTCCGCAAGTTCTACTGGCGCGGCGTGGGGCTATTCCTCGTCTATGCATTCATCCTTGGCGGGACGCTGTTGGCCGCGTGGTTCTACCAGTGGAAGTTCGAGCACTGGCTCCTCGAGGGCATCAGCCTCCTTTGGGTCTACTTCAGCATCTTCTGGGTCATGATGAACCTGTACGTGCCGGCGTTCCTGGTCATGGACGACGAGTCGATCTGGTCGGCGCTGCGGAAGGGTTTCATCCTGACAATGGCGCATCCGGGCTACACGTTTCTGGTCTTCGTGCAAGTCGGGTGCGTGGTCGCGATGATCGCGGCGCCGATACTGGGGCGAGTGAACTGGGCGATGGGGTTGAGCTTCATCCTGTTCTTCATGTTTCTACCTGGTTTCGTCAGCCTGCTATCGACGAACGCGATGCGCGATCTCTTGCGCAAGCACGAAGAAGCTGAAGCCGAAGACGAAGAGTGAACCGCATGTTGGGGAGCGATTTCGGTGACTGTGAAAGATATCGACGTTGCCTGCATGGGCATCCTGGTGGCGGACGTCTTCGGTAGGCCGATCGATGAGTGGCCGACTCGCGGACGACTGTCGCTCGTCGATGAGATGGGGATTGGCATCGGCGGATGCGCCGCCAATACGGGGATCGGCCTCGCCAAGCTCGGCGGCAAAGTCGCCGTGGTCGGGCGCGTGGGCAACGACGGCTTCGGCGCCTTTGTCCGCCAGACTCTCGAAGAATCCGGCGTTGATACATCAGCGATTGTCAGCGACCCCGAAGCCGGGACATCGGGCACGATGGTGATGGTCCACGGCGACGGCGAGCGCAGCTTCATCCATTACATGGGCGCTAGCACGCGCGTCCTGCCGTCGGACATGCCCGATGACATTCTCGCCCGCGCGAAGGTGGTGCACATCGCTGGGACGCTGGTGATGCCGGGATTTGACGGAGGCCCAGCGGCCGAGGTCTTGCGCAGGGCGAAGCAGGCGGGCGCGACGACGTGCCTCGACACCGTGTGGGATCCGACGGGTAGGTGGATGGAACTCGTTGGGCCGATGCTGCCGCATTCCGATATCTTCCTGCCGAGCATCTCCGAGGCTGTCGAGCTGACCGGCGAGATCGAACCTCCCGCCATCGCCGAGAAGCTCATCGCGGCGGGTCCCAGCATCGTCGGGCTCAAGCAGGGCGAGCACGGGTGCTACATCCGCACGCCTGACGACGAGCTGTCGCTGCCCGCCTTCGACATCGAGCCCATCGACGGAACGGGGGCGGGCGACGCGTTTGTCGCGGGCTTCCTTCGCGGCTATCTCGAGGGATGGCCGCTGGAGCAAATCGGGCGCTTCGCCTCCGCCGCCGGCGCGATGGCCACGCTCGCGATGGGCACCACGGGCGGCGTCGGGAGTTCAGCCGAGACGCTGGCCTTCGCCGAATCCACGACGGCGCGCGAGAGCTAGCCCCGAGAAACACAGAACCGTTTCCCCCCCAGACGCGTCTAAGAACATGAGACACGCGACCAGGGGAGGGATGGCATCATGACACCCCGGCTGAGACTGGTTGTCGGCACCCTCGTGCTGTTCTGCGCTGTTGCGATCGGCGCCCCGGATGGCCCCGAAGGCCCCGCCGAGAAGTCCGCGTACCCCTTATTCGAAGAGGACGGCCAGTGGTGGGCAGGCATCGGTGACGTCTGCGAGATCGTCGGCGCCGAGTTCGAGGGTGGAGGCTTCACCCAGGCGATCGAGCAGGAGGACGGCAAGCTGCGCATCCAGATGCGCGTCGTCTTCGGCCACGCGGGCCCGCTGAAGATCACCGTGGGTGAGGACACCTACGAGATCGAGGTTGGCCGCGAACAGATTGACAAGAACGGCGAGAATTACCGCGACTTCATCCACACGCCAAAGCGCGTGAAGGGCGTGGCTTGCGCGACGCTCGAGGATCTGTCCGGCCTGCTTGGCTTCGTAGTAGGTGAGCCTGATGATGGGCAGCCAACGATCGTAGCCGACGAAGGCCCCATCCGGTTGGTCGAGGGCGAGCGGCCGATCCCGATGATCCTCGGCGACGGTGACCAAGTGCGGATCTTCCGTGATTGGGCGCCCGACCCCAAGGAGCCGGAGGATTTCCACTGGTTCCACGGCCGCACCCAGATCCGTGCTGGGGGGCCGGGAGGCTACGTGGAGTTTGGCGGCAAGACGTACTACCAGGCACCGGGCAATCCGTTCAACAGGTCTGGCGCGCCCCGGTACTACGGGCCGGTGCAGCGCGGCGCGGCCAATGTAAACGGCAAGAGCGCCGACCTCATGCAGCTTTCGATCGTCGAGTTTGAGCGCCCGCCTGTTGGAGTCGTGACAGTGCCGGGGCCGTTCGGCAGGCTGAGGATCGACGACCTGCCTGAACTCGAGGGCTTCATCAAGCCGGAGGAGTAGCCCGCCCTCTGATTCTCCAGCATGTGGCCCGGGGAGCCGAAACCCCGGGCCGTCTGCCGTTCCCGCCGAGGGGCCAGAGCGGCGCCCGGCGAACCGTGGCCCATGACCTCACGGGAACGAGTCGCCAAAACTCTCAACTTCGAAGAGCCCGACCGCGTGCCGATCGACATCGGCGGATCGCGCGTGACGGGCATCATGGCCCAGGCCTACTCGTCGCTACGCAAACACGCCGGACTCCCCGCCGAGCCTCCTCGCGTGTATGACTTGATGCAGATGCTGGCCGATGTCGATGAGGACTACCTCGACCTGTTCGGCATCGATGTCGTCGGGCTGGAGCAACCCAAGCCGACGTTTGACATCGCCGCGCGCGACTACAAACCGTGGACGCTGCCGGATGGCACGCCCGTTCTGATGCCGGGGCAGTTCAATCCCACGCAAGACGCGGCTGGCAATTGGCTGCTCTCGCCGGGCGGGCAGGCTGATGCGCCCCCGGCGTGGGAGATGCCCAAAGACGGCTACTACTTCGACGCCATCGGCAGCATCACGATCCCCCAGGACCTTGACGCGCTGATGGTCGACCCCGCGGACTACGCGAGCCAACTTCCCATCTTCACAGATGAAGAACTCAGTGACATTCGCGAGCGCGGCCGGCAGCTCTACGAGAACACGGACTACGCGATTCTCGGCGGCTTCTGGCGGGGGAGTCTCTGGGCGCATGGGATGCTTGAGTGGCCGATGCTCCTGACGCTCGATCCCGCGTGGTGCAAGGAGATGGTCGCGGCGATGGCCGATGTCGCGATCGAGAACCTCAAGCTCTACTCCGAGGCTGTGGGCGAGTATTGCGCGGCAATCCTAATCCAGGGGAACGACTTCGGGACGCAGCGCGGCGAACTGTTCCGGCCGGAACTCTTCTACGACGTGATGGTCCCCGGCTGGCAGCGTATCAATGGCTGGGTCCACGAGAACACGAGCATGAAGACGTTCACTCACACCTGCGGCGCGAACTACGACATCATCGAGGGGTGGATCCAGGCGGGGTTCGACATCCTCAACCCGGTCCAGTGCTCCGCGGATGGCATGGAGGCGGAGCGGCTGAAGCAGGACTTCGGTGGACGCATCACCTTCTGGGGCGGGGGCGTCGACACGCAACAGACGCTTCCCTTCGGCACGCCCGACGACGTGCGCCGCGAGGTCGCGGAGCGGGTCAATACCTTCGCGCCCGGCGGCGGATTCGTCTTCAACGCGATCCACAACGTGCAACACGGCACGCCACCCGAGAACCTCGCCGCCATGCTCGAGACGGCGCGCGAGGTGGGAGCCTACTAGATGGCAGAAACCCCTGAAGCCTCATCCCAGCCCTGGTACAAAGGCGTCACTCGCTACCAGTGGATCGTGCTCGCCATCGCGTCCGCGGGATGGATCTTCGATGTTTACGAGGGCCAGATCTTCGCGATCACCCGCGGGGACATGCTGGCCGAGATCATCGGGCCCGACGGCAAGGTCGGGAGCGTCTTCCTGCTCGGGGACATGTTCCTGGCGATCTTCCTCCTGGGCGGAACGGTCGGGGGCTTGCTGTTCGGATCGCTGGCGGATCGGATCGGCCGACGGCCGGTCATGGTCATCACGATCCTGATGTATTCCGTCTTCTCCGGGCTGACGTTCTTCGCTCAGGACCTCTGGCACGTAGGCGTGTTGCGGTTTTTCGTGGCGATGGGCGTCGGAGGCGAGTGGGCCGTCGCGGCGGCGCTCGTGGCGGAGGTCATGCCACGGAAAGCCCGAGCCCAGGCGTCCAGCATCTTCCACGCGTCCAGCGTCTTCGGGACGTGGCTGGCGGCCATAGCCGGGATGGTGGTCGCGTCGCATTGGCGTTGGGCCTATCTGGTGGGCGTTGCGCCCGCGCTGCTGATCGTGTGGGTCCGGTCGTCGGTCAAAGAGCCGGAGTCGTGGTCCGAAGCCAAGGAGTCGTCAGAGGAAGGCGCCAAGCTCGGGAGTTTCAAGGAACTGCTGACCGACCGTCGGTGGGCTCCGCGGGCGATTCTCGGAATGCTGCTCGCGGCGGTTGGGCTGGGCACCTTTTGGGGCGTCACGATCGCCGGCCAGGACCTCGCGAAGAACCTGCTGACTGCGGCGGGCGATCCGGACGCGGTGGGCAAGGCGAAGCTGGCGTACGGGATCGTCCAGACGACCGGCGCGGGAATCGGTCTGCTCGCCTTCGGGCCTCTCGCCGTGCGGCTGGGGCGACGTCCCGCGTTCTGGCTCGTGCAGCTGGGCGCGCTGGTGATTGTGCCGATCACCTGCTATCTCCCGCAGACATACGGCCAACTCCTGATATTGCTGCCGATCTATGGCTTCTTCACGCTCTCCATGCACGCGGGATTCGCCGTCTACTTCCCAGAGCTGTTCCCGACGCACCTGCGCGCGACCGGAACGGGCTTCTGCTTCAACGGGGGGCGGATCCTGGCCGCGTTCATGCTCGTGTTTTCGGGCTGGGTGAAGAGCCTGCCGGGCGTGGATTTCCGCCTGGCCGTGTCGTTGCTGGGGCTCGTGTTTGTGTTTGGCTTGGTGATCGTCTACCTGCTGCCAGAAACGAAGGGCAAGCCGCTGCCCGAGTAGCCGATGAGCAAGTTCCCTGGCGCCTATCGTGGAGCGTTCCTGAATGAGTTGGCGAGTCGTTCTCCTCTCGGGCGGGTTGATGTACCTCGTCGGGCGCTGGATCCAACAGGCCGCGCTGCTGACGCTGAGCGCTCAGGTCTCGATGGCCGCGCCGCCCGTGCCGGCCCTGGTCGCCCTCGTCCTCCTCATGGGCTACCACGCCCTCAGCAAGCGACTCCCCAAGCCGCTCAGGCTCTCGCTTCAGGAAGCGCTGCTCATCTACGCGATCCTCACCCTCGCCGTCGCCATGTGTTCCGGCGGCGCGCTGAGGCTGTTCATCCCCGAACTGACCGTCCTGCCGTATTTTGCCACGCCCGACAACGGTTACCAGGACCTGGCCAACGCCATTCCTGATTGGTACATCGTCAAGGATGCAGCCGCCAACCTCGACTACTTCGAGGGCTCGGAGACCGGCGCCATTCCCTGGAGGGCGTGGGCGGCGCCGCTGGGCGCGTGGTCTGGGTTCTTCCTGCTCTTCTTCGGCGCGATGATGGGCATGAGCCTGCTCGTCAGCAAGCCATGGATGGATGACGAACGGCTGAGGTTTCCGATCTCGGAACTTCCCCTTGAGATGGTCGGCCGCGGACCGATGTCACGAGGGAAGACGGTCTTTGGCAGCTACATCTTTTGGATCGGCTTCGGGGTCGTGAGCCTCTACAACGTGCTCAACATTCTCAATAGCTTCAACCCGTCGGTGCCCGCGCTACCGATCGAAACGCCCCTGCACCAGTTCTTCACTGAGGGGCCCTTGCGCAATGTTTGGTGGCTCAGCTTCGCGGTCCGGCCGCAGGTGTTTGGCTTCGGCTACCTGATGCCCACCGACGTGCTGCTGTCGTGCTGGGTGTTCTGCGGCTGGTTGCTGGTGCAGCACGTCGTGTTCTTCATGGTCGGCTACCAGCAACCCGGCGTGCCCTTCGAGAACGAACAGATCACCGGCGCGTACCTGGTCCTTGCTTGCGTGATTCTCTACGGGGCGAGACGACACATCGGCGACGCCGCTCGGGCCATCGTCAAGCGCGAGAAGGGCGCGCCGCTTCCGATAGAATCGAAGGGCCTCATCGCGGCCGTACTGTGCGGCATCGGGATCTTCGTGCTGAAGCGCTGGGCGGGCATGGGCACGGGCACGATTGCCGTCTACTATGGAATGACATTCCTCTTCGGGGTGGTCGCGACGCGCGTGCGGGCCGAGGCGGGTTTGCCTTCCCAGTGGATCTGTCCCATCGATTCCTCCAACAACATGCCGAAGATGCTCTGGGGATCAGACTACCTCCTCAAGCACGGTGGCTTGTCGAATCTGTCAACCCTCGCCACGAACTACTTCATGGGTCGAGGCGTAATGCCGGGCTACGGGTCGTTCCAGATGGAGGCTCTGCAGATCGGGCGCCACGGCGGCATCAAGGTGTCGACCGTAACGTGGGGCATGATGTTCGCGGTCATATTGGGGCTTGGATTCGGCTACTGGATGCACCTCGACGCGGCCTATGAATATGGCGCGAATGTCCTCGAGGGAGGGACCAGCGAGGGCGGCTACCGCATTGAGTTGTGTCGGCGCCAGTACGACGCCGCGACTGCATCGATCACGAGCCCGGCTTCACCTGAGCCAGTGAAGGTCATAGCGACACTCGCGGGCGGTGTGCAAGTCGCCATGTTGGTGCTATTGAGGCGCGTCTTCTTGCGCTTCCCGCTTCACCCCCTTGGCTTCGCGTTGGGCTTCCTCTTTGGGCGGCAGAACTGGTCGATGCTGTTCCTCGTCTGGCTCTGCAAGGTGCTCATCCTCAAGTTCGGTGGCATGCGCTCCTACCACAAGCTCCTGCCCTTCTTCTTGGGCGTCGCGTTCGGGCATTTTGTGGTCGCGGGCATGCTTTGGGGGTCGTTCTCCGCCTTCGGCGGCGAAGCGTTCCGTGGGTATGTCGTCTGGTTCTAACGAAGCCTCATTTACTTCCTGTTTACATCCCTGGACTGATATGGCAAGATGTGGCTGAGGGAGCCACCGTATGTCAGACGATTCGTCTCGTACCGTGCCTCGCGCGCCAGACATGGCGTATCGCGTTGCTCCGGCCGCCGTCGCTGGCCTGTTGTGGGTGTTAGGGCCGGCTGATGGAGCCCACGAGACCGTGGTCACCGCAGGCCCTCGCGCGCTGCTGGCGGGGCTTGTTATCGCGGCGGTTGTCGCCGGCGTGGGCGATCGCTTGTTGACCCTCCTGCGCGTCGATCCGCCCGGCCGGGCTCAGCGCGTTGCTTACGCCATCGCGCTTGGCATGGGGGCGACGAGCATCGTCGTGATGGTGGTGGCCCTGTGCCATCTGCACTCGCGCCACGCGGCCGCGCTGCTGCTCATTCTCGGGAGTCTCGCCTTCCCCTGCCGCAATGTGGCGGTCGCCGCGTGGGGAGGCGTCCGAGATTCCAAGCCGCGCGCGTCCGTCGGCATGCTGGTCTGCCTCGTCGTGTTGGTGCTCTTGGCGCTCTCATTCGTGGCCCTGGGCGTTCTTCCACCGACCGATACGGATTCGCTCCGCTACCACCTCCGCCTCCCCGAGTTGATGCTTGAGACCCACGCTTTCACCTACCCTCCGCGCAACCACTTCGCCCATCTGCCGCTGGGGGGGAGAGCTTCTGTTCTCGCTCGGGCTGGCTCTCGGCGGCGGGGCGGGCGCGAACATGGTGGTCGTGCTTGGCGGGCTCGCCTGCGTGCTGGGGATCTACGGCGCCGCATCGCAACGATGGGGCCCTGAGTTCGGCGCGGCGGGAGCGGCCACGTTCGCATCGACGCCGCTCGTGGCATGTCTGTTCGGCACGTGCGACGTCGATCTCATCGTCTGCATGCACGTCGTGCTGGCGGTCGTCGCCGTGCTGAACTACCGGTCCGCCTCGAACATGCGCTGGCTCGTTCTGGCGGGTATTTGTGGGGGATTGGCAACGTGCACCAAGCTTGGCGGCGGTTACGCGACGGCGCTTGTCGCCATCTGGGCTGGGTTGGCCGGTGAGGGCCATTGGCGTGGGTTCGCGAAACGCTTCCTCGCGGTGGCGATTCCCGCAGGCCTGCTCTTCGCGCCATGGCTGGTGAAGTCGGCTATAGTGACGGGCAATCCCGTCTTCCCCATGTTCTACGACGTCTTCGGCGGGAAGGACTGGCGGCCCGAATACACCGCCAACTACGCCGGCGAGGTAGCGTCTTACGGGCGGCCGGGCGGGAGTATCCTCGACTATCTCCTCAGTCCGCTCTGGATCACCATGGATTGGCGCCCGTACGGGACGCCCGTCCCGCTGAACCCCATCCACCTGGTCATGCTCGTCGGACTGCCGCTGCTAGGCAAGCGCGGCAAGCCCATCTGGGCTCTCACTGCCTGGTGCGCGGGCTTCTGGCTTGCGTGGCTTTTCACGGCGCAGGTCGCTCGGTTCGCGCTGCCCGGGGTCGCGGTATTCTCTATCGCCGCCGGCTTCGTCGCCGTGCAATCAGGAATCTCCAAGAAGACGAGCAAGCCTCGTCTCCCGCTGCATGTCGCGTTGATCATCCTGGGCATGGCGGGCGCGTGCTGGTACAACCATTGGAAGTTCTTCCAGCCACAGCCCTACCTCGTCGGCGGCGCCACCAAGCTCGAGTATATGATGGAGATGCCCGAGCCTATGGGCCACGCGCTCGACTACTACCCCCTGGCGATCTACGCCAACGAGAATCTCCCGGAGGGCTCCCGCCTGCTGTTCTTTGGCGAGACATTGGCGTATAATGTCAAGCATCCCGTCTTGGCCGATACGGGTTTCGCGGGCGTGTCGGCGGTTTGGTGGGCCGAGGAGGCGGCGGATGCCGAGGCCCTCGCGCGGCGCATCGCATCCGAGGGCTACACGCACATCTTGGTCGACCACAAGGCGCCCAGAGACCTGTGGGCTCAGAAGTTCGGCTACTTCGGGGATAGCCAGGAGGCCTTGGATCGCTTCATGGCCATGATCCGTGCCTACTGCCGTCCGCTACATGCCCATGATCGCGCCGTGCTGTTTGAACTCGCGCCACCTGACTGAGGAGATCCTGCATGACCGACGTTCCGGCAAGCCGACCCACGCGATGGGTCTACCTCGCGCTAGGCGCGTTGATTCTGACCGGCATTGGCGTTCGGTTGGCATGCATGCCGTATGTTGATGTCCCGTTCCCGCCCGACGCCGTCTACTACGCGGATGTCGCCAAGAACATGGCCGACGGGCGCGGGTGTGTCGTCGACTACGCGTGGATTTACGCCCGTGGTGTCCCCCAGTCGTTCCCCACTCCGGCGATGGGCTACTGGATGCCGGGAATGTCGTTCTACCTCGTTCCTTGGGTCTGGGCCCTTGGCCCCACGATCTTTGCCGTCCGCATCGCCAATGTCTTCATGGCGATTCCGTTCACGCTGCTCTGTTGGTGGCTTGGCAGAACCATCACGGGCAAGGAGGGCCCGGGACTTCTCGCGGCGGGGCTGGCCGCGATTGATCCCCATCTCATGGCGGCCTCTACGAGCGCGGACGCCTCGCTACCCCAGGGCATCTTCTCGTGCGGGGCGATGCTCGGCATGTATTACGGCCTCTACCGCAACCCCAAGTGGTTGGGCCTGGCCGGACTGCTCGCCGGAATGTCGCATTTCATGCGTAACGACGGCGTGCTCATGGTGCCTCTCATGGGGCTGTGCGTGCTGGCAGCCCTGCGTGGGAAGCAGTACCGGTTCCGACCGATCCATCTGCTCTACTTCTTCGCTCCCTACATCATCTGCGTCGCGCCCTGGATGATCCGGAACACGGTGGTCTTCGGATCGCCCTCACCACCGGCGCTCAACCGCCTCCTGATCCTGCCCACCTACGATGACATCTTCCGCACGGACCTCTCGTCGATCACCGTCGATCAGTGGCTCGCCCAGCACAAGGGTTGGCTGGGCGTTATCGTCTATGACTCGATGGTCCTCGGGCGGATCGTCCAGTGGTTGTTCCTCAAAGGCGGGAGCACTTTCCTGCTGTTCGCCATACCGTTCCTTTGGATTCGCCGCGTGGCTCAGGCCCGACCGTTCCTCTACTACGCGGGCATCTTGCTCGTCATGTACGCCTTCGTGTTGCCCGAGGTCGGGCGACAGGGCTCCTTCGTGCGCAGCTTCTACGGGATCCTGCCGATGCTGCTCGCGTTGACGGCCGGAGGCGTGTGGATGGTCGGCGAGTGGCTGGCCAAGAAACTCAACCTCGCGCAGGCGCGCGTGGTCATTCTCGTCTTGGCCCTTGTCCTCGTGGCCCACACGGTCAGCCGACTTGGATTCGCGGTCACCAAACAGCACAAAGAACTCAAGACCCACGCGTACGTCGCGAACGCCGCCGGACTGAGGGCCTACTTCGGCAAAGGCGACCAGTCGGCGGGCGTGTTCACCAATGACCCGTGGGCCTTGCATTGGATGACCAATCGGCCGTGCTACATGCTGCCACCCGACGGCATGGACGCCACGCTCGAGATGGCGAAGAAGCTCGGCATCCGCCACATCTCATTGCCGGGCGCGTTCTGGGGGGCGTACCCGGGCTTTGAGGACGCCGTGCGGAGCGGCCGGATCGAGGCTGATGTCAAGTTCCCCACGCTGGCCGGCTATGGCGGGCTGCAAGTCTACGATCTCTGGCCCACTGAGGGTCGGCGGGAGAACCAGCTTGGAGCCGAGGCGGCGGCTGAAGGTGAATTCGGCGCGGCGCTCACGCACTTCGCCGCGGCCGCGAAGTACGTCGCCGACGACCCAGAGCGCAGCCGGACGGTCGCTGAGAATACGGCTCGGGCGACCTTTGATCTCGGCAAGGAGTACGAGGCGAAAGGCGAATTGCGCGCCGCCCGCAGGTTGTACATCAACGCCGGGAATGAGGCGCCCGACGATATGGACGTCTCCGAGATCGTCGAGGCTCTGGAGCGACTGGGCGCCGGTGGGCATAGCGGAGTGCCGCACGGAGGCGGTGCTGGATGACGGCCTGCCGCATGGATCGCCCGAGCAAGCGCGCGTGCATCGGTTTGGGGGGCGGGCTGCTTGCGGGCGTGGTGGTGCGGGTGCTGTGTCTCCGATTCTTCGCTGATCCGCACTCCGTCGACAGCATCTACTGCATCGACGTCGCGCGCAACATCTGCGAGGGTCGCGGGCTGGTCATCGATTACGCGTGGATCTACGCGCGGGGCGTGCCCGAGTCGTTCCCCATGCCGTCGCATGGATACTGGAACCCAGGCCACACGTTCTTCCTCGTCCCGTGGATGGCGGCGCTTGGGACGACGTACCGGGTCGCTCAGATCGCGTGCATCTGTCTCAGCATCCCGTTCACCGCGATCATCTGGTGGGTCGCGCGGGAGCTGATGCAGAGCGAAGCCGCCGGGCTCTTGGCGGCCGGTCTGGCGGCGGTCGAGCCGCACTTCATTACCCAGTGCCTGACCGCCGACCCTGGGTTCTCCCACAGCTTCTGGCTCGCCGCGTGCCTGCTGGCCTTGTACGTCGGCGCGCTGGGCAGACCAAGAGCCCTCATCGTTGCCGGCTTTCTGGCGGGGCTCGCGCATCTCACCCGAAACGACGGCATGCTGCTGGTGCCCGTGTCTGCCCTGGTGCTGTTTGGCGCTGTGCGGGCGGGGCGGTTGCGCTGGTCCCACGGGCTGGGCTTTCTCGCTGCTTACGCGCTCGTGATGGTGCCGTGGGTGGCGCGCAACACCGTCGTCTTCGGCGCGGCGCCACCGCCGGAAATGCGGCGCTTGCTCTTCCTGCCCGAGTACAACGAGATCTTCCGAGCCGATTGGTCATCCATCGCGCCGACGGACTATCTCACCACGCACGGCGGACTTGGCGGCGTCGTGCTCTATCGATTGAAGGTCGCGTGGTTCCATGCGAAGTGGGCCGCCGGCGACGCTGGCGCGTGGGTGATGTTCATCGGGATCCCCGCGCTCGCGTATGGTCGTAGATCGGTCGTCGTCCCGTACATCTACATGCTCGGAGTATTGGTGGTCGCTTACATCCTCATCGTGCCTGAGGTGGGGATGCGAGGCGCGTTCCCGCGCTCGTTCCCATCTCTGTACCCGCTGGTACTTGGGAGCGCGGCGGGAGGCGTGGTTTGGGCGAGCGCGCAGGTTTCGTCGCTATCGCGGCGGCGGCTCAGCCCGTCCTTCGCCATCGCGACCATGAGCGCGTTGCTGGTTGCGCGCTCGCTATCAGCCCTTGGGCCCTGCGTGCTGAAGCATCACGTCTGGTCCACGCGATCACCGTATGTCGAGAGCGCGAGCGTGCTGCGCGGTGTCCTCGAGCGTGATTTAGGCGATGGGCCGATCCTCACCGATGACACGTGGCGCATCAGCGCGCTTGTCGACAGGCCGGTGCTTCAGATGCCCAGCGACGGCCAGGAGACCGTGCTGCGAATCGCGCGGCAGGTCGGCGCGCGGTATGCGGTGATGCGGGGGGCGTGTCTGCAGTACTGCCAGGGGCTCCGCGAAGCGATCGACCGTGGCGACGTAGAGGTCCTGCAACTCCTCGAGACGGCGCCGGTACATGAGGGGATCTACGTGATCGATCTGTTCCCCGAGTAGGCCGCCCCGCGGGGGGCCTTGCAGCGTGCGCAGGGAACCTGTTACGCTGACGCGACGAAACGACGTGGAACACGACGGAGCAAACATGACCCAGCGCCTGCCGGGGCCCACGACGAAGTTGGTCCTCGCGTTACTTTCGGGCATCATCATCGTTGGCGCAGCCGCGCGCTTCGCCTACGCTCGGCATGTGTCCAGCCCTTTCCGAGCCGACGCGGTTTACCACCACGATGTCGCCGCCGGAATCGCCGACGGCGCCGGGCTATCGGTTGACTACGCGTGGCATTACCTGCGCGACGTGGATGAGTTGCCCATGCCGTCCAACGGCTACCGGATGCCGGGAATGTCGCTCTACCTGGCCGGATGGTACGCTTCGTTCGGAACCAGTTTCAAGGTCGGGCAGCTCGCCGGCATCGGTCTCAGCCTCGTGCTGATCGCCTTGACGTGGTGGGTTGGGCGCGAGTTCACGGGCCACGATGGCCCCGGATTACTCGCGGCGGCCATCGCGGCCTTCGATCCCAACTTCGTGCTGTTCGCCACAACGACCGACGCCCCCCTGTTACACGCGTGTCTACTGGCAACGGCGCTCGTGTTCGCGCATCGAGGCTGCGTCGTCGATGGGAAGTGGTTTCTCGCCGCGGGCCTCTTCGGCGGTCTGGCGCACCTAGTCCGCGCGGATGCCGTGTTCCTCGTCCCGGTGACGTTGCTCTGCGCGGCCTGCGCCGGTCGCAAGTGCGGCTATCGGCCCAGACTCGCGCATGCCCTGTACCTTCTGGTCCCCTACGCGTTGGTGCTGGTCCCGTGGGCCCTCCGAAACGCGTTCGTCTTCGGGTCTGTCCTCCCGGATGATATCCACCGGCTCGCGTTCCTGACCAACTATGCCGACCTGTTCCGGCTTGACACTTCGGTTCTGTCGCTCGAGCGTTTCGTTGAGGCCAAGGGCGGCTGGCCTGGCGTCTTCGTCTTCGACATGAAGCAACTCTACCAGATGGCACGCTGGACCGTGGTCGGCGGCAGCTCACTGGCAGTGCTCTGCGCGATTCCTTTCTTCATCGTCAAGCGGCCCCTCGCCGCGCTGGCGCCGCTCGCGTTGCTGGTCATCCTCCTGCTTGTCTATGCGTTCGGCCTTCCTGAACTCGCCGGCAAGGGCACCTTCACGGGCACGCTGGTCGCGCTCCTGCCAACGCTGTTTGCCGCGGCGGGCGCGGGGCTGTGGGGGCTAGGCAGTCGCACGCACCGGCGGTGGGGCGCGAGCCGGCGGACACTACTGCTCGGCGTGTTGGTGGCTATGGTCCTCACCCACTCGGTAACGCAGCTCGACAGCGTCATGCGCGGGAACCAGTTGGAGGCCGAGGCTCACCCTTACGTACTCCTGGGGCCTGAGGTCGCCGCGCTCATGGCCAAGATCCAGCCGCCCGATCAGCCGATGGTGTCCGATAACCCTCAGATGCTCCACCAACTGACGGGCCGCCCCTGCGCGCGCGTCCCGACGGACGGTCTGGATGCGGTGCGGGCGGTGAGCAAGCAGCTTGGCGCTCGCTACTGCGTCCTGGCGGGGAGTTCCGTAGCTGCCATCGATGGGCTGGCCGAGGCGATTGAGAATCGCGAGATCTCGGTACTTGCCAAGATGCCCACTGCTGAAGACGGAGAGACACTCTGCATACTCGATCTTGAGATCGAGGTCGCGCTCGGGCATGCGTACGATCTGATGGACCACTCTAACGCGGCCTTGAAGCGCGGCGACCACCAGGCCGCCATCCACGCCCTGCGTGGCGCGCTATCATTCTCTGCTGGACAGCCGAATCTCGCCACCCCGATCCGCGCCCGCATGGCAATTATCCACACCGTCTACGGCGATCTTCTC
>CAZKUN010000032.1:18527-52781 GCA_964555935.1 uncultured Armatimonadia bacterium | reverse complement strand
GGCTTTCATATCTGTCCCTTCGGCCGTCCGTGCCCGCGGGGCAGCAGGCCTGGGCTCCACCCGTCGCGAACCACTCCGCCGGAGGCGCCAACTATGACTAACCTCGCATCGTGGCCCGTGACGCTCGCTGTGCTTCTCCTGTCATCTGCCATCGCCCTCTCTCAGACCACCTCCTACGTCGCCACCGATGGATCAGACGAGAACGACGGCGCCTCCGAAGCATCGCCCTGGCAGACCATCGCCCGGGTGAACCTCGGGCCGCTCGAGCCGGGCGATACCGTGCTGCTTCGGCGCGGCGACCAGTGGCGCGAGTCGCTCGTGCCGCACTCGGGCGAGGAAGACCTGCCCATCATCTACGGCGCGTTTGGCGAGGGAGACAAGCCGCTGCTACTCGGATCGGTTGCGCTGAACGATCCGGACGACTGGGTCGATAAGGGCAACAACATCTGGTCCACCGTCGGCCCCGAAGAGGCCGAGCCTGTTCGGACGATCGTCGATCCCGCGGCCGATCCGGCCTTCGGTCTCTGGCATGAGGGGGAGGCCGACGCGCGACTCTCGCGGGATGGGGATGATGTCGACTCGCCTCCGGTCTCCATACGCGTTGAATGCGTTGCTTCGGGCGAGAAGTCGAACGAGATCCAGGTGTCCCTGTCACCCCTGAGTCTCAACGCGGGGACGCTGCTTCGGTTGTCGGCGCGCGCGAAGTGCACGAAGCCGTTCGGTATGCCGCTCGCGATGATTCAGAAGAACGGTCCGCCGTGGACGGCGTATGGCCGGGGCGCCGCGCCGACGGTGCAGATCACCGGGGAGTGGCAGACGTTCACGCACGACTACCTGAACTACACGACCGCCGACGACGCGCGGCTGACGTTCTACCTCGGCGGGATGATCCCAGACGACTCGGTGCTTCACATCGACAGCGTCTCGCTGATCGAATGCGTGGGCGCTCAACAATTGCCCGCCGATGTGGGCAACATTATCGTCGACGGCGGGCCCGGATGCGGCAGGAAGAAGTTCAACGAGGAGGAACTCGCGGCGCCGGGCGATTACTGGTACGACGAGGCGCGCCACATCGTGAAGCTGTACGCGAGAGAAAACCCCGCAGTGCTTCACGAGAGCCTCGAGCTGGCCATCAAGGGTCACGGGATCAACCAGGGCGGGAAGCATCACGTCACGTACGAAAACCTCGCGGTGATGTACGCGGGCTCCCACGGGATCGGCGGGGGGAGCACTCACCACATCATCGTCCGCGACTGCGATTTCGGCTTCATCGGGGGGGGCCGACCAGATGGGGGGCGACCGCACGGTGCGCTTCGGGAACGGCATCGAGTTCTGGGGTTCGGCCAGCGACTGTCTCGTCGAGCGCTGCCGGCTGTGGGAGATCTACGATGCCGCGCTCACCAATCAGGGCAGCGGAGACAACACCGTTGAGCGCAACATCACCTATCGCAACAATGTCATCTGGAACTGCGAGTACTCGTTCGAGTACTGGAACCGACCGGAGAACTCAGTGACTGAGAACATCCGCTTCGAGCACAACACGTGCATCAACGCGGGCCATGGCTGGGGTCACGCGCAGCGGCCGGATCCGTCGGGGCGGCAGCTCTGCTTCTACACCGCGCCCGCTCAGATCAAGGACGTATACATCCGCAACAACATCTTCTACGAGGCCAAGACGAACGCATTCTACGCGCCGGCGTGGACGCCCGAGCAGATCGATGCGCTGATAATGGACCACAACATCTGGTACCAAGCCGAGGGCGCCATGATGCACCTCCTGGACACGCCCTTCACCATGGCTGAGTTCGCCAAGTACCAGCAGACCCGCGACAAGGAGCCCAACTCGACGGTGGGCGTGCCCGTCTTCGTCGATGCTGATGCGCTCGACTTCCGGCTGGCAGATGGCTCGCCCGGCGTCGATGCGGGCATGGATGTCGGCTCCGACTCCGACTTCGATCTCACGCCACGTCCCAAGGGCGCCGCGCCCGACATCGGCGCGTTCGAGCGATCCGAATGATGACGCCGAAGCAGCGAATGCTCGCGGCGTATCGCGGCGAGGCCGTCGACACTGTCCCGGTTGCGCCGGAGTTCTGGTGCTATGTCCCGGCCAAGATTCTGGGCGTGGACATGGTCGAGTTCCAACGGTCCGTGCCGCACTGGGAGGCCCTCCGCCATACGTTCAGACATTACGCTACGGAGGGCTGGGGCGTCGTCGGCGCGGCGATACCCAGGCCGGACGTATCGACCAGCGAGGAGTGGATCGACCTCGGGGGCGGGCGCTTCGAGTCACGCGTCACCGGGCGCACGCCTCACGGCGATCTGTCGTGGCGGCAGATGTACGACCGCGCGGAGCCGTCATGGAGCCTTGAAAACCCGATCAAGGAGTTCGAGCGCGAGTGGCCTGCCTACGAAGCCTTCGCGTTTGGTGACGTCGACGGCGCCGATTGGTCCGGGGTCAACGCAGCCCTGGAGACCGTGGGCGAGGACTACCTCCTCGAGGTAATGGTGGGCGTCCAGTTCTTCGATTTCATCGCGACGCCACGTGAGGGCGGGCTGGCGCAGGGCATCTTCGATCTCATCGAGCATGAGCCATTCCTCGAGGCCCTCCACGAGCGATACATCGACTACATGCGCCGCCAAACGCGCGCGGTGTTCGAGAACACCAGCGCGGACGCCGTCTTCATCGGATGCTCGTGGTCGTGCATCTCCCTCATCAGCCCCGCCATCTGGCGACGCTGGGACAAGCCCGTCGTCCAAGCCGTCGCGGAGGAAGCACATGCCGCCGGGAAGCTCCTGCACCTGCACTTCCACGGCAAGTGCAGGGACGTGCTGGCGGACCTGGCTGAGTGCGGCGCTGATTGTATCTGCCCCTTTGAGCGCCCGCCCGGAGGCGACGTCGCCGATGTCGCTGAGATCCGCGACGCCATCGCAGATCGCGTGACGATGAACGGCAACATCCACACGGTGGAGACGCTGATTCGAGGAACGACCGCAGACGTCGAGCGCGAGGTCGCGGACATCATCGAGAACTGGCGCCCCGACAAGCGCCGCCTCATCCTCGGGACGGGCGACCAGGTCGGTCGCGAGACTCCCGAAGAGAACATCGCCGCCATGATCGACGCCGGCCGGAGGCTGGGGCGGCCATGACCGACAACCCGATCACCACGCTCGACCTGCCCATCTGCAACTGCCACCTCATTCGCGGTGAGGGCGGCTACTTGCTCGTCGATGGTGGCGCGTGGTTCCACTGGCCGTGGTTCATCGGCGCGCTCCGCAAACACTCGATCGAGCCCGCCGACATCCGCTGGGCCGTCGCAACCCACTGCCACCTCGACCATGTCGGCGTCTTCGCCCGGCTCAAGGAACTCAGCCCGGAGTGTCAGATCTACGCCCACGCCGCCGAGGCGGATTGGCTTCGCGAGGGGCGGGTCGTCATCCCGCCGACGACCTGGGTCACAGGTCACGCCCTCGCCTGGCTCGGCTGGCGCACGAAGTGGCTTCTCGCCTTCCGTGCCGTCACGCCTGACATCCGACTTCATGATGAGGCCCGGCTCCCAGCCGGCGCTCCGCCCGGCCGTATCGTGCCCACGCCAGGCCACTCCTCCGGATCTATCTCCGTGGTGCTCGACTCCGGCCATGCCTTCGTCGGCGACCTGATGGCCAACCGGCGGTTGACCGGCTATGGCATCCCCATCTTCCACGACAGCCCGCCCCTCATGTTCGAGCAATGGCGAATGCTCCTCGATGCCGGCGTTCACACCTTCCACCCCGGACATGGCGACGCGATCAGCGCAGATCTGCTCCGCACCTGGCTCGCCTGAGTTCGCCGCTCGCGGCACTCAAGTGCTTGAGGCCCGTGGTATACCTTGGGGCAAACTGGCTTCGAGGAGGGTCCCATGAAGAAGGTCGCCATCCTGTTGGCATTGCTCATCGGCGTCGCCGCAGTGGGTTGGTTGCTGCTGCGCCCCCGCGGCCGCACCGTCATCCAGACGCCCCCATCCCTACCGGCTCCGCCTGTCGACGGGCCTCTTACCGTCGAGCAATCAAGCGAGCGCGCTCTCGCCTTCGCGGCCACGGATCTGGGCGTCGATCGCACGCCTGAGGTGGACGCGGCAATGGCGAAGTTCAACGCGCAACTGTCCGATGATAGCCGAACGGCCGCCCGTCATGCTGATCTGACCCAATCCATCGTCGACAGTCGCCTCGACCGGGCGGCCGGACTCTACTGGGAGGCCTGCGACGAGGATCAGGCATACGCCGGCGCGCTGCTGAGCCTGCTATTCGACCTCTACGACGAGGGCGCGCCGACGCAGGCAGCGATCCATCTGGGCAAACAGGCGCTCGGCGGGGAGGATCGCGTCGGCACGCACCGGAACCTTGCCGCGGTGATGTGGGCGATTGGCAGCTACCACTCCTCGGCTGAGCAGGTGGAGCTTTGCCAACGCGCCGGAGGCGACGTCGATGAACTGTTCCTCGACGCTCTCGGTTCGAAAGGCGTCCGCGTCCCGGGATAATGCCGCATCGGAGGTCTCAGATGACCCGCCTGCCCTTGGTCGTAGCCCTTCTCCTGGTCCTTTCAGTTGCCGCGTTTGCTGACGATGCGCCGGTCAAACTCGGTCTCATCGGCCTCGACACGTCCCACGTCATCGCCTTCACCAGCATCCTCAACGATGCCAACCACGGCGAGCACGTGCCGGGCGCCAAGGTCGTTGCGGCGGTCAAGGGTGGGAGTCCCGATATCCCCTCCAGCGCTGATCGGCTGGAGGGCTACACGCAGCAACTCAAGGTCAAGTTCGGCGTCGAGATTGTCGACACCATTCCCGAGCTGTGCGAGAAGGTCGACGCGGTCCTGATCACGAGCGTCGACGGCCGCCCGGATCTTGAGCAGGCGCGACCCGTCATCGCCGCGGGGCTTCCGTTCTTCATCGACAAGCCCGTTGGCGCGAGCTACGAGGACGTTCTTGAGATCGCGCGTCTCGCCAAGGCCGCCGACGTGCCATGGTTCGGTGGATCGAGCCTGAGGTGGTATAGCGGCGTCCGCGCGGCGATCGATCCAGAAACGGTGGGCGACGTGCTCGGCTGCGATGCGTATTCCCCATGCAGTATCGAGCCTCATCACCCGGATCTGTACTGGTACGGCGTCCACGGGGTTGAGATCCTCTACGCGGCAATGGGGCCTGGATGCAAGTCCGTCACTCGCGCGTCCGTAGCGGGCGCCGATGTCGTGGTCGGCGTCTGGGAGGACGGGCGCATTGGTACCTTCCGCGGCACTCGCGCCGGCAAGCACGGCTATGGCGCCACCGTCTTCGGCTCCAAAGGCGTCGCGACCGCCGAGGGACACAGCTACAAAGGGCTCGTCGAGGAGATCGTCAAGTTCGTTCAGACCGGCATCGCGCCGATGACTCCCGAGGAACTCGTCGAAGTGGCCGCCTTCATGGAACTCGCCGACAAGAGCAAGCGCCGCCGAGGCAAACCCGTCAAGATGCCTGACATCGACCTCGACTGACCATGACAACCTTCTTGGCACTCGTCATCACAGCCGGCGCATCCGCCGATCCCGTCTCGCTGCTCGATGACGGAGGCTACTGGCACGTCTCCAACGGGCGCATCTCGCTCTCCATCGAGCAGGCCCGCAACTACGTCACGTCTCTGCGCCTCGACGATGGCCCCGAACTCCTCACCGAATCCGGCGCCTACCTCGACATCAACTTCAGCTCCGGCGACGTGGAAGGGCAGTACTCCCGCTTCGGGCACCACATCCCGGCCGTCGCCGAGGTCATACGCGAGTCGCCCGACCTTGTGGAACTCCGCATCCGCACCAACATCGAGGCCCGCGACCTCGCCAACGCATTCCACATCCCGCTCGACATCGCCATCCACTACGTCGTCCGGCGAGACGATCCAGCCGTCGCCATCTACGTCGTCTTCCATCACCCGCCCGACCTCCCGGCGTTCAGCTTGGGCCAGACCCGGATGGCCTTCCGACCGGATCCGTCGTTGTTCACCCACTACTTCGTGTCGGACGCGATGACCGGGACCTTCCCAAAGATGCCTCCAGGCGAGAAACCAGAACGCGTGACCGACGCCACATCCCGCTTCCCTGATGGCCGCATCGCCACCAAGTACAACCTCACGGAATACGAGGACAGCCACCGCGTTCACGGGATGACCGGCGGGCGATCCGGGCTGTGGGTCGTCACGCCGAGTAGCGAGTACGTCAACGGCGGCCCGACCAAGCAGAACCTCACCGTCCACGAGGACGATGTGATCATGCTCCGGATGTTCCACGCCGGGCATTTTCTCGGTGAGGGCTCGTCGCTGGAAATCGACGGTGAGTGGTCCAAGGTCTACGGCCCGTTCCTGCTCTACGCCAACGCTGCCGACTCCCCCCAGGCCATGTGGCAAGACGCGAAGTCACGAGCCGACGCCGAGGCCCAAAAGTGGCCGTACCAGTGGGTGGACGAGCCCGCCTACGCGCTCCCGCGCGGCAGCGTCGCTGGACGGGCTCCGTTCCCCGACGCTCGCCTCATCCTCGCCGAGCCTGTTGTGGATTGGCAGGTCGCCGGGCGCGGCTACGTCTTCTCAGCCCATGCCGCGGACGACGGCGCGTTCACCATTCGCGACGTCAGCCCCGGCGCCTACACGCTCTACGGTTTTGCTCCCGGCGTTCTAGGCGAGTTCCGACTTGACGACGTCGTCGTCTCCGCGGACAGGGCCACCGACCTGGGCGACCTCGACTGGCAGCCCCTGTCTCGCGGCGAGGCGCTCTGGGAGATCGGAACGCCCGATCGCTCGGCGGGCGAGTTCCGTTACGGCGACCAGCCCCGGCAGTTCGGACTATGGAATCGCTATCGCGAGGACTTCCCCGAGGGCGTCGAGTTCCGCATCGGCGAGAGCGAGGCGCGTGCGGACTGGAACTACTGCCAGCCAGCCCTTCAGCATCCTGACGGCGAGTGGCGCCTGCCCGAGTGGGAAGTGCTCTTCGACCTGCCCGACGCGCCCGCCGGCGAGCCAACCCTTACCATCGCCATCGCCGGAGCCACGGGGGGAGCGCGCCTGGTCGCTCGCATGAACGACGCGGAGATCCACCGCGAGGTCTTTCCCCACGATTCCTGCGTCACCCGCGACGCCGTCGAGGCCGGCCGCTACCGCCTTCTCACCATTCCGTTCCCGGCCTCCCTGCTCACCACCGGCGCGAACACGCTCTCGCTCAAGATCGAAAACGGTCTCCCGAAACCCGGCCCGTTCAACCCGCTCGCCCTGCCTGCGAAAGCCATCATGTACGATTACCTGCGGCTTGAGATCGCACGTTAGAGGCCGCCGCCCGTTCGACCTCGAACCACCCGCCGAGGGGTGCGTCATGCCCAAACTCGCCGTCGCTCAGCTCAACTGCGTGGTCGGAGACGTCGGCGCCAACGTGGCCAAGATGGTCGACCTCATCGCCGAGGCCCGCGGCCAGTCGGCCGACCTGGTCTGCTTCCCCGAGTGCGCCACGACAGGCCTCGTCTACGATGGTATGGCCGATCTCGCCGAGCCGGTTCCGGGCCCCTCGTCCGCCGGGCTCTGCGCCGCCGCGGCTGAGGCGTCCATCTGGGTCGTCGCCGGCATGGCGACGCGCTCAGGTGATGATGTCTACAACTCCGCCCTCGTCATCTCACCGACGGGCGATCTCGCCGCCGTCTACCACAAATGCTACCTCTACATGAGCGAGGCCGATTCATTCGCCCGCGGCCGACGCGCCTGCGTTCAGGACCTCGGCTTCGCGACCGCCGGCATCTGCATCTGCTATGACTACATCTTCCCCGAGTACATGCGCGACCTCGTCACCCGCGGCGCCCGCCTGCTGATCCACCCGACCGCCTGGATCGACAGCGACACCTGTCGCGAGTGGGGCTATCCCGCGGGTGATGCGCTCAGAGCCCAAGCCGTCACGCGGGCCCTTGAGAACGGCGTCTACTTCATCTCCGCCAACCACTGTGGCACGTACGATTCCGGCGGGTTCCTGCAGGGCGTCGGACGCTCCGCCATCATCGCGCCGTGGGGCGAGGTGCTCGCCGAACTCCCCGACGAAGAGGGCGTCGTCAGTGCCGAGGTCAACTTCGACCTCATCCCGAAATGGGCCGAGACAGCCGCTCCGTATCTGAGCGACCACCTGGACCTGCCGAGACCCGAGTGAATTACGCTTGAGGAGTAACCACCATGACTGACCGCAAGCTCGCCCGACGCGACGCTATCAGGGCCGGGGCCGCCGCCCTCGCAATGCCGTACGTCATCACCTCAGCCGCTCTCGGCCAGGGCGACCAGCCCGGCGCCAACGAGATGGTCAACATCGGCGTCATCGGCCTGGGTGGACGGGCAAAGCAACTGGCCCGGACGTGCGCGGGTGTTCCGGGCGTTCGGATTGCGGCCATTTGCGATCTCCTTCCCAACCGAATCGCCGGCTACCGCAACGACGTCGGACAGGGCCAGGACTGGAAGAGCTATCTCGACTTCCGCCAGATGTGCGAGGTCGAGAACCTCGACGGCGTGATGATCGAGACCACCACCCACGCCCGCGCTTGGGTTGCGCTTCACGCGATGCAGATGGGGGTCGACACGTATATCGAGAAACCGATGTGCCTCACCATCGCCGAGGGACGCGAGATGGTCAACGCCGCTCGCAAGTACGAGCGCGTCACGCAGATCGGGACGCAGCAACGCACGATCCCCATCAACAACTGGGCCAGCGACCTCGTCAAGAGCGGCGCGCTGGGCAAGGTCAAGGAGGTCCTGGCTCCCAACTTCGTCGGGGCCGAGGTCTGGGACGACAAGCCCGCCGAGCCCATGCCAGACGCGGGCTACGATCAGTGGTGGGATATCTGGACCAACCAGGCGGTCATGCGGCCGTATCACAGCCAGCTTCACCGCGGGTGGATGCGTTGGTGGGACTACGACGGCGGCGGACTGTCATTCGGAGTCACCGGATGGGGAGCGCATGCCTACGATCAAATCAATCGCGCGCTCGGCACGGACGACACCGGCCCGGTTGAGGTGACGCTCGACGAGGCGGTCGCTCGCAAGGGCGTCTACCCGGATCCGAACGATCCGGGCCTCGTCGGACCCCGGGCGAAGGTCAGCATGAAGTACGCGGATGGAGTGGTGCTGAAGTTCCACCGCGACCGCAAGGACAAGAGCCTGCACGGCCTCGGAGCGGCGTTCGTGTGTGAGAAGGGCACGCTCGAGATCGAGCGCAACGTGCTCTGGAGCGATCCCGGCGAGATCATCGAGGCGCCCGAGAACCCAGGCCGCAACCCGCTGGACGAGAATCACCACCACGTGGCTGACTGGGCCACGTGCATCAAAACGCGCGAGACGTGCGCGGCTGATATTGAGTATGGCCAGCGCTCACACGCGCTCTGTTACCTGACCAACATCGCCCGCGATGTCGGACGCGTCGGCGAGACGCTCAATTGGGATCCGGTCGCGGAGAAGTTCACGAACTGCGACGAGGGCAACGCGATGCTCTCCCGTCCGCGCCGGGCCGGCTACGAGCTGCCCACCTAGGCGGCGCGTCACCTGGCGTGTAGGTTTACCGCCCGCGCCGTCCGCGTTCGTTCGTCCGCCTGCGGCGGCAGGTTACCCTTCAGCCAGACCTTCGCGCGGTAGTTGAACTCGTCGCCAAACGGCAGGCACTTCACCGGCGGCCGGCCGGCCGCCATCGGGCGTTGCGTCATCGGCGTCGTATCCGGCTGCTCGTGACACCCCACGCACGTGCGCGTCTCGCCCGGCCTCACGTAGATCCAAGTCAGCTGGTTGGCAACCACCTTCCGGTCGCTGTCGAGGATCTGGAAGTGTAGAAGGCGGTCCGCCGGCACCTCAACGCTGAACGATCCATCGTCGGCCAACGGCACGGTCCCGAGCACGCGCGCCAGCGTGCCGCCGTGGTTCTGCCAGACCTCGCCCGGATTCGTCTGCGTGCTGTGCCGCGCCGGTCTCGGTTGACCCTCGATCACCCTCACCAACCGCCCGCGCGCCTCCACGCCAGGCTCCTGACTATCGCGCGCCGAGATGCACGTGAAGGTCCCCGTGAACTCACCCGATCTCGTTGCCTCCGCCAATGTCGGAGGCAACGGCCTCGCCACCAGCGGCCTCGCCTCATAGTCGGCCGCCTCGGGATCGTTGTAGACCAACTCCATCTCGCCGGTCTGGGGCTCCACAACATAGATCCCCAGATCCACATCCTCCCGCGCCTTCGCCTTCAAGGTCGACGCGCAGAGCATCCGCCCGTCGGGCAGCGGGTAGGGCGTCGTGAACGCCATGTTCTCGTCATGCGGGACGATCCGCTCGCTCCCCCGCTCCCTGCCGACCACCACCAGCCCGCCCTGCGAGGCGCAGACGATGCCGCCATCCGCCATCGACTGAGGCTGGCTGATTCTCAGCACGCGGTGCATTGCCGGCGTCTGCGCGGCATAGTCATCGCCCCGAGGCCCCACATCCAACGCCCGCCAGAACTCCCTCCGCTCCGGGCCGTACAGCACCACGTCGCGCGTCCCATCCGGATACGCCGCGTGGATCGTGAGTTCTGTCTTCAGCCGCGAGTAGAAGACCTCGAGTCGCGCGAACACGATCCGCCCGTCCGCCATCACGGCCGGCTCGTTGTCGCGTCCCGCGTTGATCGCGATCGGGTGGATATCAGTGCCATCCGGGTTCATCACGTGCAACGCGGTGCAGAGGTACCCGTGGTACTCGTCCCGCATCCCTCCACGACTCGACGCGAAGACAATCCGGCCGTCCGGCAAGTATGCCGGGCCAACATCATGATACGGCCCGTCGGTGATCTGCCTGAAGCCCGTCCCATCAGCGTTGATCTCGCACACGTGCCACCACGGGTCGTCCTCCCCGCGCCGGGTGAAGATGATCCGCGTCCCGTCCCACGAGACCTCGCATTCGGCCACATACCCGTCAGGAAACTCCGTCAACGGCCTCGCCTCGCCCGACTCATTGAGCACCCACAGATTCCTCCCCGGCCGGTAGCTCGGACCGGTGTCGGTCGTCACGTACGCCTGCCGCCAGTGATCGTTCTGGAAGAAGTTCGGCAGCACGTTATCGCCCTTGATGAACACGTATCCGCCCGGCGCCGCATCCGCGCCCTCCCGTGGCGCAGGCATTCCTGCCTGCGGACGTTCGACGTCTCCTTCGTAGGACAGGCGTCTCGCCTGCCGCCGTTCCCACGCCTGCCCCCGCCGCCACAGCGCCTCCCTCGCCGCATTCCGCACCGTATGGAGCGCATGCCCCTCGGCGATCTCCCTCAACTCGTCCGCCGCGCCCAGATCCGCCAGCGCCCGCGCCGCCGCGAGTCTCACCTCCAGCACGCTTCCCTCGTCCGCGCAGACGTCGTCGACCAAACCGGCCGTCTCGCGCGCCCCCAGTATCCCCAGGGCCCTCACCAACGCCTCCCTCACGCGCGGCGCCGCATCGGCATACTCCTCATCCAAGAATCGCCCACTATACCCATACGCCGCCTCGTTCCTCGCAGCCGTCAGCGCCTCAACCAGCGGCCCGACCGCCCCCCCGTCTCCCAGAAACGCGAGCGTCTTGCATGCGTTGATCCGCACCCATCCATTCTCATGCTCAAGCAACCCAACCAGCCGCTCCACGTCTCCCGACTCACATCCCAACGCCGGCAGCCATGTCGCGACCTGCCGAGCGTTCTGAGTCGGCCACCCGTCGCGGGACTCATCTCCTTCGAGATACCCCAGCCCCGCCTCCACCGCCTCGCGTCTCGCGCCCGCGACCTCGAGCAGATACGCCGTGATCCGCTGCGCGGCTTCGGGCTCGTACAGCATCATCCCGTCGAAGTCCTGCGGGAGGTTGGCGATGAGCAGCGGCGCCAGTTGCCTCAGGCTCGCGCGATTCCTCGGATCATCCCATGGTAACCGCGCCAGCGCTTCGGCGATGTGGAAGGGGGTCTCATACATCCGATCGAGATCCAGGAATCCGGGCGTGTCATCTCTGGGGGCCCGCGCCGGTCGCTCGCCATTCGTCCCCTTCGCGTATGTCGGATACGCTGCGAGAAGCACCGGCACGGCGCGGTCGTCGCCCATCTCGCCCAGCGCCTGCGCGGCGGACCTTGCCCACTCGGTCTCCCACAACCATCCGATCATCCACGGCAGCGCGCCGTCGTCTTTCAGCCGTCCCAGCGCCGCCATTCCCGCCTTCAGCGCTGCCTGCTGCGTGGGTGTCAGGGCATCCGGTCTGGCGCGCATCGGTCCGAGCGTCGCCATCACCAACTCCGCCGCGCCCTCTCCTCCCAACGCGCCGAGCGCCCTCAAGCCTCGCTCCTGCTCGCGGTTACTCGGCGGGGAAATCTCGATCTCCCGAAACGTCGTCGGGTACGTCCGGTTCGCGTTGTCGTAGCTCGTGATCCTGACGTGCCGAGCCTCACGCGGCTCGAACTCCACCACGAGTTGCGCGGGCGATCTCTGCTCCTTCCGCCCGAGACTCCGCCACGTCTCCCCGTCCCCGCTCGTCGCCACTTCATAGTCCGTCATGACGTAACCGTCCGCGTATTGCTGGATCAGCACGCGAGCGATGGTCTTCACTTCGCCCAGGTCAACCGCACAAGATTGGGGGAACTCAACGTTCTTCGTCTGCCAGTATTCCGGCCCGAGCTTGCCGTCGGTGAGGACGTTTGGGGGTCCTCTGTACGTCGTCGACCCCGTCACCTCACTTCCCGCCGCGAGGTTGACGCCGCCCCTCAGCAGCTCCCGCACTTCGGCCGGAATCGCCTCGTCCTTCGCCCTCGCCCACCATTCGCGCCAGGCGCGCGCATCACGCTCGCCGAGCGCATCGAAGGGGAACTCCATCCCGGTGATGTTCGTCAGCGCCACCCACGCGCCCTGAGCCACGGTCCAGTCCGTGTCATCCATCGCCGCAATCAGTGGCTCCACCGACTCCCGCCCTCCGCACCACCCCAACGCCATCGCCGCCTCGCGCCTGACCTCCACTGACCCATCTTTCAGCCGCACAATCAGTTCATCTTCCGCCTCGCACGCTCTCAGGAATCCCAGCGCCTCAGCTGCTCCCGCGCGCGCCCTGGCATCATCTGATGCAAGCCGCTCCACCTGCTCAACCACCTGCCACGCAAACGGTCCTTCGGCTGTCCATCCGGCCGAAGCAAACAGCAGCAGGAGACCCAGGCCGCCCCTCATTCCTCGCTCACGCTGATCCAGCACTTCACCTCGACCTCGTCACCCGGTCCGTAATCGTAGATCACGAAGTTCGGCGTGCCGTCGCCATCGAGATCCGCGAACTGATTCTCGAGCGTTGCCATCGGGATTTCGCCGAGCACCTGGCACGCGCGCCCCTTGCCCACATCCGCCAGCTTGAACAGGGCGCTGCCATCCTCATTGCTGATCGTCTTGCCCCTATAGTAACCCCAACGATACAGGCCCATCGTGATGCCGCTATTGATGACGCCCTCATCGACCGAGGCCACGTACCCCTCGCCAATTCGGGGATCCGTCGCCAGCGTTAACTCGACGAGGCCATCGGCCCACGCCGCTTCCTGAATCAGGTACGAGGCGTCCGTCCCATCCTGTGCCGTGATCCTGAGATGCTGCCCCGCAAGAGACGACGCGTCACCATCCGACAACCCCACCAGCCGCACGTTGCGGAGACCCTCCTCGCCCGTCGTGACCACAGCTTCCTGCGAGATCTGCTCGAACCGCACGCGGACCGTGAACGCGCCCCAATCGCAGTTCTCGATCGTGCCGCGCAGCCTCGGCACGCTCAAGCCCACGCCCACCTCTCCCTTGCGCAGGCCAGTGCCGTCGGCCAGCACGACATCCGTCGGCCTTCCGTCGCGCTCGCGCCAGAATCCGAAGCCGCCCTCACACGTGAGACCGTCCTCTGTCTGGTACTCGCCTTCCGGATCGGGGCCGAAGACGATCGTGTCGACGAAGCCTTCACCCGTCACCCTCAGCGCCAGTGGCTGTGTCTCGCCGACGCTCGGGCCCGTCACCTCGACCGGTTCGATCCCCGTGATCCGCCGCGCGCCCTCATACGGCTCCATCGCGTAGAGGAATTGACTCGTCAGGGGCGCCGCGCCGCCGCGCTCGGCGATGGCCCACGTGATGTCGTAGTTCGATTTGCCCCCCGGAGCCCGCCCCTGCGCCGTCGCCAGCGTCGCGTCGGTCGGGTGCACGCTCGTCATCCGCAGATGGACGTCATCCTGCCCGCGCGCCAGGTAGTCCAGGCTCCACGTGCCCTTCGGATTCCCCCGCGCCACGTCCTGCATGAACGCGAAGCACGAGCGGTCCGGATCGGTCTTTGCCACTGACGAATCGTCCTTGTACTCAAACTCCGCGCCGAGCATCGTGCCCGCTCCCTGCGGCGTCAGTTCCACGCCCTCGGCCGTCGCGTCGCCGTCTGGCCCGTGGAAGCTCCAGTAGTGCCTTTCGCCGCCGATCACCGTCTCCAGCACGACCGCGTAGCAGTCTCGGTCATCGATATCCACTAGCGCGATTGTCTTCTCGCGAGTTGGGGGATCGTCGCCCGATAGGTACTCGCTCTTGGCCCGCGCCACATGCGCCGGCGCCGCGTCCGCGAACAGCGTCACCTCGCCCCGGCCGAAGTTGCTTGTCCGGTGGCCCTCAATGTGAGTGACGTAATGCGTCCCCCAATTCGTCTCCCAGTTCGTAGCGTACGTCCAGCCCACGGGGTAGCCCATCTCGGGCAGCAGCTTTCTCTGCAATGCCTCGAAGCCAATCGTCAGCATGTCCGGATGCGCGTGCTGGGTCACCCGCCCATACCGCATCCACAGCGCTCGCTGTCGGTCTCCCTCTCCCGAGCGCAATATGGCGTGTCCATAGCCATCCAGGATGTCGCTCTCCGTCGCGACCTGCCAGCCCTCTTCCTGCCCAATCCGTTCGACTTCCGCCCGCGAGTCCTCATCCAGCCCGGCGGGGACCGTGCCGGTCGGACCGTACATCGCGCGGGCGAACCGGGGGTCCTTCGTGAGCCGGTAGATGTCGATGAACGAGTCCGGCTTGATCGGAAACCCTTCCTGCCGCCCCACCACATTCGACGGTCTCGCGCTGCCGGTGTCGCCGGTTGACGGATAGGTCCTGCCGATGAGGCTGTCGTGCAGCGGGAACAGATACACCTGTCGGAATTTCGGGTCCTGCGCCAGCGAGACGAACTTCGGCTCCTGGTATTCATCCGGGAAGCGCTGGGCGATCTTATCCAGCAGCAGTATCAGCCGGTTCATGTCCCGAATCTGGATCCCGTTGTATCCCTCCGACTCGTGACCCGACCCGTCCTTGAAGTACTGATTGGTGAGGCTGTAGCGAATCCCCGCGCCCTTGTTCAGCAGCCAGTCCACGATGTCCAGACCCTCGGCCGTCCCCAGAGCCAGCGCCATCGTCGTCAACATCGTCTCCTGCTGCGGCCAGTTGCGCGCGACCGCGTTGTCCATCGCCGCCTGCGCCGTGACCCGATGCACGCCCGCCTCGATGAACCGCCTCAAGTCATCCGCGGACTCGATCTCCGGGTGATGCTGGCTCTGGCAGAACGCCAGCAGCTCCTCGTCTCCCTCGATTGCCTCGAAGATCAGGTCATACGCCCGCGCCAGCCCCTCATACCTTGACGTGTCCCAGTTCGGCTGGATGTAGAGGAAACTCCCACCCAGACGCTTCGCCCGGTTCATGTCCGGCGCGCCCACGGGCCCGCGCAGGATGGCGTCGCGGACGGACATCTTGCGGTGGTTCAGGTTCACGCTGAGGTCCAGAGCGCTCTCGGCCCAGCGGAAGAGCCCCACAGCCGCCTTGTGCGCGTAGCGCTCATCACCCGTCGTAATGTACGCCGCCGCGCATTGCTCGATCGCCGGCGTCTGGGTCCGCATATACGCCTGCCACTCGTGGTAATACGCGATGAACGGGAAGCGCCACGGTTTGCCGCTCTCGCTCCTCACCGGCTCCACCGGCTCGCACCCAAACCCGTCGTCCGGGAACGGCCCTGAGTGCATGTCGCCGAGGTGGAAGTCATTGCTCGGGAACCACGTCTCGCACTCCGGGCATCCCACCTTCCAAGGGTGGTTCTCCGCATCGTAGATCCACGGGTAGAAGCCGCTGCGACCCTCATAGATCGCCGTCCCGCAGACAGGACACCCCTTCCCCCGCGCCTCTTCCGCCCCCCTCAGCACGATCAGGCATGTCCGCGGCACGCACGAGCCCGGCACAACGTTGAAGACATCCTCATCCGTCATATCGAGCCAGCTCTCGGCCAAACCACCCGGCTTGGCGCCTGATTCCATCAACGCCTCGATCTCAGCATCCGAGTGCAGGCTCCGCTCGGCTTTCAGGGCCGCGTACTCCGGCTGGCCCACCGGCCAGATGCGCGGAAGTTGCAGGCCCTCCCACTCCCTCGGCTCGAACACCTCCGCCCAAGGCAACACGTTGATCGCCAGCGAGAGTTCTCCGCCGCCGCCACTGAACTGCAGGCTCGTTTCGCCCGGCGCCAGCGCGCGGAAGTAGTAGCGTTGGATGGCGTCCTTGTCCCAGTGGTCGAACAGCTCCAGGGCGCCTGGCACTTCACACGCAAGCTCGCCCGATCCTGGCGGTTGCTCCAGCGCGATCCTGAAGGTCTGTCCAGGGAAGACCCACATCGGCTGATCCAGCACCTTCAACTCGGCATGTGCAGCGACCGCGAGCAGCATGAGCAGCAGGGGGACGAAGCGCATCGAGACGCACCTCCAAGGACACCGGAATGAGACCATCTGACGCATTCCACCCTCACCCCCCGAGGGCCTCTCGGAGGGCCGTGAGGGCGAGTGACGAACCTGCTACGCCCTCCCGTACGACGATCGTCCCGATCGTCGACGAACTGACTGGAGGCACGAGGCCCATGGATAAGCCCCTGACACAGCACGAACGTCGGCGACGCAAGCTCCCTCATTGGGAGGAGCCCGGCGCCACCTACTTCGTCACTGTCACCCTCGTTCGCGCCGCCGAAGTGTCGCTCATACGCCCGGACATAGCGAAACTCGTCGTTGAGACCCTCACCTTTTTCGACGGACAGCGCTACGATCTCTACGACTACACCGTGATGCCTGATCACATCCACGCGATACTGAAACCCACTGAGTCAGCCGGCCACACGGAGCGTCTGCATCGCATCATGCACGGCATAAAAGGATGGCTAGCACACGAGATCAACCGGGTCGTCGGCAGGTCTGGCCAGCTGTGGCTTCACGAGACTTACGACCGGATCATCCGCGATCAGCGCGAATACGAGCAGACGGCGGAATACATACTCCACAACCCACGGATGGCCGGTTTGGTGGATGACCCCACGACGTGGCCGTGGTGGGGCAGAGGCTCCGGCCAATAGCCAGCGCCGAAACGCAGCCAGCCTGCTTCATGGACGATCGAGACGATCGTCCTACAAGGTGTTGAGCCAACCCCTCCTAAAGCGACCCCGTACGACGATCGTCCCGATCGTCGACGGCGGAGGCATCCGGTCGCCACCCGTCGAAGCTCCCTTTATCGCGCAATGCCCGCATTTCCGGAGTCGTCACCATGGTGCCTAACCTCGCGCTCATACTCCTCGCTACGACGGCCTCCACCCAGCCGCTCACCAACGTGGCGGGGCCTCGCTACGAGACTCGCGTCGTCGTCGACACCTTTTACGATGCTCAGCACATGGGCGACAAGGCCGTCGACGGCAGTCTTGAGCCAGGCGATTACTGCTGGTACTCGCGCGATCACACAGAGCTTCCGTGTGCCATCACCTTCGAACTCGCGGAGCCCGAATCGATCCGACGCGTCGTCGCTCATCAGGCCAATTGGCAGGACAGCATGTACCACACGAAGGAATTCCTCGTTCAGACTTCCGGCGATGGCGAAGCGTGGACGACGGTTGCCAAAGGCGAGCTGCCCGACGAGAACAGATCGAAGACCGAGGTCGAGTTGACCGACGTCCGGACGCGCTGGATCCGTCTCCAGGTCGTGTCTTCCTACATCGAATTCCAGACCTGCGGCTTCGCCGAGGTGGAGTTGCTCGCCGCGGGCCATCCTGGGTTCAGCGATGCCCGGATCAGCCTCGACGACCGCCCGGCTCCCAAACCCACTGCGTCGCACTGCGGCCTGCGCCTCCTGGCCGAGGAGTCCGGCCCTCAGGTCGCGGTCGTTGACAGACCCTCATCCGCCTACATTGCCCTCGCCGACGGCGAGTCGGTGGAAATCCGCGTCCCGGTCCAGGCTATTCCCCCAGGCTCTCGCGTAACCGCCGTCACTCAGGCGCTGGCTGGCCCCGCCCCCACCGTCACCCTCACCCAGGGCGATCAGCAGACATCGGGCTCGGTCCTCGAAATCGCCTCACCCATCGACGACGGGGCCTTCACGCTCACCGTCTCCGCAACGGGCGACTCCCTGGTGCGACTGAGCGATCTCGCGCTGCACGCCAACGGCCACGAGTACGAGCTTGCCCTCCTGCCGACAACGCACGCGTCCCCGGAATGGCCCATCCTCGACGCGCCTCCGCTGCGCGAGATGATGGCCCAAGCGCTCATCGAGTGGGACTGGCGCCTCGCCGACGGCATCGATGCCGTCCGCGAGCCCCGCACTTACGCCGAGGCAACTGCCCTTACCATCGAGCGCGGCAATGAGCTTGTCGCCGACCTCGGCGTCTCCCGCGAGGTGGCCAAACGCTGGCGGGCCCTCAGGAGCCGCGTGAACGAGGGCGACGCCGACGAATCCCTCTGGCGCGAAGCGCATCAACTCCGCCGTGAGATCGCGCTCAGCAACCCTCTCGCGGACACCGGCCCGATGACATTCATCAAGCACGTGCCGTCCGCATTCAGCCACCAGCTCACTCAACACTACGGACGGTACGCCCGGCCCGGTGGCGGCGTCTACGTGCTCGATTCTCCCGGCAGATCCATGAGCGCCACCGCGCTGACATCCGACCAACTGCCCGCCGGATCATGCAGACACGCCGAGGTCTCCCACGACGGCAAGCGCATCCTGTTTGCATTCGCCGAGGCCGAAGCGCCGCCGGAGAACCCCCGCGAGGGGCACCACGGCCGCTACTACCACGTCTACGAGATGGCTGCGGACGGCTCCGATTTGCGTCAGCTCACCGACGGCCCGTACGATGATTTCTCGCCGCGCTACATGCCCGATGGTCGCATCCTCTTCATCTCCACCCGGCGTGGCGGGTGGCATCGGTGCGGATCGCCGGGGTGCGAGAACTACGTCCTCACGGTCATGAACGCCGACGGCTCCGAGCCCCGACCGATCTCGTTCCACGAGACCCAGGAGTGGGATCCCGCGATCCTGAACGACGGGCGCATCATCTACACGCGTTGGGATTACGTGGATCGCTTCGCCGTGCTGTACCAACAGCTTTGGAGCGTCTTCCCCGATGGTTCCCAGCCGTCAATCCTCTATGGCAACACGACTCTAAACCCCGTTGGCGTCTGGGAGGCGAAGGCCATTCCCGGATCCAAGCGCATCATGGCGACTGCCGCCGCGCATCACGCCATGACCGCTGGCTCGATCATCATCGTCGATGTCTCCGACGGCATCGATGGGCTTGAGCCCCTCACTCGGCTCACTCCCGACGCGCCGTTCCCAGAGAGCGAGACGACCGTCAGCGCCAACTGGCATCTCGCCGCGGACAACGCTCCCTACGAGACCCCCGAGAACACCCGCTGGCCGGGGCACTGCTACCGCAGCCCACATCCGCTGTCTGAGACGTACTTCATCGCCTCACACAGTTACGATGGCCTCGTCGGCGAGCCCAACGCCAATCGGGCCAACATGTTCGGCATCTACCTCTGCGATGCGTTTGGCAATCGCGAGCTGCTCTACCGAGACCTCAACATCGCCAGCGTCTGGGCCGCGCCGCTTCGCGAGCGTCCCGTGCCGCCGGCCGTCCCGTCCGCTCTTGAGCAAGTCGCGAGCGCCGAGGACGGCTTCGTGATTATGCAGAACGTAAACGACGCCGACCCCGCGCTCGACCGGCCCGTCAAGGCGCTCCGCGTAATCCAGGTCCTGCCGAAATCCACGCCTGGCATCGACCAGCCGCCGGTCGGCCTGCCTCGTGGCGCGCCCGGGAAGCAGGTCCTGGGCACCGTCCCGGTCGAGGCGGATGGCTCCGCCTACCTCCGCGTCCCCGCCGGCGTGCCGCTCTCCTTCCAAGCCCTCGACGAGCGCGGCATGGCCGTCCAAGTCATGCGCAGCCTCACCTACCTGCAGCCCGGCGAGACCATCACCTGCGTCGGCTGTCACGAACCCCGAACCGATGCGCCCCCTGGGCGCGCCGTCGCCGCGCTGAGCCGCGCGCCATCGACCATCCAGCCTGCTCCCGAGGGTTCAAAACCGTTCAGTTACCCTCGGCTGGTCCAACCGGTTCTCGACCAGCACTGCATCGCGTGTCACAGCACCGATGACCCTCAATGCGAGGTCGATCTCACGAGCCGCCCAGAGGGTCCCTACACCGCCTCCTACCAGGCGCTCGCCCCCCGCGTGCCCTACTCGGATCAGGGCATGATCGATCCGCTGAGCCAGCCGGGACAGTTCGGCGCGCGCGGCAGCTCGCTCACGAAGCTACTGCTCGACGGCCACCACAATGTCGACCTCCCGGCGGACGATCTCGAGCGACTCATCACCTGGATGGACACCAACGCGCTCTTTTACGGGACCTTCGATCCTGCGGATCAGGAGCGCCAGAGACGTGGCGAGCTGATCGCCGGGCCCGCCCTGCAATAGGAGACACCCGATGCGCTACGCAACGGCGATCTGGAACTACGCTGAGCCCGGCGTCGATCTCGCCGACCTCGTCGCCGAGTTCGCCGGCTTCGGCTACGATGCCATCTCCCTCTCATCGAGCCAGTGGGCCAAGTTGGACGATCCAGCGGGGCGCGAGGTCGCGGCGTGCATTCGCGATCTCGATCTCCTCGTCACCGCCCACTCTGGCTTCAACATCGCCATCGACGACGCCACGCGTCTCGTCGAGTGGCTGGGCGATTCCCTCCACGCCATCACCTTCGACCCGATGATGGGCATGGACTCGCGGGGCATGCTATTTGAGGCATCGGCGATGGCGGAGCTGATCGCCGAGATACTCGTCGCCACCGACGGCACGGAGTTGCTCGTGGCGGTCGAGGACTTCCCCCTTGACGACACCGCGCTGAGCTTCTACGCGGACGGTCTCTCGCGCATCCTTGCTCACCCTCGCTACGGCATCCTCATCGATGTCGGTCATCTCAACATGCGCCTGCGTAAGGAAGGCTACTTCGGCGGTCAGTCCATCGAGGATTACATCCGCCGCGTCCCCATGCCCATCGCAGAAGTCCACATCCACGACAACGACGGCACGGGCGACCAACACGGGCCGCTGGGCTTCGGCAACTGCGACTTCCAGGCCGTCGCGGACGCGCTGAAATCTGTCGGCTTCGATGGCGTCTCAACCATCGAGATCGCGCCATCCTTCCACGACCGAACGCCCGCTGAGTCAAAGCCCGACTCCGCCGCCAGCCTCGCCACATGGAAGCAACTTTGGGAGGGTTAGCCCCCATGCAAGCCGACCTCTGCAAGCGCGTCCCCATGTCTGACGGTGTCGAGCTGGCCACCGACGTCTGGCTGCCGAGCGGGCCCGGCCCATTCCCCGTCCTCTTCACCCGCACCCCATACCACCGACGCAGCGCCCTTGGCGGCGCGCGCCGCTACACGTCCGAGGACTACGCCTTCGTCACCCAGGACTGCCGCGGGAAGTACGATTCCGACGGCGCCTTCCACCCGCTCGTTGATGAGGCCCGGGATGGGCAAGACACGATTGCCTGGATTGCCGACCAGTCCTTCTGCAACGGGCGCGTCGGCATGGTCGGCCGCAGCTACCTGGGCATCGTTCAGATCCCCGCCGCCGCCGGCGCTCACGATGCGCTGAAGTGCATCGTCCCCGGCGTCGCGCCGACCAGCTTCTTCACCGATTGGATCCGCTACGACGGGTGCTTCGCCTTCGCCAACGCGATTCGCTGGGCGCTCAGCCACGCCGTCTGCCGGACCCAGCCCCAGTACGACCATGCGCCGTGGGCCGATCTCCATCAGCTCCGCACCCTCGGTGAGATCGAGGAGCGCCTCGGCTTCCGCTCGCCCGAACTCCGCGAGTGGGTCGCCCACGATACCTACGACGACTACTGGCAGGCCATCGACCAGCACCGAATGTACGAGCACATCGCGGTTCCCGGCATGCACGTCGGCGGCTGGTTCGATCACCTCACCCGCGGCCAATTCCAGTCATTCGCTGAGATCGGCCAGCATGGCGCCACCGACCTCGCCCGCGCCAGCCAGCGCCTCTACATCGGCCCGTGGGGACATAGCACCATCGGCCAGCACGAGTACGGCCAGTGGAACTTCGGGCCATCGGCCGCGGCGGATACCCTCGCCTACGAGCGCCGCTTCCTCGACCTGTGGCTGCGCGACATCGACGATGGGATCACAGAAGAACCGCCGGTTCGAGTCTTCCTGATGGGCGAGAACCGCTGGGTCAATCTGGGGAGTTGGCCGCCCCCGGGGGTGACGGATCAGGAGTGGAATCTGCGGTCAGGGGGAGCCGCCAACGGCATCGGTAGCGATGGCAGGCTCGCGCGCGACGAGCCGGGCGACGAGCCGCCGGACCGTTACACCTACGATCCGCTGAACCCGGTTCCAACCCACGGCGGCCCGATCTACTGGGGCCTCGCGGCGGCGGGTCCCGTGGACCAGCGCGAGATCCTGTCACGTGACGACGTGCTCTACTACCGGGGGCCCGTCCTGGACGACAACCTCACCGTCGCGGGGGACGTGAACCTCGACCTCTGGATCGCGTCCGACGCGCACGATACCGACTACATCGCCAAGCTCTGCGTGGTGGAGCCGGGCGGCCGAGTGATCGTGCTGGGCCACGGCAGCCTCCGCTGCCGTTACCGTCACGGGTGGTCCGATGTCCGCGCCCTGGATGCGAATCAGCCGACGCAGATCCGAATCAACCTCGGGAATCTAGCCTACGTCTTCCCGCGCGGCTCGCGGGTCTCGCTCATCATCACCAGCAGCTGCTTCCCCCGCATCCTGCCTCATCCGAACACGATGACCCCGACGTGGCAGGAGACGGACCCGCGCCCCGCATCCAACCAAGTCATCCATGATCTCGAGCACAAATCCGTCCTGCACCTGCCGGTCATTGAGGACGGGCTGCCGTGAAGACCTCGTCCTCCGTGAGCGCGCCGTCATAGATCCTCACATCGTCGATCAGGCCATCGAACGCGTAGGCGTTCTTGCGCCCGATGTAGTTGCCGATGATCAGCGGCCGGGGCTGTGGCGCGATCTCTCCTGAGAACTCGGTCGCCGCTCTCTCAACCGCATTCGTGAAGATCCGCAGTTGCTCCCCATCCCAACTCGCCGCCACATGGGTCCAATACCCCACCGGCACGCTCCACTCCTCACTCGACACGCTCGGCTCCAGACCATCGGGCGTCCCCACCTGAAGCATCGCCCGCGCCCAGAAGAACCTCAACCGCCATCCCGGCCACGGCGGGTCGCCTGACTTGTCGCCCTTCATGCAGGCGATAGCAAACGCCGCGTTCCGGCGCGTGGGCTTCACCCATGCCATCACCGTAAACGGTCCCGTGAAGTTGAAGTCGCTCGATTCCGCTACCTGGAGGTAGTGCTCCTTCTCCGCCTCGAAGTTCAGCGCGCCGCCAACCAGCCCATCCACCACTTCCGCCCGCGCCTCTCCCCATGTCGCGTCATGCCCATTCCCCGTGGCGTCCGCAACCTCGACCTCGTCCATCGTCCAATGCGCAACCAACTCCTGTCCCCATGCGCCACTCCCAACCGCCCCGATCAGCGCCACCCCCTGTAAGAGGGGTTTCAACCCCGACGCCGTCGCCGTCCGCCGCTCACTCCTCATACGCCTCCACCTCCCAGATCACCGCGTTCTTCTCCTCGCCCTGCAACCCCGTCACCACGATCCGCACGGCCGTCGTCTCCACCGGCTCATTCAGCACCGTCTCCGCGCTGGCGCCTTCATTCCCCGCCGCCTCACCCACCGTCCGCCATTCATCGCCGTCGGGCACTTGCACCTCGAAATCGGCAATCGTGCTCGTGTAGATGACAACGCGTCCGACCGTCTGCGCATCCGGCCATGTCACCGTCACCCAGTCAGGCAACTCGCTCGGCGTTCCGTCCGTCCACCGCATCCCCTCCGTCACGCCGTCCACCAGCCGATCCGGCGTGGATCCGTACCGTGACTTCGATGAGACCTCCACCGTCGTCCCGTTGTCCTCAAACGCAATGTTGCCCGGCTTCCTGCGGGCCGCGTTGGCCTCGTCGATCAGCGCCAACCGGTCTGCCTTCGTATCCCGGCTCGCCAACTCCGCGTCGGTCGTGTAGATATGCGTCTCATACGTCCCGAAGTGATCGGTGATCGCGCCCTCGTTGAGCGCGATGGTCCGACCCTCCGAGACCACGTGCAGCTCCTCGCGCGCGATGGCCGGCGCGATGCTCAGCGTCACGTCCTGCGGCTCGGTCGACGTGTTCACCGCGATGATCACAGTACGCCCGTTCGCCTCCCGCACCGACGCGTGGATGTGATCCGCCTGGTCCGCCTCGACAGTCACCGTACGGGTCGAGTGGGGCTCGGCGAGGATCCAGTCCTTCAGGTCCGCCACCTCAAAGGACAGCCACTTCATCCCCAGGTCGATGTCCGGGTAATTCTGCGTGTGGCTGTAGGTGTACCAGAGGAACCCCTTCGCGCCGTAGACCACGCACTGATACAGCTCGTTGCGTAGCTCGGCGAAGTTCGGACCGCGCTGGTTCTTCTTGCCATAGTCGCCGTAGTTGAATCCCTGAGGCGTCGCGAAGATCGCCTTGCGGCCTCTCCCCGCATCCGCGCAGGCCTGGATGAACTTGCCGACTTTCTCGATCGGCTGCGCGGCGAGCCCGCCCTTGATGTAGCACGGATATGGGTCGGGCATCAGGATGTCGCCACCGTCCACGTATTTGTAGATTCCCGCGATCGTGTCGTTCAGCATGATGCACGGGTGGTACGGGTCCACATCGCGGATCGTCTCGTACAACGCCCGGCAGCGCTCGGGCAGCGCGGGCCGAAGCTCCGGCTCGTCGGCCATGTACCACGCGAACACGCCCGGATGATCCATCAGCCCCGCTATGTTGTCCCGCAGGCCCGCCGCCTCTTCATCCGTCAGCGGCTGTCCCCACACGGCCGCCGGAGTCATCATCGCGTTCGACTGATACGGGTACATCGTCACCGCTGTTCCCGCCGCGACGACGCTGTCGAGTCGCTCGCGATTCTGCTCGATCGTGCGGTACTGGGCGTTATACTCCTGCATGAGCACGTAGGCGTGTTCGGGGTCCTCCATCGCCTCGGTCGGTATGCTGAACCACCCAAACGGCAACACCGGCTCGCCGTTATGCATCAGCACGCCACCCTCGGCGATGCGCCATTCGTCCGCGACTTTCGGAAGCTTCCGGATGGTCTTCCTCGCGCGCGGGACGCCCGGCTCCCCGGTCTCGACCCACACATCCAGCACGTACTCGCCGTCCGCCAACTCCGGAATGGCCAGGCTGATGGTCTGGGTCGGTTGCGCGGCCGTCGCTGTCCTCGCCAGCACCTCGCCCGCGTCGCTCGTCGCCTCGTCGACAGCCGACAACGCGGCGCGCACTTCTCGCCCCTGAAACTCCTCAGCCGGAAGCGCCACGTCTACGACAAACACCAACTCATCGATCTCCTCGGTCGCATAGATCGAATCGCGATACCACGGAGCGATCATCGTGATGGTGATCGGCGAGTACTCCACGTCTACCTGCGTCTTCGTGACTGACAGCAACCGCGATGTGTCATCTCTGTCCGCCACCTCAATCCGCAAGGTCTGCCGGCCCGGGCCGGCCGGAACGCTGATCTCGTATTCTCGCCCTTGCTTCGAGTCGAGCCCGTCCTTCACCCACTCGCCAGGCGTCTCGCCCAGCACGCCTCTCACGGCGATGAACTGAAACGCCGGGCCCGCGTTCGTAACGTGCGTCTTCGCCGTGTAGACCAGCCCCGCGCCATCGCCAGGCATCACGCGCGTCTCATACGGCTCCTTCACCTGCCAGAGATACGGACCGAAGTCCGCCCCCTCAAGCTGCAGCTTCGCGTAAAGCGAGGGCTGATGAAAACCGCCCGTGATCGGCACGAAGCTCGAAAGCTCCGCTCCATCCGCATACCGCTCGCGCGTCACGTTGATCGCCCAGTCGCCCGTCGACGCCTCGGTGAGGCCAAGCTCAACCACCGGCAACCGGACCTCGACGGTCCACTTGCCCTCCCCCACCTCAGCCGCGGCCTGAATCGCGCAGTCCCATCTCTCGGTCTGCACGTTTCCGCCTTGGCGGAGTTGGGCGTCGTAGACCGCGCCCAGGCTGTTGATGATGAAGTGGTAGTACTCGATCCGCTCGCCCGTCGGGTCGAGCATGATCTCGACACAGTCATCCGTGTGAAGCCTCCCGTCGCGCTCGATGATGTTCGCCTTCATGGTCGCGACGCTCGGTTCGTCCAGCTCGACGCCCACGTACACCGCATCCGCGTCATGCGCGATCTTGAACCGCGTCTCGGCCGCCGGGCGCGCGGCGGGGTTATCGAGCATCGTGAAGCCGCTGCTCCATTCGCCCTCCTGCCAAGCCGCCTCATCCAGCACTCCATCCACGGCAATCTCGCCCGTCTTCAGCGAGGTTACCGAGCCTTGCGCACCCGCCGCGCCCGCAGCGATCAGAGCCGTCATCACGAGCAATCCGCGCTTCATGTCAGTCCCTCCGGGGCTTCGCGTCGTCTCCCTCGCCCTTTAGCCGATGGCCGTGGTTCGTCCTCCGTGTAGGTAATCGGCCGACTTCAGCCGAACCTCGCATCGTTGCGCCACCCAAGGAGGCCTTCATGCCCGCTGAGCTTCTCCACTACGCGTCCCGCCTCGACGACAAGGACCAGCCGCTGCCTGTTTGCGCGACCGATGATGGCACCGAACCGAAGGCGCTCATCCTCGATGTCTCCCCCGGCGCCATCGCCAACCTCGAGGGCTCCGTCAAGCAGTGCGGAAACCTCGCAGCCGGCGCGCGCGACCTGGGCGTCGAGTGCGTCATCGCCAAGCCGTGCGGCCGAGGCCCTGGCTCGGTCTACCAGGGCCCGGGCGAGGTCGACTTCTTTGAGGCGGTCGAGGCGCTGCGTGACAAGTTCCCCATCGATCCCAACCGCATCAGCGTCACTGGCGGCTCGATGGGCGGCGCGTCCACCTGGTTCTTGGCGTCGCACTACCCCGATCGCTTCGCCGCCGCCGCACCGTTCTGCGGCTATTGCGATTACCGGCTCTGGACCAAGCCCGGCGGCTACATCATGCGGATGATGCCATGGGAGGAGCACTCCTGGGTCGCGCGCGGCGCGACGTTCCGAGTCGGCAACCTGCGCAACACGGCGCTTCGCATCACCCACGGCGCGTGGGATATCGGCATCGGCGGCGGCGTGCCGGTGGAGCATTCCCGCAGCATGTCGCGCAAGCTCACCGATGAGGGCATCCCGCACCAATACGACGAGGTGCCCGAGACCGGGCACGGTTGCAGCCCGCCCGAGCGCTTGATCCCGACGATTCAGTGGATGTCGGAACAGACCCGCGTCACAGACCCCGAGGCCATCACGCTCACCGTCCATGGCCTCCGGCACAACCGCACGCATTGGGTCGCCGTCGACCAGATCGACCGCCACGGCGAGGCGGCTGAGGTGAACGCCAAGATCGACGCCGGCCGCGTCGTCGTCACCACAAGCAACGCCACCCGCGTCGCGCTCGGCCCAACCGCCCACGCCACGACCGGCATGGTGGAGATCGATGGCACCGCAATCGACGCGGACGTCTCTGCCCGACTGGTCAACTTCGAGAAAACAGGCGGCACGTGGGGTGTCACCGGCTCTGCCGCGCTCGCCGGCTCAAAACGCCACGGCTGTTCCGGCCCCGTCGGCGACGTATTCCTCGAGCCCATGCGCCTGGCGTTTGGGAGCCAGGGCAGTAACCACGACACGTTCCTCATGCAGTGGATGTCCAACCAGTTGCCCGGGAGCTTCAAGCAGACGAACGGTGGCGTCCATCGCGGTATTTTCGCTGGCCAGAGCTGGTACGACATCCCCAACTCCGCGGACCATCAGCTTGGCCCGGCCGATGTCGAGAGCTGCAATCTCTGGCTACTGGGGACGTACGAATCGAACTCCGTGCTCAAGCAGTTCGAGGGGAAACTCCCACTGGAGTTCGGCGAGGGGTCGATCACTCTCGGCGGCCGGAGGTACGAGGGCAAGCAACTCGGTATCAGCGCCTGCTTCCCCTCGCCCGCCAATCCTGAGCGCCTGCTTGTCGTCACCGCCGGCCTCACGCCCGAGGCCGTCACCGGCGCAACCCACCTCAACATGCAGCTATTGCCCGACTACCTCATCTGGGACGCCGATGAGGTCATCGACTTCGGCTTCTACGACAGCAATTGGTCGCTCGCGTAGGGGCGCGATGAATCGCGCCCTGCTGTCCGCCGTCACTGGAGCGCGGACGCCCTCGTCCGCACTGCCGTCGCCGTCACTCCTCCAAACTCGGATCCGCCTCCGGCAACCCCACCGCGTCCCAGAGCCGCGTCGTCTCATACGGCTTCCGTCGCAGGTCCGGGATCGGCAACGGCGCGCCGCCAAGTTTCGCCGACTCGTTCGCGATGATCCCCGGAAGGCAGTATTCGATCGCCCGGTAGACATCCATCGGCGATGGTTTGCCCTCAAGCACGGTGTTAGCGAAACACCGCGCCAGCTTCAGGTCTGTGCCACCGTGACCTGTTGATGTATCGTCATCCCTCGCCGCCAGTCCGATATCGACCTTCTGCCAGCCCTCGCTCTCCTCGCGGTCCTTGTCGAAGAGTCGGCAGTAGCCCTCGTAGCTGAACCACTCCGCCGCCCCCTTCGTCCCAAACAGCCGGTACCGATGTTCGCTCGGGCGCCGCGTGCTCAGCGTCACCAGCACTCGAATCAGCGTGCCCTTCGCGGTCTCAAATAACGCGAATTGTCCGTCCGACCGCAGCGGCGTTTCCTCGCAGCGCCACGGCGCGCTCTTGCACGAGACGTTGACAGCGCGATCGTCGATCACCTCAAGGATCGGCCCCAAATCATGCGTCAAATACTGGATCGGCGGCTGATCCGCCCGCCACACGGGCGCCGTGTCGACGCGCCCTTCGGCCTTCGCCTGCGACGGGGTCATCACCGTCCCATCCGGCGTCGTCAGGGTCGCGGGGAGATAGTGCAGGTACTCCGCCTCCGCCAGCGTCACCTCACCCATGCGCCCGTCCAGCAGCCATTTGCGCCAGTACCGGATGAAGTCCAGAAAGCACATGTTCTCGGCGAACATGTAGGTCTTCCCGGTCGTCTCGACGCAGTCTCGCAGGCGGACGAGTTCGTCCTCCGTGTCCGCGCCGGGCACCTCGCTCAGCACGTGACATCCCGCCTCCATCGCCTGGCAGCAGTGCTCGACTTGCAGCTTGCCGTTGCTCGCGATCACCACCGCATCCGGCTGCATCGCCAGCAGGTCATCAAACTCCTCGACGATCTTCACGTCCGCATCTTTCGACACCTCGGCCGCCCGCTCTCGCCTGGCCGGGATGCGATCCGCGGCCCCAATCACCACCGCCTCATCCACATGCAGGAAGTTGTTCAGATGCGTGATCCCGCGCCGCAAGCCCAACACGCCGACCTTCAGCTTATCCATGACTTCCCCCTAGTCCCATATCTCAGAGCAGACGCACGGTATGTTCCGCCGCCCACACCAATCTCCTCGTGCCCGACCCCACGAAGGGGTATGGGCGGAGGATATCGAAGCCGTAGCCGTCGTAGGTCGGATCTCCAGATCCGACGCAGTCACCGGAGCGCGGGCGCCCTCGTCCGCATCGCCGTCGTCTCGGAGCCACCCATGCTACTCGCCATCCTCGCCATTCTCCCAGTTCACGCCCCCGCCCAGCCCGGCCTAGTCGCCCACTACACCTTCGACGAAGTCACGGGCGCCATCGCCGCCGATTCCTCGGGCAACGGGCTCGATGCGAAGGTCCATGGAGCCGTTCCGATCGACTCGCCACGCGGCAAGGCCCTGCGATTCGATGGCGAGAACGATTTCGTTGATTGCGGCAGCGATCCCGCCTTCGTTCTCGAGGGCGATCTCACCATCGAGGCCTGGCTCCGCGCGGACCGCACGGACGAGCGCAACCGGATGATCTTCGGTGACGCCGCCGGGTTGACGATCAACCGCAATTGGAACCTCCGCATCGACCGAGGCAAGCTCCGCTTTGAGCAGGCTGACGGCTCGCGCTACGGCGTCATCCTCACCAGCGCCGAGCGTCTCGATGACCACGAGTGGCACCACATCGCGCTCATCTGCGAGTACCCGCGCTACTACCTGTACATCGACGGGGCGCGCGTCGAGGTCGGCCCGCTTGAGTTGCCGATCTCAAAGACCAAGGGCGGGCCGCGCCGCATCGGCGGATGGTTCGCCGGCCACTTCGAGGGCGATATCGACGAGGTCTGGCTCTGGAACCGCGCCGTCCCCGAGTCAGTCGTCGCTGAACACGCCGGCCTCGCCGGGCCATCGGAGCCGCTCGCAGTGCTGACGCCCAAACTCAACATCTCTCGCGCCCGCGTGCTGGTCGACCTGGTGACTGATTCCCCACCTGATGCGCAGACCGTCACCTTCAGCCTCACGCCGGCAGCGGGCGGCGATCCCGTCAAAACGGTCCGTGGCGCGATCGAGGAGACCCGCCCGGATGCCGATCGCTGGAACGCGAGCGCGATCATCCCCACGATGGGGCTGCAGCCGGGCGACTATCGGCTCACCGCCGCCATGCACGGGCGCGAGATCGCCGCGACGGCGGTCAACTATCCCGAGCCGCCCGGGTGGTTCGAATCCAAGGCCGGCGCCTCCGATGATGTGCTTACGCCGTTCACCCGTCTCGTCATGGCGAAGACCGGCAAGTCCGTGTCCGTCTCGCCATGGGGCCGCACCTACACGTTCGGCCCAGGCCCGTTCGTATCGGCCATCATGAGCCGCGACGAACCCATGCTAGCTGGACCGATCAGCCTGTCCGTCGCCACTCCTGAGGGTGGCGTCTCACTCCAGCCCGCTGGCCCGAAGATACGAGGTGAATCGCCGGCCCGCGTGGCCCTCTCCCAACAGGCGACGGCCGATGCTTGGCGCCTCACGTCCCTCACTGAGATCGAATACGACGGCCTCATCAGGTTCGACTGGTCGCTCCGCGCGACCAAGGCCACCCAACTCACCGGGCTGATCTTCGACATCCCACTAACACCCGAACACGCCAAGCTCATCTACACGTGGGAGGCCGTCAAATCCGGCGCCCTCACCGAGGACTACTCATCCGCCTTCCAGCCCATCGTCTGGCTCGGAGATGAGGAGCGCGGGCTTCAGTGGCTCTGCGAATCATCCTGCAACTGGCTCCTCGACGACACATCCAAAGCCATCCAGGTCCTCCGCCAGGACGATGTGACGCTCCTCCGCCTGACCCTCGTCGATCGCGAGGTCTCCCTCGACCGGGGCGACGAGCTGACCTACACCTTCGGTTTCCACGCCACGCCCAGCAAGCCGATGACCCGCACGGTCTGGGATGAACGCATCGTCCGGAATCCCTGGTACGGCTTCTCCCTCGATATCGGCGGCAAAGAAGTCGACGGCAAGCCCGCCCTTGAGCACTTCCGGGACAAGGGTTCCCGCGCCATGCTCATGCTCCGCATGTGGGATGCCTTCAGCTACCCCTTGCCTCTCGGCCACGAGGGCGAGTTCCGGTCTTTCGTCGAGCAATGTCACGATCACGAGATGAAAGTCGTGCCCTACGTGGGCGGCTTCCTGCTATCCGAGGTCGCCCCGGAAGCGCCCGCCTTCATCGATGAGATGAAGAAGGTCCCTACCGTCCCCTACCCAATCGACCGACTGCCCGGGCTAGAGTCCCAGATGACCCACATCGTCTGCCAACGCAGCGCGTGGCAGGACTTCCTGGTTGATGGCATCGCCCACCTCATCGACGACTACGACGCCGACGGCGTGTACCTCGATTCGACCAGCATCCCCTGGGCTTGCGACAATCCGCTCCATGGGTGCGGCGCGACGAGTTTCGACGGCACTAAGGTCGCCACATACCCCATCTTCGACGTCCGCGAGACGTTCAAGCGCATCTACACCGTCGTGAAATCGCGCAAACCCGACGGCATCGTCGATCTCCATGTCTACGACGCGATGCACGCCGGAGCGCTCGCGTTCTCAACCAGCTACTGGAACGGCGAGCAGCTTGGGCGAGGGCCCAAAGTCAAGGTCGAAGGCCTCCCCCTCGATCGCTTCCGCACGGAGTTCATGGGCTACAACTGGGGCACGCCGGCGGACCTGCTGTATTACGTCCTCGGCGGCACGCGACAGTGCCAGGCGATCGCGTTCTTGCACGATGTCCCCACCCGGCCGGAGAAGCTGCCAGACCTCGACTGGCTCGCGTCCGTCTGGGACCTTCGCGAGGAGTTTGGTGTCGCGGAATCCGAGTGGTTGCCCTACTGGAAGAATGCGGACCACGCGACGGTCTCGCCCGAGGGATGCTACGCGAGTTTCTGGCTTCACCCGGACAATCGAGCGCTGTTCATCGTGTCAAACCTGTCTGCGGAGAAGGCCGACTGTCACATTGCGTTGAACGGCCTGCAGTTCGCCGACGACGCATCGGCTCGGGACGCCATCACAGATGCCGAGATCCCGTTTCGGGACGCTGTCCTCACTCTATCCATGCCAGGCCAGGACTGGCGCTTCATCTGGCTGACCGGCGTCTCCGCCGGGCCGTGACGCCGTCCGCGAACCCGTACGACGATCGTCTCGATCGTCGGCGCCAAGGGTACGTCCGAGCTGCCGCATGTAGGGGCGCGATTTATCGCGCCCTGCCGTCCGCCCGTCACCGCACTCAACCGAGGGAGCCGCTCGTCAAGCCATGCAAACAACCAGAGTCGGAGTCATCGGATGTGGCAACATCAGCCCGTCGTACCTATCAGCCGGCGATCGCTTCGATGTCCTCGAGATCGTCGCGTGCGCCGACCTGGATATCGACCGCGCCAAGGCCCGCGCCGAGGAGTTCTCCGTCCCCCGAGCCTGCACGGTCGATGAACTCCTCGCCGTGGACGAGATCGAGATCGTCGTCAACCTCACGATCCCCGGCGCTCATGCCGAGGTCGCCATCGCCGCGCTCGAGGCCGGCAAACACACCTACGCGGAAAAACCCTTCGCCGTCTCTCGCGCGGAGGGCGCGCCCGTCGTGCAGCTCGCCGCCGAGAAAGGCCTCCTCATCGGATGCGCGCCCGACACCTTCATGGGCGCCAGCATCCAGACCGCCCGCAAGGTCCTCGACGACGGCTGGATCGGCGAGCCCATCGGCTGCAATGCCCACATGATGTGCCACGGACACGAGCACTGGCACCCAGATCCCGAGTTCTACTACAAGGCCGGCGGCGGCCCGATGTTCGACATGGGGCCCTATTACCTGGCCGCGCTCGTGAATCTCCTCGGCCCCGTCGACCAGCTAACCGGCTCGGCGACCATCACCTTCCCGCGGCGCGCGATCACCAGCGAACCGAAGCGCGGTACGATGATCGACGTCGATGTCGCGACACACGTGACGGGCATCATGCGATTCGCCAATGGCGCGATCGGCACGATCACTACCACCTTCGACGTGTGGGCCGCGACCCACCCGCCGATTGAGATCTACGGCACGGAGGGCACGATGCAGGTGCCCGACGCCAACAGTTTCGGAGGCCCGGTCCGCGTGCGAAAACCGGGGATGGACGAGTGGGCCACCATGCCGCCCAGCCACATCTACGCCGACAACAACCGCGGAATCGGCGTCGCCGACATGGCCTACGCGATCCGCTCCGGCCGGCCGCACCGCGCGTCCGGCGCGCTGGCGTTCCATGTTCTCGACATCATGGAGTCCTTCCACGATGCCTCCGCGCATAGCGCGTACGTCGATCTGACTACCACGTGCGAGCGCCCGGCGATGCTGCCACTCGGCCTCACGCCCGGCACGCTCGACGACTAGCTGTCATCCGACTCCGTCGCGTACCGCAGGCATTCCTGCCTGCGGCCGTATCGAAGGGTGACCCACACAATGACCTGGCTTCTGATCGCCGCCATGTCCGCGCCGGCCC
>CAZKUN010000032.1:0-18517 GCA_964555935.1 uncultured Armatimonadia bacterium | reverse complement strand
TCAGCGGCTACGGTACCAGCGTCCTCACCGACGGCAAGTGGATCGCCGAGGGCGCGGAACCGAACGTGCCATTCAACCACGCGGATCACTTCGGCAACGCCAGCAACACGTGGGTGTCGGCTGAATCCGAGTATGCGGAGCACTGGGTCCGACTCGACTGGGACGAGCCCATCACCATCAACGAGGTCGACCTATGGTGGTCAAAGCCCGAGTGGCGGTCGAAGGCATTCCGCGTTGAGTACCTCAGCGATCAGAACTGGGTCGCGCTGACCGAGGGTGGCCATTGGTACCGCCCAACCGAGCGCCAGTCCGTCCTGACCTTCGCTCCGCGTGAGGTCCGGTCGATCCGCATCGTGCAGCCCGCGGCGGGCGGCGGCGAACGAGCATTGCTCGCGATGCAGGAGTTCGCGGCTCAGCTCTCCTCCGACGCCGCGCCCGCCGTCATCGGCGCCGTTACACTGTCGGCGGCCGAGTTCGCCGCCCTCACGCCAACGAGTCTCCCGCGCAACATCGCACATCTCTCCGAGTCTCAGCCCGGCGCGTCGACCGATACCTCCGACGGCTCCACGCTCGGAGTCGAGTGGCCCATCCAGCACGTCATCGAGGGTGCGGCCGTCGTCTTCGCCCCGGGGTCGCCACTCCCGGGCGATGGCGATGTCGCCCTCGAGATCCACAATGGCGCGTCATGGATCGCCGTCAATGCCGAGCAGCATCTGGGCGACGACCGGCTGGAGTTCACCTTCAGGCCGACAGCCACGCGGGCATGCCGCGCCCGCATCACCAAGTCCTCGCTCCGGCCGACCGACCTTGAAGTCCTCCGCTACATCCCGTCCGCACCGAACGTGTGGCCCGATCACCTTGTCACCGACAACGCCATCGAGCGCGAGGTCCTCTCGTCGGACGGGGAGCCCTCATTCGAGAGCATTTCCACCCTCGCGCTCTCCATGTCTCCCGCGAAGACGCTGCTCGGCCTGAAAGACGCCGCCCACGAGACGGGCGCCACCTGGGACGGTCGGCTCATCTCCCGCGACACGCTCTCATTCGCCATCGGTGACGAGGAGGCCGCGCTCGCCGATGTCCGCGATACCGTCACCCGAACACTCATTGATGGCTGGCGCCCGGGCGTCATCGTTTCCGGCCAAATCGGCGACATCCGCGTCACCGAAACCGCCTTCGTCATCCACGCCGATCCGGACCGCACCAAACCCACGCTCTTCGTCCGGGTTGAACTTGAGAACCTCACTGACGCCCCCATCGAGACATCCCTCACGGCCCGCGTCGCCGGAGGATCGGCACCCGCCGACGCCGTCGTCCTCGCGACTACCTCCGAAGTCTCGGCAGACACCATCCGCGTGCCGATGGCCATCCCCGCGGGGGAGAGCGTCGCCGTCGAGTTCAAGAAACCTCACGACGCTCCGACGCCTGCCGCCGACGCGGATCTCTACATGGCTGCGCGCTTCGACGACGCCCTGGACGATTTCCGCGCCTATTGGGACGAGTTGCTCGAGCCTGGCATGGTCATCGACCTGCCCGAGCCCCGCGTCGAAAACCTCTACCGCGCTGTGTTGACCCAGCTCTTCATCGGCGGCGACGGCGACATCATGTATTACGGCTCAGAGCCCGGCGCTTACTACCGCGGGCTGTATGGAGTTGAAGAGGGCTTCGCCATGATGGCCCTCGCCTTCAGCGGCTTCTACGGCGATGCGCAGCGCTACATGGATGGCACCTACCTGACGCCTGAGTTCCTCGTCAAGGTGCCCGAATACAAGGTCTACGCCAACCGCCACCAGCAATACCGCAACGGACTCCAGCCCCATTACGCCGTGCAGGCCTACCGCTTCAGCCGCGACCGCGAATGGCTCGCCAAGCACCTCGACCTTCTCCGCACGTGCGCCGAGTGGACCATCGAGCAACGCGCCACAACCATGCAGACCACCGATCCACGCCCGCTGCACTGGGGCTTGCTGCCGAAATGGTCATACGGCGGCGACATCGCGGGGCTGCAGTGCTACGCGCTCTACCCGAACTTCGCCTGCTGGCGGGGGATGGCCGACACTGCTTGGGCGCTCAACGAGTTTGGCGACAGCGAGACCTCCGAGCGCTACGCGAAGATCGCCGACGACTACCGCACGCTGCTGCTGGAAGTAGTCGAAGCCAACTACCAGCCCGACCACGAGCCGCCGTTCTTGCCGCTTCGGCTTGATGCCACTGAGCCCGTAGGCGACGACTACTACCAACTCTTCGCGGGGCTGTTGCTCGACTTGCTCCCGTTCGATCCGGGCTCGAAGCACTGGAGCCTGCTTGCGGACTACATGGTCGAAGACAACCTGATGTTCTGCAACATGCCTCGCTTCCGCCGCGACGCGGGCGCCGGAGGTCTCGACGGTATCTACGGCTTGGGCTACCTGCTCGGGAAGCTACACGAGGGCGAGATCGACGAGTTTCTGCTGGGCTTCTACGGCTACCTGGCTTTCAACATGGACCGCGAGACCTTTGCATCGCGCGAGACCAACCTCATCTATGCCAGCGACCTCCACGTCCGCTCAAAGTACAAGGTCCCCGACATGAGCGACCCGGTTCCATGCTCCAGCGCGGTCGCACTGCACTACCTCCGCAACATGCTGGTCACCGAAGCGATTCCCGCGGACGGCTCGCTCAAGCTGCTTGCGGGCGCGCCGCGCGCGTGGTTCCGGGATGGCTCTCGCGTGCGCTTCGCCGATGCGCCCACTCACTTCGGGAAGATGACGTGCGATGTGATTTCACGTATCGACAAGGGGCGAATCGAGGCCACCATCATCCCGCCAACGCGCGACGAGTGGCAATCGATACACCTCCGCCTCCCCCATCCCCACGGTATGGCCTCAATGCGCGCCACAGTTAATGGACGACCTGCCGATGTCTCGGGTGAGGTCATCGCGCTCAAACCCGGCCCGCGCCGGTTCCGCGTCGTCGCTCGCTACCTTCACCTGGATTGAACTACACGCACCGTCGTCTATCCGCTCGGCCGCCTCCGACGTCGTAGGTCGGATCTCCAGATCCGACGCCGTCCGTCACCCATCCCACCCCAGTTCCTCATACACAGCCCGCCACCGTTCCTCCATGTCCGACAGGAACAGCAGCGGCTGGTAGCCCAGCCGCAGGTACGTCACCAACGCGGGATGGCGCCAATCGTCCGTGCAGAGGTAGATCCTCCGGTATTTGCCCTCGATCAGCCGCCGCGTCGCCGCCGCGCAGACCGTCATCCCGAGGCCTTTGCCCTTGTGCTCAGGATCGCCGGCCACCCAACCGAGCATCCCGCCGAACGGGTGCAAGTCTGTCGGCACGTGTTGCGCCATCGCCGTCGCGACGAGCTTGGCGGAGGCCTCGTGCTCCACTACGAAGAGACCGTCCGGCAGCACGGTCTTCAGCGTCGCCTCCATCTGCTCGTCGTTCCAGCCTTCGAACCCGGCGAGGTGCATCACCCGCCGGTGCTCGTCGATGTCGCCCGGCTCGTAGATCCTGAGCCGGTAGCCCTCGGGCACCGTCACCTCAGGCGGCGAATCGAGCTGGTCCTCGGGAATAACCATCTGCAGTTGCAGCTTGCGTGGCGCGTCTGACATCATCACCCTCCGTCCTTCACCAGTATGCGAAGATCGACATCGCCTTCCGCGTCGCGAACGCCACCACGCTCCAGCCCAATATGGCGATGAACTCTCCCAGAATCATGCCCAGAAAGAACGGTCTGCCCCTCAGGAACGTCTTCATCCCGCCATACCGGAAGATGATTACCTTCAGGAGCCACGCGATCATGATCGAGACCCAGAACACGATCATCGTCCACGACCCGCTCACCGCATACGCCAGCGGCGACAGCGGCCACCACGCGTAGTGCGCGCGCATCCACGCCGTAACGGCCGTGATGAGAATGCCCGCGGCGAACCACACGAGCGCGAGCGGGCTGTACGGCACTTGGCTCGTCACTGCCGGCGCGTGCGCCTGGAATTCCCAGATCGGGTATTGGGCGTAGTTCGGCGGGTAGAGCCCGACCCCTCCCAGGTTGTAGGGCACCGCGAGCTGCAGCACGCCGCCGACGATGAGAGACGCCACGATCGCCACCGCGCAGATGGAGAGCAGGCTCCGGCGACTCATGCCCAGGCCATCGCCGAGTTTCGAGCCGTCGAGGTACGCCGTGAGCGTAAGCCCGCGTTGATCCCTCAGCATGATCGCATCGAGCAATCCCAGCACGGTGAGATTGCGCTTGCCAACGTTGTGCATCGGCGAGAACAGCTCGAACAGGTTCATCGGTCGGAAGCTGACCTCGGTCATCGGCAGACCGGCTTCGGCGGTGCTGCGCGCCATCACCATCGCCAGCACGAAGATCAGCGCGCCAAACTCCAGCACAGCGACCCAGAGACTCAGCCCCGCCAGCAAGCTCCACGCGATGATCCCAGCGAAGCAGAGCACCAAGCCCCACAGCGCCCACGATTCCGGCAACATCTCATCCTGGCCGTCTCGTGCCGTTGTAGGGGCGCGATTCATCGCGCCCATGCCGTCCCCCCGGCCCGTCGCTTTTCGCCAGACTTCCCTCAGATGCGGCAGCGAGACATACACCCAATACCCCGCCAGCAGACAGTACGCCCCCATCACCTGGTAACCCACGTAGTTCCTGCACGCGTAGAGCGGCATGCCCCTCAGCGACATCCCGAAGCTATCAAGCACGACGTCTTGCATCCGCGCGAAGACGAAAAAGAACGCCAGACTCGCGAGCAATTGCGTGGGGATGAAGTAGAAGAACCCGACCGCCGCAAACGAGAGGTAGATCGGCGTGAAGTAGATCGCTGACCAAGGCCGGTTTGGCATCCACTGGTTCACGGTGAAGCCACGGGTCGGCAGCGCCGGCACTTGCGGATAGAACTCATGCAGGCCCGTCAGCGTGAAAACGATCGCCGGTAGCGCGAAGCCACACCATGTCAACGGCTTGCCGAGGAATTGGCTCTCGCCCTCCCCCGTGCTCTCCCGGATCAGCTCGAGCGGCAACTGCACCAGCGGGAATCCCAGCCGCTCGCTATCCACCCACTGCTTGCGCATGATCGCCGCGAGGCAATAGTAGGCCGAGAACAACAGCACCGCCAGCACCAGCCAGAACGCTAGCGGCCCCGCCCACTGGGACAGGTACTCAAGCCATCCGTCCCACCGGTCCGTGCCCTCGTAGAACGCCCGGGTCACTGGCTGAAGCGTCTCGTCGCCGGGGTCCCATGGCACGAGGTGGTCCGGCATGTTCGGGTAGAAGATCTCCGCCCACTTGTTGGCCGGGTGCGCGTAGTAGTTCAAACCGACCAGGCCGGGGATCAGCAGATCGTACAGCCCGCGCGACGTCACCATCGTCGCGAGCATCGCCATGATGTAGATGCCCGCGATCTCCTGCTTCGTCAGCCCGCGGAACTTCCCAAGTGCCTTGATCGCCCGATTGACCAACACGAGGACCAACAGCACTCCGACCGCCGGCGGCGGAAACTGCAGGACACCTAGCTGCAGGTTCGCCACCTGCACGCCCCAGCATACGACCGCGCAAACGACCACAACCGTAATCGTCCCAAGTATGGCAAGCCGCGGAGTCATCCCCCGCCAATTCTCGTGTCGCCACTCGCCCTCCTCTCGCCAGGTCCGCTCCCATCCCCCGTCGAACTAGCCGCAACCATGCGCTACTTCCTGGCCTTCCTACTCGCCACTTCCGCCCACGCCACCTCGTACCGCGTCGACGGCATCAGCGGCAGCGACGACAATGACGGCGTCACCGCCCCATTCCGGACGATTGGCCGTGCGGTGAAGTCGCTCCGACGCTCAGACACCCTCGTCCTCACGCCCATGCCCGAGCCCTACCGCGAGTCGCTTCCGTTGCGCATCGGCGGCACGGCAACGGAGCCGTTCATCGTCGAGGGCGGCGGCGCGACGCTATCAGGCGCGGATCCCGCGCCTGCGGATGGCTGGCGCGTGGCGGGCAACATATGGGCTCTCGACCAGGCCCGGGAGGTCCGCTTTCTCTTCGGGCCCGACGCGTGCTACGAGAAGGGCGCGTCCGCCACTGATATAGGCCCCGAGCAGTGGTTCTGGGAGGCTGACGTTCTCAGTTTCCGCCCAACCGAGGGCAGGTCGCCATCCGACTACTCCCTCGAGATGAGCGTGCGCGTCTCGGGCATCCTCACTAGCGGCGCCGGCCAGATCATCGTCCGCGACCTCACCTGCAAACACTTTTTCAACGATGGTTTCAACATTCACGGAGGCAGCGCGCCGCTCTGGTTTGAACGGATTCGCGGAGTCTGGAACGGGGATGAGGGCTTCAGCGCTCACGAAAACTGCGAGTGCTACGTCCGCGACGGGGTCTTCTCACACAATCAGTGCCACGGCATCGCTGATATCGACTACGCGCGAACTCACTACTCGGGAATAACGGTCGAGGACAACGTTCTGAAGGGGATCTTCTTTATCGGTGGATTCCATTCGGTCATCGACAGCACCATCTCCGGCAGCCCTGAGAACATCGCGATTTCCCCATCGGGCCGCGCCGGTTTTCCACAATCTCAACACCACCCCATCCGCCGCGCGACGACCAACCTCCGCAACGTGGTGGTCGACTCATCCGACGGCCAGGTGGGCCTGCATCTCCGAGCCGGCGCCGACTGCGCCCTCGAGCACTGCCTGGTCCGCGGGGGCCGAGCCGGGCTGGTCGTGGATGCCGACGCGACGGCCTATGCCATCAACACGATCATCGCCGATGCGAACGACGCAGAGGTCGTCGCGGGCGGCAGTTATGCCGGCGACCACAACCTCTACTTCCCCGGTCGTCTGATCATCGGCGCCGAAGCCTACGCGCCCGGTCAGTTCGCCGACTACCAGGCCGCGACGGGCAACGATGCCCACTCTTGGGTCTCCGAGCCGGCGTTCATCGCGGACACGCTCTGGTCGAGCCGCGCCTCCCGCGCATTTGGCGCCGCTTTTGACGCGGGAGGGTTCGGCGGCCCTGACATCGGACCGGTCCCGCTCGGCACGCGCCCCAAGGAGGACGCCTCCGTCCTCGCTCCCAACGCGACGCGTTAGCCATCGGTCCAGGCGCTTCGGATTTGGGACCTCGAGGACGAGCCTCCCACCTCCGTCGGGGGCGACGGCAGTGGCATCCAGGACCAGCCACCACTCGAGGTCGTCCTCGAGATCTACGTCCCAGCCGCCACCACGCCCACCGACCTCACCCTCTTCCTCGACGACCTATCCATCGAACTGGCTCCGTGACAGCCTCGGCGTGTGGGCGTCCTCACCCGCGGCCTGCCGTCGTAGGTCGGATCTCCAGATCCGACACTGTAGGAGCGGCTTTAGCCGCGATGCCGTCCGCCGTCCTCCCCGTCCCCCACCCAAGCGTGTTCTCCAGCATCGGCAACACGCTCCGAAGACGCTTCGCTCGGATGATCATGTCCCACAGCGGCTCGGCTTTCTTCCACCCGCCCGCGATCGCGAGGTGCCTGAGCTTCCCTCGAAGGTCGTTCTTCGCCGCCGCGCCAGTGAAGATCGCCTTCCACCGGTAGAACTCCCGGTATGCCTTCCAGTAGCCATCCTCCAGGGATTGGGCGCTCATCCCGGCGGGTCGGTACACCGCATGGCGCGTGTCGTAAAGGTCCCAGTCTGTCGTCGTGATCCGTCCCGCGGCCGCCAGTCGTTCGTGCAGCTTCGTCCCGGGGTACGGGGTCAGAATGTGGAACGTCGCCGTCTCAACGCCTTGCTCGACGGCCCACTCCACCGTCCGGCCAAACACGCTCTCGTCATCTCCATCCATCCCGAACACGAAGCTCGCGTTCACCATCACGCCCACGTCCCTCAGCCGCGCGATCGCCTCAGCGTAATCGTGGTACGTGTTGTGGTGCTTGCCCTGATCCTTCAGATCCGCCTCGCTCAGCGTCTCGAACCCGATGAACAGGCTCTTCAGCCCCGCCTTGGCGGCCAGTTCCATCAGCCCTGGCGTCAGCACCGACCGCACCGTCCCACCGGCTTGCCAGACCCGCTTCATCCCCACCATCCCGTTCAGCAGCTCCGTCGTGAAGCGCGGATTCCCAAAGAAGTGGTCATCCAGGAAGTACAGATGCCGCCCCGGCAACCCGTCAATCTCCGCCAGCACGTCATCGACGGGAGCCGTGTAGAACTGCTTCCCTCCGGCGTAGAACGGCGTGCTGTAGCAGAAGTCGCACGAGTGCGGGCACCCTCTCGACGCGACCAACGCGTTGGGGGTCAGATAGAGACGCCGCTTGATCAGGTCCCGTCGCGGCGGCGGTTGATCCACGAGGCATCTCTCGGTCGAGCGATAAATGCTGCCAGGCCTCCTTGCTCGGAAATCATCGAGGAACTTCGGCCACGTATCTTCGCCCGGACCGAGGAAGATCGTGTCGGCATGTTGCGCCGCTTCGTCGGGCAAGCTCGTAACGTGCGGTCCGCCCATCGCCACGTGCACCCCCCGCGCGCGGTAGTGGTCCGCGATCTCATACGCGCGCTTTGCCGACGTCACGTAGGCCTGGATCGCAACAAGCTCTGGATCATCGTCAAGCGTCACGGCCTCAACGTGCTCGTCGGTGATCGTCACCTCATCATCCGGTGCCAGATATGCCGCCAGCGTCGCCAGCCCAAGCGGCGGAAAGAGCGAGTACTTCACGGGTCGGAAGAACGGACTGGTCGCCTCGGTCAACGCGGGCAGGATCATTTTCACTCTCATGATGCCGGACCTCACTCCCTGGGTCTCTCCCTTTGCGCGCCCCCATCCTGCCACCAAGCTGCGTCTCGTCCCAAGCTCTCGAAGCCACCGATGCGCGCACTTGAGTGCCGCCCGGACGGGTCTCAAGTACCTGGCCCCACCGTCTCTCCTCAGTCTCCCTCGGCGCGCGCGTCCAGCGCCCCATCGATCCGAAGAAGCTCACGTAGATGTTCCCCGACTCAATCCTGAACGGCGGCGTCGCCGGCAGATAGGGCGTGCCGAGGAACGGCTTCAGCGTCCACGCAAGCTGGCTCCCCACCAGCCCGTAGAGCACGAGACACAGCAGCATCATCACCTTCACCCGGGCCGTGCCGTCCGGAAGCATCGCTAGCAGGCCGCGATACATGATACGCATGCCAAACGCCCCGGCTACGATGAAGACGCACACGTGCAGGCATTGCATGAAGTGGTAATCGTCCGTCACGTACGAGAAGAGAGCGGCGATCGGGGCGATCACCGCGAGCATCACGCCCGTCGCCGCAAGCCCGAAACTCGCCGTCGTCATGACAGGCATGAAATGCATGCGAGCGTCGAGCGCCAGGTTCAGCACGTACAGCGACGGCGCGCAGATAAGGAGCGTCAGCAGGAACAGCGCCGGCACCTTCAGCATGACAAGCCACGGCAGTTTCCAGGCCGCTTGCTCGCGCAGGGCTGCCCCGGCGGCGAGCTTAATCGCCGTATACTCTTCCTCGTCATCCATCGACTCAATCGGATACGAGTCGGTGGGATGCGACAGGTTGAATCGGATCTCGGCGCCCGTCACCGCTGGGATCTGTGACACGGTATAGGCCGTGCCGGTCTCGAAGTTGACGCCGGCGATCCGTCCGCGCATTGTCTGCCCAGCCTTGGTCTGAATCTCGAAATCGCGGAACCGATACTCCGGGTGGAGCCAGCGGAAGCTCCCCATCGTCGCGCCATACAGTCCCGCCGTGATGACGAAGATCAGCAGCAACCTCCCGCAGAGCTTCCCAAGTTTCTCGCCGTCTCTCGCCATGCCATACACCACGTCCGGATCTCGTAGCAGCGCATCGATCATCGCAGCAAGTCCCATCATCGTCCTCCCTGTCCTGGTGTTGACGGCAGCCATCGCCCCCGATAACCCTACTGCGTCTCGCTGCCGGCTCTCGCGCCCCTGAGACCCACATCTCGCGCACTCAAGTGCTTGAAGGGAGTCGCCCGGCATGAGTGAATATAGAGAGGACGCGCCTGGCTCTCGTCGGGGCGCGACAAGGGGTCGCCATGCTGAAGCTGCTGCTCGTCGAGGACAACGTGAATCTGCGCGATGCTCTGGAGGCCGGATTCCAAGCAACGGACGGGGTCGTCGTGGCCGGTGGGACCGAGCGCGGCGAGGATGCGCTGGCATGTTGCCTCGAGCACGAGCCTGATGCAATCCTGATGGACGTTCAGCTAGCGGGCGAGATGAATGGCATCGAGGCCGCGGTGGCCATCCGCCGCGAATTCCCTCGCCAGCCCGTCGTGTTCTACTCAATCCAGGACGACGATGCTTACTACCGCGCTTTCCGCCGGTCGGGGATCCTCAGTCACTACGCCTACGTCCGCAAGACCAACTACCTGCTGCCTGAGCTGATCCTCCCGCTATTGACCGACGCCGTCGCGGGTCGCAGCTTCATCGATCCTGAGATCGAGGTCCGCGTCCACGAGGTCCAGCATAAGGACGATCAGGCGCCCATGGAACTCCTCGAGCCCAACGAACAAGAGGTCGCTCGGATGCTTGCGGAGGGCATGACAAACGAACAGATCGCGGCGCGGATGGGCTTCCGCGACAAGCGGACCATCAGTCGCACAAACGGGCGCATCTACGCGACATGGGCGCTCGACGCCAGCAACACGGACACCAAAGTCGCCCGCACTCGAGCGGCGATAATCGTGCGTGAGGAGTTGCTCATCACGTGGGACGATGACGGCGTGGCGCGGGTCATGGACGAATCCGGCGACTGGGTTCCGTGGGACCCATCCGCATGAGCCAAGTGAACCGGGTCATCTCGCTCACGATGTCCGAGAACCTCCTCGGCGGCCTCATGATGGCGGTCTCGTTGGCAAACGCCATCCTGCTGATCTGGCTCGGGCTCACCGTCCTGCTCAATTCCGAACGTCGGACCTGGGGCATGTGGCTGGCCGGCGGGTCGCTGCTCACCGGCGGGGCGTTCTTCTTGATCCAGTCGGCGGTCGCCGGGCGCGGGCCGCTGTCGGTTGTGCTTGCGGTCCACGTCCAGTGGCCGCTTGGCTGGTTCATCGGCCTGTTGCTCCCCCTCGCCTGGTACATCGTGATGCTCTGGCACTTCGGCTATTCGCGCGCGCCCGACTCGTCGCTGCGCCGGGCGCACCGCATCTGGCTGCCGATCGCGCTCACCCTCGGCGTTGTTGTCGCCGTGCTGGCGGCGCTGGCATTCCGATACCCATTCACCTGGAACGGGCAGGCAAATCCGCCGTCAACCCAGTTCCGCATCGCCGGTCTGCCGGCTGTGGCGATCGCCTATCCGCTCTACATCATTCTGTGCATCGTGCTGTCGATCGCCGTGCTCCGCCGCCCCGGCGCATCGGCCCGGGCCATGGGCGAGACCGCGCGCCATCGGGCCCAGCCTTGGCTGATGGCGACCACCATCGGACTCCTGCTCGCGAGTCTCGTCTTGGGTGGCGTCATGCTGACCATCGCGGGTGGATACACGATGTTCATCCGCGTCACCGAACTCGGCGCGCTCACCACCGGCGCCGTCGTGGGGGCCCTCGTCGTCTCGTTCCTCATCCTCATTTCCGTCATCTTCCTGGGCCAGGCGGTCGTCGCCTACGATATCTTCACCGGCAATACCCTCCCCCGTCACGGGCTCCGCAGGCACTGGTACGCCGCGCTCGCGCTCGCCCTGCTCTACGGCGGGGTGATCGGCAGAGGCGTGATCGCCGGTGGGCCGACCGCCCTGACGCTGATGCTGGCGACGCTTCTAATCGCCGTTCTCTTCGCCCTGCTGAGCTGGCGTTCATACGTTGAGCGAGACCGCTACATGGATCACCTCCGGCCGTTCGTCGCGAGCGCGCGCGTGTATGACGCCCTCATCGAGCACGGCGACCAGGCGATCGACGCGGCGACGCCGTTCCACGCCCTGTGCGCTGAGGTCCTCGACGCCGAATCGGCCTATCTGGCGACCGTCGGTCCGCTCTCATCCCTCGCCGGGCCGCCCCTCGTCTATCCCGAGGGCGCCAAAGCTCCGGCCGACATCGCGGGTCTGGCAGAGACGCTCACGTCTCCGGAGGCCCTATTTGTCCCGGTCGATCCGGCAGATAACGCCGGCGCTCGCTGGGTCGTGCCGCTCTGGAGCGAGCGGGGGTTGATTGGGATGCTGCTGCTGGGACCCAAGACAGGCGACCGTCTCTACACCCAGGAGGAAATGGAGATTGCCCGCGCCAGCGGCGAGCGCCTTATCGATACGGTGGCGTGTGCTCGCATGGCCCAGCGGCTGATGGCACTCCAACGCCAGTGGCTCGCCGACAGCCGCGTTTCCGGGCGCCACGCCCGCCGCGTCCTGCACGATGACATCCTCCCCCGCATCCACACGGCCATGCTCTCCCTCGGCTCGTCATCCGACGACGCGGCCGGCGGCGCCGTGGAGCAGCTCGCGGCGGCCCACCACGGTCTCTCTGACCTCCTGCGTGAACTCCCCACGGCCGGCACATTGTTGCTCGCCGAACTCGGACTGATGGGCGCGCTCAAGCGTTCGATCGAGGATGAATTCTCTCAGGACTTCACGAGCGTCACCTGGCAGATCAGCCCCGGGGCCGATGAGCTTGCCGCGGACTTGCCTTCAACGACCGCCGAGGTCCTCTACCACGCCACGCGTGAAGCCATCCGCAACGCCGCTCGCCACGGCCGTGGCCCGGACCCCGACCGCTCTCTTCACCTGACCATCACCGTCTGCACCGAGCCGGGGCTCGACCTTTCGATCCGTGACGACGGCGTTGGCTACGATTCCCCAGGCGCCTCCGACACCGGCCAGGGCGTCGCGATCCACAGCACGATGATGGCCGTCATCGGCGGCGCTTGGGCGTCTGAAGCCCTTCCGGATGGCGGCACGCGGGTCACGCTGACCCTCGCGAACCCGGCGTAACGCGAAACCTCACGCCTAATTCCCGCGGTTAAGGGGTATGATAGCCTCACGGGCCGTTCCGGACAGGCGTCATGCCTGTCCGCGCCGGCCGACCGGAGACACACCATGGGGATCCAGGATCTTCTCAGCCGCGATGACATCCCCGACGACGCCAAGACCACGATCGCCGCTCACATCGTGGGGCTTGAACACGACTGCCACGCGGTCGAGAGCGAGTTGCGATTCTACCGAACCGTGGCCGATGCCGCCGACGTGGCCATCTGCGTGGTATCGCTCGATGGGCGAATTGTCTTTGCCAACGACAGAGCCGAGACGTTGCTGGGCCTGACTCGGGAGCGCATGGGCGAGCGCACCTACCGCGATCCTCAGTGGAAGATCACCGCCGCCGACGGCGGCGAGTTCCCTCTGGACCACCTGCCCGCCGCCCAAGTCCTAGCCACGCACGAACCAGTGGAGGACGTTCGATTTGCCGTCGAGCGCCCCGATGGCCAGCGGGCTCAGCTCTCGGTAAACGCCGCGCCCCTGTATGACGATGCAGGCAAGTTCGAAGCCGTCGTCACAGCCTTTGTCGATGTTACGGACGAGGTCGAGACCGGGCGCGAGCTATATGAGGAGCGGTACCTGGGGGAGAGTCTGATCGAGACCGCGCCGGTGGTCGTTCTCGTGCTCGACAACTCCGGCAAGATCGTTCGGTACAACCCATACCTCGAGGAGCTGTCGGGGCGCCGTCTGGAGGACGTGAAGGGGGCCGACTGGTTCACCACATTCTTACCGGAGGCCGATCACTCAGCGATGCGCCGCATCTTCATCAAGGCCAAGGATGACCAACCGACGGCCGGCACGCGCAACGCCATATTGACCAAGGACGGCCGCCAGATCATGATCGAGTGGCACAACAAGAGCCTCAAGGGCCCTGACGGCGCCACCATCGCCGTCCTCTCCATCGGCCGCGACGTCGACTAAGATCTCCCTCTCCACGTCCCGCGTAGCATCGTCCGCGTAGCGACGGGGCTCCCGCCCCGTCGAATGCCGTTCGCCGTCGTAGGACAGGCGTCCCCGCCTGTCCGCCCCTCACATGCAACTGCGATCCACTTCTCCCGCCACCGCGCCCGGCATGTCCATCCGAGGTTGGAGCACGAGCTTGCTCTGGGCGGGCTTGATTGCCTCAAGCAGCGCTCGGTAGTCAGCGTCGTCCACGCTTGCGAAAACCCCGTCCCCACACGTGCCCCTCCCGCCGGCATCCGCCGCCAACGGCGCAAGCAGAAAATCGTTCATCTCCGGTCGACTCAGCCGCACGTACCCGCGCGACGGAATGCCGGATTCGTGACACGTCGAGCACCGGCGCTCGCTCACATCTCCGAGCGTGTCGTCCAGCCCCGCCGGGTACACGCGCCGCCCGCCCTCGGCATCCGGATCGCTCATCTCATACGTGCTGTAATACGGAACATTCAGATCGATCCAGGCCATGATCCGCAGTTGCGCATCGGCGTCGAGGTTGATGCGGGGCGTCCCATCAGAGTCCGGATGCCCGCTAAGCAGCAGGTCGCCAAGTTTGCTCGCGGGCGATCCCCACTCGAGGGGGTAATCCGCAGGATGTTCGCTTCCTGCCCGTTGCGAGTGTCGATCCAACTCACGTACCCGCGCGTGAGGTTGTCATAGCTCACGTTGAACCAATCCGTCTTGTCTCCCGTGAGGTCCATCCCACTCGCCGGGTCGATGCCGCTATGACACGTCACGCAGTGCTCGTCGAGCACTGGCTGCACCGCGTTGACGTAATCGAAGTTGCCCTCCGCCCACGTTGGCCGGTACAGGTCGCTCGGCTCGCGCGTCAGCGCCATCGCGCTACCGACGGGCGGCGACGACTCGCGCGGTTCGTGGCATCCGATGCACCCTTGCGTTTCGCCCTTCTGCAGGTGCGTGAAGCTCCGCATGCGCTGGACGGCCCGACCGTGCTCATCGATGGCCTCGAAGTAGATCGGCACGTCCGTCGGCACGGTGAAGTGCGCCGATCCATCCTCCTCAACCGGCGCGTACCCCCAGAGCTTCTTCGCGGCATACGTCGCGCCACAGGAGATCACCGGGCGCTGGAATCCGAAGCCTAACACGGTGGTCCGGACCGGCTTTGAGACCTCCTGCACCACTGCAATCTGCTTGATGTCGCCCCGCTTCACATGCGGCTCGAGGCCCTGGTAGATGTCCAGCAGGTAGATCGTCGCATCGTCGCGATCGGCCATCTCGTCCATCTGTGTCGAGACGACCGGCGGACGCTCCCTGGAGCGAAGCGGCGTCGGGCTGTAGTAGCCCATCGTCCCCTCACGCTCGCGCACCAACGCCCAGTTCCCGTCCCGATCTCCCAGGTACACCGAGCCGCGCCCGGTCACCAGGAAGCGATTCTCGTCTATCGGATACGGTTGCTCGTAGAACCCCTGCACCTGGTTCCCCGCGCCCTGGTCCACGGCGCCGATGTTGACCTTCGGCGTCAGGTTCACCAACGCGTCCTGCGCGTTCAACCCCTTCAGCCGGTCGACGATCCCCACGCCACCGCGAATCGGCCCGTTGTGCGCGGTCAGCGTCGTCATCACCTCGCTCGTGCCGGGGATCGGTTTCGCCTCGATGAAGCTCGCCGGGCTGAGCACCCGATTCCCGTAGAACACGTTCAGGCCCGTACCGTCCGGGTTGATCGTCCACAGGCTCTGGATTGGGATCGCCGGCTTATCGATATACTCCCATCGTCCGTAGAGGATCCGCCCATCCGGCATGACGCTCGGCGTGAAGTCATTCACGTAGTTTGCCGAGAGCTGCCGCGCGTTGCTGCCGTCACCGTCCATCCGGAACAGGACCCCCGACGGCGTGAAGAAGCACATCGCAACAACCGCCGCGCGCGTGGAGAGAAACGCGATCCCCCCGTCCGGTAGCCAGCACGCGTTGTAGTCGTGCCAGTCTCCGTAAGTGAGCTGCGTCAGTTCCGTTCCGTCCGCGTTGACCGTGAATACGTGGTACCCCTCAGCCGCCGTCCGCCGCCAACTGAACAGGATCTTCTCGGCGTTCCACGACACATCCACATCCATGATCTGGCCCTCGGGCGACGCCACCAGCTCCGTCAACTCGCCCCCCGGGCCCGCCGGCGACATCACGTACAGCCCGCCGCCCGCCCGGAAGCCCTCGCAGCAGATCGTGTAGACGTGCGACGGGTTCATGTCGTAGCGCTTCACGACGACAATCGTGTCGAAGCCCAACTCGCCCTTCGCCACTTGCTCGGTCAGGCCCGGATCCAGGTCGGGCGCGTCCCAGCCGTCCTGACGGAACGGCTCAAGCTGCTCCATTGGCGCCGGACCGTCGTAGACCTGAATCTCCGTCGCGCCAGGATTGGGGCCGCCGTAGTTGGTCTTGAACCGCAGTGTCAGCTTGGATATCTCGCGCGGCTCGATGCTAACGATCTGCGCGCCGCTTCCCAACTCAAACGCGCCCGTCGCCACCGGCTCCGCGCCATCGTCGACATACACCTCGTACTCCCTCATGCACTCCTCAATCAGTATCGATGTCCGACCGTAGTACGCAATGTCCTCCACCATTACGGGACGCGGCCACTCCAGCGTGAAGTCTGCCTTCCCGCCGGAGGTCTGGCCCTGCGTCGCCCACGCCTGCGCGACATCCTGCGCGCTGAACGCCGCCGGGATCTTCCCGTCCGCCGCGAACCGCGCCAGGTACTGGTCTGAATACTCGCTCGTCGCGCTGACCTCCGCCTCCAGCGCCCAGTTCTTCGGCATCCGTTTCAGCTCCGGAAGATCCTCGTCCGCCGGACTCTCCGAGTAAACTTCGATCTCCGCCGCGCCGGGATTTGAGGCCTGGTAGGCTTCGATGAACGTAAGGCTGATCTTGCTCACCGTCGCCGGCTCAATCGGGATTCGCTGTGGACCCGCGTTCATCTCGAAGAACCGCGTCGCGACGGGCTCCGGCTGATCGTCCAGCCGCACCTCGCACCGCCGGAAGCACTCGCCGATCAGCCACGAGACGCGCCCGTAGTAGATGATTTCCGCCACCCGCACCGGCTCGTCCCACTCGAGGTCGAAGGTGACGCGGTTGGCCCATGTCGCGCCATCGACGGCCCACGACTTGTCCCAGTCATCCTTATCGAGAAGCTCCGGGATCTGCCCGTCGATCGCCTGGCGCGCGAGCAACCGAGCAGGCGCGTGGTCATACTCGGACGACGCCGTCACCGTCGCCTTGCGCGCGATATTCTCCGGCCCGGCTGGGGCGGGCTGCGCAAACATGGCAGCCAAAGCCGCAATCATGATGATCTGCATGCTTCTCCTCCGAAACACCTGCTGGGCGTGCACATCCCGCGTTTGCCCGCGTCGTCCGTGCCTGCGGCTCGCCTGAGCCGCACGCCAGCCAACGTCCTCACTCGCCCACCGCGGTATGTCCCTTACCCTCCGCCGGGCTGCCTTCCTGCAACTCGTACTCCCCACTCTCGGGGTCGACCATCATCGGGTCCTCGCCGTACACGCCATCGACCTCGTCGCTCGGCAGGGCGGGCCGACTGCGCTCGGACCGATCCACGCAATACCAGACATTCCCCTCAAACCGAAACGTCTCGGGCGCCGTCCCCGATCCGATGTTGCATCCGCCCTCGCTCCACTGATCCGACCGGAATACGATGATGTTGTCTTCCATCACGCCATTCCTGCTGGGCACGAATCCTGGCTCGCGCGTCTCCTGCAGGATCCTCAACGCCCACTTGTCCGGGATGTAGATCGTGTTCTGCCTTACCAGCGCGCCGTCGACGCCGACGAACGCCAGGGGCGCCATTCCGCCGACGAACACGTTCCCCTCGACCGTGATGTCCTTCGCCTCGTAGCCATCGACCTTCGGCCGGAAGAACTGCAGCCCCGTGCTGCCGCCGATGTTGATCGCTCGCCCGCCTGCCGCCTCGAACAGGTTCTTCCGCACCACGATCTCCGTCGTCCCGCCCTTACACTGAACGCCCGTCCCGCCCGTGCCGTCGCGGCCCTGGAAGAAGCACCCCTCGATCACGCCCTTGTGACACCCCACCATATCAATCGCCGAGCCGCCGTCGCCCCAGCGAGTGATCGTGCAGTTCTCGATCCTGAACTCATCCACGCCCGAGATCTTGATCCCGTCGCGATTGCCCGATGGCCCGACGTCATCCACGCTCACGTTCGCGATGGTGATGTGATGCGCGGGCGTCTCGAAGGAGCCGCCGTCGTCGATGTTAATTCCGTTGGAGGTGCAGCCACTGACCGTCAGGTCCCGCAGTTCGATGTAGCTGACATTGGCGAGGTGGAACGAGTTCGCGCCACCGACGATGTGCGGCGGGTCGTCCGGGTCGGCCCCGGCGATGACGATCGGCCTGTCGGGGTCACCGTCAATGTCGCGGACCCACATGCCACCCTCATACTCGCCGGGCGCCAGCAGAATCCGCGTCCCCGCCGTCGCGTCGCCCAGCGCCGCGCGCAGCTGCGCCGAGGTGCTCACCTTCACATCGTCCGCGCCACATCCCGCCGCCCCCAACAGACTCACGAGAACCACCAGCATCCAGGTATGCCGCATCGCATTCACACCTCCGTTGTCCGGTTTTCCTGCGTCCCGCCGCAACCCCTCGTCGGCCCGT
>CAZKUN010000031.1:0-52980 GCA_964555935.1 uncultured Armatimonadia bacterium | reverse complement strand
CGAGCGGCTTTGGACTTGCTCGGCAGCGGCAACCACGCGTTCGTCGACCGGCGGGAATACCTGTCGGACACGGGCGAGATCCGCAGGAACGTCGCGGCGGAGCGCCTGACGATCGACGCGCCGAGGGTGCAGGCATTTGCAGGGGCGTTCTCGGGGACGATGGAGGCGTCCGGACTGAGGGTCACGACGCCATCGGCCCTGGGCGTCATTGCTGCGATCAGCCTCGACGAGAAGCCGATCTCCGAAAACGGGCCCACGCTCATCAAGATGGTAACCGTGGCCGCCAACGAGGGTGAGAAGAAGGGGACGCGAGATGCGCCTCCGCAGTACCCACAGTTTCAGCTTGACGACTTCGGCGACGCGCCAGTCCACACGCACGGCAAGCCAAGCGATACGCCGACATCGGTGATGCTGGCGGGGCGTGATGCCATCGAGGTGCAGATGGTCAACGGGACCTGGGAGGCGGCCCGCCACGACGGCGGATGGACGGTGTGGTGCGACACGCCTGGCGTCAAGCTCAGCCTGCCGGAGCTTGGCGAGCGCGTTGCGGTAACAACCTACGGCGCGGCCGGCGAGGGCGAGACGACACAATCGGCGCAGCCATTCACCTACCCCGCTGGATGTCGGTTTGCGCGCGTGGTCGCCGCGCCCCAGCAGTGACGAGCACTCCTCGGGAAGGACTCCTGACAGCGTGCGGGAATAGACCTTCGCCGCAGGGCCGCGAATCTGACAGTCCGGCCCACCAGACTGCGGTTTGAGACCGGAGAGGTGACAATGAGCGACTACAGATCCGCGGCCGTAGACAAGTATGTCGGTGACCTTGCATCCAACATGCCCGCTCCCGGCGGCGGAAGCGGAGCCGCGTTGGCCGGCGCGCTGGGCAATGCGCTGGGCGCGATGGTCGGCAACTTCACGGTGGGCAAGGAGAAGTTCGCGGACGTGCAAGACGACGTGGTGGACATCCTACGCAAGTTGGAGGCGCAGCGCGAGCGTCTGCTGCAGCTCGTCGATGAGGATGTTGCGGTCTACGGGAAGGTGAGCGCGGCATACAAGCTACCGAAGGCAACGGACGAAGAGAAGGCCGACAGGAGCGCCGCCATCGAGGCCGCGTGCAAAGCGGCGGCCGGCGTCCCCCGGGCGATTGCCGAGGCGTGTGACCGCACGATCGAACTCTCGGCGAAGATGTGCGATATCGGCAACCCGAACCTAATCAGCGACGTGGGGTGCGCGGTGCGCCTGGCCGAAGCCGCCCGCCACTGCGCGTGGCTGAATGTGGCGATCAACTTGAGCTTCATCAAGGATGACGAATTCAAACAGGAGATGACCGAGGCCCTAGAAGAGCCGGGACGCGAGTCCCACAGACTGGCCGAGGAGACCTGGAAGAAGGTCGTGAAGGCGGTCTGCGGGTAGGCAAACATCGGATGCGAGGGCGCGGCCGGTCTGCGCCCCGACGTAGGTGGGCAGTAACACAACTTCCGCGGGGTCGACAGATGCGACACCCGCCATTTTTGGGAGGCACCGACGGTGACTGCGGAACCACTAAAGGGCAAACCGATTGCTGACGCAATCAAAGAACAGTTGGTCGAGGAACTCGAAGTTGTCAAGCGTAAGATCCAGCCGAAACTCGTCGCCTTGCTGGTAGGCAGCGACCCGGGCTCTGAGTTCTACGCCGGGATGCAGGAGAAGGGGTGCGCATCGGTCGGCATCGAGTATGAGCTGAAGTCGCTGCTGGACGACACCACGCAAGACGAGATGGAAGACGTGGTCAATGGGCTCAACGCCGACCCGAGCGTCACGGGCATCATCCTGCTCGTACCGACTCCGAAGCAGATCAACGCGCGCGCGATTCAGGCGCTGATCGACCCGATCAAGGATGTCGACGGCGTCAGCCCGGCGAATCTCGGCCGCGTGGTGCAAGGCGATTCCTCGCTCGCGCCGTGCACGGCTCAGAGCGTCATGGCGCTGGCGAAGGCGTCGGGCGTCGAGTTGAAGGGCGCGGAGGTCGTTGTGGTCGGTCACTCGGAGATCGTCGGCAAGCCCGTCGCGCTGCTGATGCTCGAAGAACTCGCCACCACGACCGTCTGCCACATCGGCACGAAGGACACGCCGTCGCACACGACCAAGGCAGACATTCTCGTCTCGGCGACAGGCGTCCCCGGGCTGATTAAACCGGACTGGGTCAAGCCGGGCGCGGTCGTAATTGACGTTGGCGCGCCGGACCCAGACGCCGCTGAGGGCGTCGACGAGGTCGCCGGCCAGCTCACGCCGGCCCGTGGCGGAGTCGGCACTGTCACGACGGCAATCCTGCTGAAGAACGCGGTCGTTGCGGCCAAGCTGCAAATGGGGGCTTGCTGATAGCTGCACGCGACCCCCGGTCGGGGGCTTGATACTACGGAAACGGGGCGCGGCCAAGAGGCCGCGCCCCGTTCTGTTTCGGCAAAGCTCGCGCCCTACTCGCCGCCACCCTCGGGGAAGCGTGGCGGAGGTCCAGGGAAGGGCATGTGGGGGCCCCGAGGTTTCTGCGCGTCGATCTCGGGAATGTCGAACTGACGAGCGTACATCTCCTTGTATTCGCCATCGAGGGCGATCAACTCCGCGTGCGTGCCCCGCTCGATGATCTCGCCGCCCTCAAGCACCAGGATCTGGTCGGCGTTGACGATGGTTGAGAGCCGGTGGGCGATGACGAAGGTCGTGCGCCCCTTGACCAACCGGTTGATCGCCGCCTGAATGACACGCTCGGCCTCGGTATCGACGGAACTGGTGGCCTCGTCGAGAATGAGGATGCGAGGGTCGGCCAGCAGCGCGCGAGCGATAGCCATCCGCTGCTTCTGCCCGCCGGACAGTTTCACTCCCCGCTCGCCGATTTCGGTGTCATAGCCATCCGGGAGATCCTCCGTGATGAACTCATGGGCAAAGGCGGCCTTCGCGGCCTTCGCGGCCTCCTCGACCGTAGAGGCCAGACGCCCGTAGCGGATGTTCTCCCGGACCGTATCGTCGAACAGGAACGTGTCCTGCAGCACGATCGCGATCTGGCTGCGCAGCGAGTGGACGGTCATCTCGCGCAGATCCACGCCATCGACACGGATGCCCCCCGACATCGGGTCGTAGAAACGCGGGATCAGATTGATGATGCTGGTCTTGCCCGCGCCCGAACGCCCAACCACGGCGACCGTCTCACCCGCCTCGGCCGTGATCGTGACTTTTTCGAGCACCTGCTCGCCCGTGTGGTACTTGAAGCTGACCTCGTCGAACTCGACGCGACCATCGATCCGCCCAATCTCGGTAGCGTCGGGCGAATCGGTGATATCGGGCTTCGTGTCGAGCACCACGAAGATCCTGGCCAAAGCGGCGAGGGCGGCGTTGAACATGTTGTGCACGCCCATCAGGCTGCGGACAGGCCCGTAGAACATCTGCATGTAACCCAAGAACATAACCAGCTTGCCGGGGGTGACGTCGCTGCCATAGTGGGCCATCCGGCCGCCGAACCAGACGATGGCCAGGACGCTGAGCGATGTCAGGAACCCCATGCTCGGGAAGAACGTCGTCCACATCTTAACGCCCTTGCAGTAGGCCTCGTAGTACTTCAAGCTCGCCTCTTTGAAGAGCCCCTCTTCGTGTTTCTCCCGCGCGAAGGCCTTCACGACGCGGATGCCCGTGATGTTCTCCTGGAGATGGGCGTTGATCTCCCCGAGCTGATCGCGGACCTTCTCATAGTACGGCCGAATCTTGCGGCCGAACCAGATGATCGCGACGATGAAGAGCGGCACCGGGATGAGCGTCCAGAAAGCGAGTTTCGGCAGGGCCAGGAGCATGAGCACCACCAACGCCACCAGCCGGACGGCGTCGCCAATGATGCTGTCGGTGCCGTGAGAGACCATGTTCTCAACGGCGCCGACATCGTTGGAGAGCCGCGACATGATGTCGCCGGTCGAGTTCGATTCGAAGTAGCTCAGCGACAGCTTCTGCAGGTGGGAGTGGACGCGCAGGCGCAAATCGTAAACCATGCGCTGGGCGAGGATGTGCATGGTGGCCATGCGAATCATCGTGAAGACCGCGACAGCCGCGCAACAGCCCAACAAGGCAAGGACGATCTTCGACAACAACTCGATCTGCCCGTCGCCCAGCACGTCGTCGATGACGATGGCGAACAACCAGGGCGGCGCCAACTCCGCGCCGACGCCCAGCAGCATAGCGCTGGTGCCGAGAAGGACCCATGTCCAGTAGGGCTTCAGCGCGCTGTAGAACCAGGCGATCATGCGCCGATCGCCGATCTGTTTCCGGACTTCCCGGTCGTCAGGCCCCGCGCGACCTCGACGGCCGCCTCCTCCATGTGCTACCAATGGGAGTCTCCAATGTCTTAGCGGCGGATGGTCAAGCGACAGCGCGGCGCTGAGCCACGCGAGTCTCGATGACGTCTATCAATCGACCGAGCAGTATGGCGGCAACGATGATGCCGCCCTTGATCATCTTGGCGACGGCCGGATGGATGTTGTTGAGCAGCAGAATGTTCGTGATGACTTGCAGCGTCAGCGCGCCGGCAAACGTCCACAGAACGCTCCCCCGCCCGCCCATCAAGTCAGTGCCACCCAGAACCACGGCGGCGATGGCGTCCAGCTCAAAGCCCATCCCCTCGGCGGGATGGCCGACGTTGATCTTGGCCGTATGGAGCAGCGCCCCAATCGCGGCGGTTGCCCCACAGAAGCCATACGCGAAGAGCTTCACCAGGTTTACGCGGATGCCCGAAAGACGCGCAGCCTCCTGGTTGCCGCCGATGGCGAATATCTGGCGACCGAGCGCGGTCTTTGACAGCAGCAACCATGCGGCGACTACGACAAGCATGAAGATGACGCCCGGAATTGGCAACTCGCGCAGAATGGGCACCGCCCCACCGACCGAGCCGTTGAACCACGAGAAGCTCTCAGGCAAGCCCGTGATCGGGCGATTCTGCGAGTAGGCCTGAGCGGCGCCGCGAGCGACCATCATCATGGCAAGCGTGGCGACGAAAGGCTGCAGCTTGCCGTGGGTGATGAGCAACCCGTTGACCAACCCCGACAGCGCGCCCACGCTGATGCAGATGGCGCAGGCTACGGGGATGGGGACCTTGCCCCAGACCATCGCCCCTGCCGCCACGACGTTTGTGAGCGCGAGCAGCGAGCCGACGGACAGATCGATGCCGGCAGTGAGAATAACGAGCGTCTGCCCCACCGCCAGCACGCCCGCGACGCTGGCGAAGCGCAGGATATCACACAGATTGCTCAACGTGAAGAAGTGCTCGGACGCGAACGACGCGCCGATCACCACCGCCACCAGCGCGAAAATGCACTGGAAGTTGCGCAAACGCATAGGTCGGTTCTCCACGAGACGACACTGCGAGGGCCGCTAGTGGGGGAAGAAGAGGTACATTCGCTTCGCAATGAGCGTGCCGTACAACCCCCAGAGGGCCGGGACAGCGAGATCGCCCAGGATCGCGCCGAGGAACAGGGGCACCAGCTTGCGGTACGTGTTGATGCTCCCGTAGCGCAGGACAACCAGCTTCAGCGCCCACGCGACAAAGAACGGCATCCAAAGATAGTCCATACTTGGCGTGTTGGCAATAGCATAGCCAATCGGGTGGAAGGGCCAGCCGGGGATGCGCTGTCGGGCCGCGCCAAGCCCCAGCGCCACGACCGCGCCGACCGCAACGCCGGTAAGGCCGATCCAATCAGTCGGCAACGAGTAACTCGACCAACTGGCAAGCCGCCGATAGGGTTGCTGGCCGACGGCAGTGTACCACCCTCGGACCTTCGCCGTTGCGGCGCCAAAGCTATAGTAGATGTGCAAGTGCGTCCAAAGCGACGACACCAGTCCGACGCCCAGCGACGCCAATATCGCGCCCAGGAGACCGGACTTTGGGATATTGGCCTCCTCGCGCATTTTCAGCGCGGAGAGCATGTGGACGAGGGGCGTGTCACGGTAGTCGGCGTCACACCAGTCGAGGTACGAGAACACAGCCAGGCCCCGTGGCGAGAAGGCCCGCGTGCCCAGCGCCCCGACGATCAGCCCGTGAGGATTCATGCCGCGGACCATCGTCCACCCGGCGCCTGTCTCAGCAACAATGCGCGAGATGGCGAGGATGAACGCGAAATAGAGGACGTAATACATGAGCCCGATGCCTGGCGTGATCCCAGCGGCCCAAGTAAGCCCCGTGAGCGCAGCGAGCACCAAGCCAAAGCCGACCGTCGCGCTCCGAGGGTGGATGAAGGATGTCGCGTCCGGCCCAGCCCGGCCGCGAATCGACTCGCCAAGCTGCCCCCTCGCAACATATACGGCGGCGAACACCAAGCCGAGCATTGCGCCGCAGCCTTGCTCGTTGATGAGCGGCAGACGCGCGAGCCCCGCTGCCCCTCCCCCGCCCCTGAACCCAGCCGCCATGCAGCCAACCGCGGCGAGTTTGCTCACCACGTAGAAGAGCCAGCAACTGAGCGATGATTCAAGCGTCAGCAACCAGCCAATGCCGATCATGAACGGGAAGAACGCGACGCTGATCGGACGCGCGGCGGTCCATGGAGGGGTGCTGAACATGGCGTCGATCCGCCGGGCCTTGAGCCAAAACGTCGGGAACGAAGGGTAGAGGTAGTTGATGAAGTTGAAGCTCTCGAGCACGCCGGCGATGAGGAAGCCCGTCCACATGAGTCTGTTGCGCCAGAACGCGCCGCCGGCCCCCTTCTCCGCCATCTCAAGCGGGAGTTGGACCAACGGGAATGTCAGGCGCTCGCGGTCCACCCACTGGCGGCCGAAGATGTTGACCAGGAACACGCTTCCGAGCACGATGAGAATGATCATCACGCTCCACCAGACCAGCGGCCAACCCCACGCGCTCAGGACGGCTGAATCGTAGAGCGACCCGGTGCCCTCGTAGTAGGCTCTGATGACCCCATCGTCCTGCGGGCCGAACCATGTCGGCAGGTCTCCCATCAACTCGTCCCAGCGATTCTCGGGAGTCGCGTAGTAGTGACCCGCCGCCATCGTGTTGACGAGGAACGGGACGAAGCCTACGCCGCTCACACACGCGGCGATACTGACCATGATGTAGATAATCAGCAGCTCGTGGCGGGCGAGACGGATGCGCTTCGCGAAGAGGCTGAAGCCCCGGCTGAGGGCGATCACAACGCAGAGCGTGAAGATCGACCCGAGTTGAAGGCTGGTTTGGGCCCAGAGGATGGCCTGTACGATGAGGTAAGCGTAAGCGCCGAAGAACACGCCACCTGGAATCAGCAAGCATCCGAGAGCGATCGCACGTCCACAACGCGCGGGTGCCTGGGGATCGGTTTGGTTGACAACGTCATTCGGGCCATTCAAGGCCTGAGCTATTCGTTAGGCGGGCTTTGGCGACCTTGGGCGAGGGAAGCAGACGCGGATGGAGAAGGGAGTGCCTGCGGCGGGCCAAACGGGCCGTTGCCACGCGGAGGAAGCTGCGGTGCGGCGGATGATTCTAGCAAATGGAAAGGGCGGTGAGCGTCCATGACTACCGAGCGAAGTCCCCGAGTGGGTCTGCTGGCATTGATGCTTGAGTTGTACGACAAGGCCAACCCAGAGTTGAAGCCGGATCGCGAGCACTTTGCGGGTCGGATCGTGGAGATGCTTGGCGCCCACGCGGACGTGACGTACTCGGGCATCCGCAACACGCGCGCCAGCGTCGAGGAGGCCACGCGCGAGTTCATCGCAGAGGACGTGGACCTCGTGGTCGTGGTCTGCCTGTCGTACGCTCCCAGCCTGATCTCGCTACCGGCGTTGCAGCGCCTGAACGTGCCGATCGTGCTCTACAACACGCAGGAACTCGCGGGCGTCGGGCCCGACTTCGGGCATGAGGAGATGCTGAGGAACCACGGCGTCCACGGGCTCCATGACCTGGCGAACGTGCTGAATCGCAGCGGGCAGGCGTTCCACGTGGTGACCGGACACTTCGAGGACGAGGAGGCGCGGCGCGAGCTGACCGACTGGTGCATCGGCGCCTACGCGGCGCGGGGCTTGGGCGACTTGCGCGTCGGGCTCGTCGGCCACGCGTTTCCGGGCATGGGTGACTTCGGCGTCGACGAGACCATGCTCCTGAGCGCGATCGGACCCGAGGTCGAGCGGATCGATGCGGGCGAGCTGGTGGCCTTGCAGGCGGACGCGCCGGCAGACGAGGTCGCGGCGATGATGGCTGCGGATCGCGAGCTTTACGAGATCGACGACGAAGTGACGCCCGGGATCCACGAGGGATCCTCGCGCGCGGAGTGGGCCGTGCGGCAGATCGTCAAACGCCGCGGCCTGGGCGCGATGGCCATTCACTACCCGGTGGTCGCGGCGCAAACTCCTGATGCCGCGCTGCCATTCATGGGCCTTGCGAAACTGATGGCCGAGGGCGTTGGATTCGGCGGGGAGGGCGACGTGACAAGCGCCTCGCTCGTTCACATGGCGGGGCTGCTGTTTGGCGAGGCGAGCTTCACGGAGATGTTCACCGTCGACTTTGAGGGCGGAGCCGTCTTCCACTCGCACTACGCCGAGGCGAACCCGGCAATGGCCCGCGAGGATCAGCCAATCCGGATGGTGATGCGCGACGGCTGGGTCGGATCGGGTGGACCGTCGGCATCGCTCTCATTCTCAAACCGGCCTGGGCCGGCGACGCTGCTGAATCTGACGGTCGGCCCCAACGGGCGCTTCCGCCTGATCGCGGCCGAGGGCGAGGTCGAGGACTACTCGCGGCCGGAGTTCCCCTCACCGCACTTCAAGATCAGGCCGCGCGTACCTCTCAAGCGCTTCCTGACCGAGTATCTGCATGTCGGCGGGTCGCATCACCTCGCCATCGCCGAAGGGCATCACCTCGGCCGCGTCGAGAAGGCGGCGAGCGTGATGGACGTAGACTTCATCGCCCTGGTGTAGGAACGGCCAGGTCGGCGATTGGGATGGTCGCCAGGCAGGCGACCAGCGGAACCGCCGCCGTCTAGTCGTCACCCAACGAGGCGGCGAGTTCGTCGCGCTCCGTCTTGAGCTTTTCCCCGAAATCAGCGCGCCCCGTGACGTCCTCGTCGCTCTGCTGCAGCATCTCTTGCAGCACCCGCGCGCCCTCGGTCGAGGGGTAGGCATCAACGATCTGGCGGGCCGTCCTCTGAGTGTCCTGAAGGCGGGGCAGCGCTTCGATCAGGCTATCGGCGAGATCGACCGCCTCCTGAGGGTTCTGAAGGTCAGAGACGACGAGGCTGCAATCTCGGTATGAACGGTAGGTTATCGCGAGACCGATCAGATCGCGCATGGTGAGCGAGAACTGCTGCGCAAGCGCATCGCTGCCGTGCTCGCCGAAGAGCCCGTCAACGTGGTCGAAGCGAGTCTGGGCGTCGTGGTCGTCGCGGTAGGCGTCGCGATGCGACCGGTCCCGGAAATCCGGAACGTCGTAGGCCTTGCCATCCTCACGCGCCGACCGACGGGCGAGGATACCAGGGATCGTGACATCCGACGCCCCATACACGTCAAACGGCGCCGGATCGCCGTCGAGGATCTGGCGGACGAAGTAGTAGAGCACCCAGAAGTCACCGCCGCCATGGCCCGTCTTGGCGGCGAAATCACCCAGCTCATCCCAGTGCGGCTCGATGACATGCTTCGGCGCGCCGCCGGCCCCGCCCAAGCAGACGCGAAGCTGGCCGTCCGTCTGCTCGGCTGCCGCCCTTGTCCCCCAGATCCGCTGCTGATGCGAGTCGCTCGTCGTCGCGCCCATGAGGTTCCGCACGACTGAGCCGTTCGACATGTTGATGAGTGAGGGCGTGATACCGCCTTTGCCGGATCGCCCGGGCATCAGGTACCCCGGCAGGCTCTGGTCAGCCGGCAGCGCCACGACCCGCGTCGGCCGCAGCCCCGTGATGTGCATCATCGGCCCGAGCGAGTGCGTGTTGTAGTAGTGGATATCGATCCAGCTCCGCCAGTAATGGGCTTGATTGCCGGGGGCAATCGGCTCGCCGTCGATGTACGTGTAGGCGAGCGACCGACACTCATGGACGTACTCGTATTCGGCGTACATCAGCTCGCCGAACAGCCCTTCCTGCCACTTGCGAGCCAACCACATATTGGCGGCGCTGAACGGGTAGTTCTCCGCGAGGTTGTAGACAAGTCCCGTGCGCTCGACGGCTTCGACGAGGCGAACACCCTCGGCCATCGTGTGGAAAGCCGTCACCTCGGAGATGACGTGCTTGCCAGCATTCAGGCAGCGGATGGCATCGTCGGCGTGCTCGGTGCAGTAAGTGGCGAGTAGCACTGCGTCGATGTCGTCGCGCGCCAGGAAGTCGTCGGCGCTGTCGGTGACGAATGCGTCCGGGAAGCTCTCCGAAAACCGTTCCCGCATGTGGGCGTTGTAATCGCAGCCCGCCACAACATCCAGGTTCAGAAACTTGCAGGTGTTGTAGAACGATCCCCCGCGCCCCAAGCCCCAGATCCCAAGCCTGATGCGCTTGCCTGAGCTGAACAGCCCGTCAACGGGTGAATCTGCCATGGCCTTGGCTCCCTCTCGCGCGCGGTAACGGCCACCAGGGGGTTTCCCCATCGGGCGGCGGCAGTCCTCATGCGGGTCGGGGCCGGGGCTCTACCGCAGCATTGAGTACATCAGATCGGGAGCGTCCGGATCCGCGTCCATCGGATCGCCGCCGCCGTCGTCGATCATGTTCGCGCCGACGCTGTAGAGCTTGTACTCGAGCAAGTCCACGAACTCGTACCGGTAGTCTTCCCCGGAGAACGGATCCACGGGAAGTTCGGCCAGGATGTCAGGCACCAGCGCGTCGAGAGCGTTGGGGTACTCCCCGTGCTCCGCAAAGTAGCGCTCCAACGCCACCACAAGGAGTGTGCCGCGCGTCGTCGCCGCGTGGTACGTGCCTTTCTCGATGGCCTTGCTGACCGCCGGCAGGATCATGGCGATGAGCGAGTTCCTGGTCGTGACCTCAGGCACCTCGTCCTCGTGGTTCCATCGCCACCAGTCCATCTTCGCCACCGCGATCATCTGCGCGTAGTAGACCGGCAGCTCCTCAAGCGCCTGGGTGATGACGAAGGGACTCGCGCGGAAGCCCGTGCCCTCGAGCAACTTGTCGCCCTCGGCCGGGTCTTCGGCCAGTTTCTCGAGCGTGCGCCGAGACCAGTCATACTCCACCGCCAGCGTCTCGCTGAACGATACCTCCGTCTCTTCGAGAGCCGCTAACCGCTCGATGAACGCGTCGGTCGCCTCCGTGTCCGAGGCCACCATCGGCATCGAGGTGCGGACGCGCGCCATCGCCACCGATTCGCACGCGATGCCCACCAGCTTGTGGATCAGCACACCGTTGCGAGCGACGTCTTGCCCCAGCTTCATCGCGTCCATGTACGAGTCCAGTGCCTCGGCCGTCTCGCCATTCTCCTGGCGCACCCACGCCTCGACGGTCAGGAGCCGCACGAGACTGCGGAACTTGCCAAGGTAAGGGAATTCGGTGGAGAAGTCCCCGCCGCCGGGCATGACGCATTCCTTGTCGATGCCCTCGCGGAAGGTCTCCAAGACATCGGCGGCGTCGAGGACTTCGATCTCCATGTCAGCGAGGTCGTAGTTCTCCTCGTTGCCCGCCATATCGCCCCATGCGGGCTCGTCGGGCATGAGCAGCGTCGCCTGCTCGTAGAAGGTGAAGGCGTTGTCGTCGGGATCAAGTTCAGGATAGACGGGGACTTCGACCTCGACTGCGCGGGCAGACACGCACAGCATTAGCAGCGTCGTCGCGGCTATCAGAGATCGGAACATCAGGAGCACCACCTGTGCGGTCTGAGTTGGCTACCAACTGTATGACGCGGCCGCCGCCGGAGAGTTTCGCAGAGCGACCTACTTCTGAGGCGAGAAGACCAGGTCCTGCCTGTCCTCCGATGTGCCCCCATCGTCCACACGGTTGGGGCCGACGCTGTAGAGCGTGTAGGCGTCGCCCTCCAAGCGGCCATACCGAAACGCCTGGCCTGTGAAGGGATCGGGCGGCAACTCGGCGAGGATACCGGGAGACAGCGCATCAAGGGACTTCGGATACGCGCCGGTGCGGGCCTTGTGCAGTTGCGCCGCCGCCATGATCAGCGCCGCGTCGACGTGCGCGATGGCCGTCCGCATGACATAGTCGGTCATCCCGCCCACCGGGACCATCTCACCAGCTAGCGACCCGTCCTCTGGCTGCGGTAGCTCCGACATATCCCACGTCCAGGAGGGCCCATCGGCCATCGGAATGGCCGCAGCGTAGAACTCCCGCAGATCCCGCCGCGCGAGGATCATCGCCGCGCCCAATGGGCCGTGGCCGTAAGCTTCGCGAATTGACTCGGGGCCGGCGTGGTCGTCGAACTCCTTGATCCGCTTAATGGTCTCAACGTCCTCCCACTGCTCGAAGGCGAGCATCTCGCCATACGTCACGCGGCGCGCTCGCAGCCGCTCGAACCCATCGATGAACTCAACGAGAGCCGGCGCGTCATCCCCAACGAGTTGCAGCGTCTCGCCCATGTCGGCAAACGTGATGACCTCACAGGCGATGCTCACCAGCATGGGCATCACGCCGCCATTGCGCGCGACATCCTGGGAGAACGCGGTGGCATCCAAGTGACTCCGCAGTGCGGCCGGACCGTCGCCGTGCTTGCGATGCAGCCACGCTTCCCAGCGCAGACGCCTGGCCATCTCGCGGACCTTAGCGTTGCGCGGGATTCCGCTCATCTCATGGATGAATGCCAGGAAGTCATCCGGCTCCGCGTACACGATCGCGCACGGCTTCCCCAGCCCTCGGCGCAATTCGTCGAGCGCGAGCTTCGACCCCGCCACGTACCGCCTGACATCATCGACCGACGGCTCGCCGTCCGCATTGTCGATCCTATTGGCGATCTCGTCGTCATCGGGCACCAGATCGAAGGCGCGGTAGTAGTTGTGCCACGCATTGTCCTCGGGGTAGTCGTGGACAGGCGCGTCAACCTGCGCGCAGGCGCTTGCGCAGACGAGGAACACCACAGAGACTGACCAGTATCTCATCTCCGACCTCCACCCACGTACTCACGCACGAGAACTGCCAGGTGAGCGCGGCGTCAAGGGCGCTCTCCTGAATCAGTAGCCGGTGGCCAGAAGATCACGTCACCGTCACGCTCGCCCGGTTCGCTGTCGCCAATACCGCCGTCGTCTTCACGGTCGGCGCCGACGCTGTAGAGCCGGTACGACCCTCCGTCGAGACGCTCATACTTGAGCGGCTCGCCGGTGTAGGGGTCGGGAGGGACTTCATCGAGCACGCTTGGGGACAGCTCATCGAGAGACTTCGGCAGCGTCCCGGCACGCGCCTTGTATAGAGCCAGCGCAGTGGCGATGATGGTTGCGTTCCACCGAGCGGCGTGCTGTGGTTCGAGTGCCCACGTGGCGCCCACATCCGGGACCAACACCTCACCAAGAGTATCCCCTGTAATGCGGATGGATCCCTCCGGCCACTCCCACATTGGTCGCTGGGCCATGGCAACAGCCTCGGACATCACGCGGTCGGTTTCCATACGAATGTGCGCGAACTCGGCGTTGAGGTCTTGGACACCATATTCACTCCGCCACGCATTGGCTTCCCCATCGTCCGCCCGCATCTCCGCGAGCAATCGGTCGTGCTCGTGGACGGTCCGTCGATACTCAAGTGCCAGTGTCTCGGCCGGGGGTACGCGAGACTCTCTGAGCGCCAGGAGGCCGTCGAGCAACTCCGCGATGTCACTCTCACCTATGTCGTCTCGGACGACCAAGTGGGGGATGGGATCCAGCACGAGCGCCTCGCAGGCCCCGCTCACGAGCCAGTACAGACGGTGGCCGGTTCGCGCGTAGTCGGCGGAGAAGACCAAGCCATCGAGGTACGACCGGATCGCCGCCGCATGGTCTCCCCGCTCGCGATGTAGCCACCCCTCCGCCCGGAACATGCGCGCAACATCACGGGCGCCATTCCCCTCGCCGATGGCGTAGGGATCATCAGACAAGATGACGGCACACGGCTTTCCCAGCCCTTCACGCACGGCAGACAGGGCCTGGCGCCGCTCGTCGAGGTACTGCTCAACGACGGCCCGATCAGGCATGTCGCCAACGCCGGTGTGGACCTTGCCCCAGGCACCCGCGTGCCCGGGAAGGAGGCGAAACGCCGCCAAGTAGTGATCCCACGCATTATCTTCGGGAATCTCGAGGTCGGGGACGTCGAAGGGGACGGATGGCACGTAGGTGACGTCCACGCGGTCGCGGCGGAACACCCCCCACAGGACCACGCCTACAAGTAACAGGACAATGAGAACCGCTGGCAACCACCGCCGCATCCGACCCCTCCAGTGTCCGGATTTTCGCGCATCCACGCACGAAAACTGCCAACCAGCCCTACTCGCCCGCCAGGCCTAGCTCCGCAGCCACCGACTGCATCGCTTCGATGACGTTGGCGATATGCTCGGCCAGCTCGATGCCTAGCTCCTCGGCGCCGTTGGTGATGTCCTCGCGGCTGACGGCGGCGGCGAAGGCCTTGTCCTTAATCTTCTTCCTGACGGACTTGACCTTCACGTCCATGATGCTCTTTGAGGGCCTCACCAGCGCAACGGCGGTGATCAGACCGGTGAGTTCATCGACCGCGAAGAGCGCCTTCGCCATGTCCGACTCGCGGGCGACGCCGGTGTAGTCGGCATGGCCCAGGATCGCCTGGATCCACTCCTCGGGGTAGCCCCTCTCGCGGAGGATCTCAGCGCCCTTCGTGGGGTGATCCGGCGCCTGGGGGTATCTCTCATAGTCGAAATCATGCACCAGACCGACGACGCCCCACTCGTCGGGATCGCCGCCCAGTTTTGCGGCATAGAGCCGCATCGCCGCTTCAACCGCGTAAGCGTGCTTGCGGAGATTCGCGCTCTCGGTGAACTCGCACAGAAGATCGTGGGCTCCATCGCGCGTGGGCATGCGTGGTGACTCCTTTTGGGGGGTCTGTCAGCAGTCAGAGCCGCCGGAGAGGCCGGATGGGGATGTTCCAGCACCCTCCCACCCGGCCCGTGAATCTGGCGCGTCAGTTGGCGTTGGCGTCCCTGCGCTCCGCGACGAGGAGCTTGTTGACGGCGTTGACATAGGCTCGCGCGCTGGCGATCATCGTGTCCACATCCGCGCCTCGGCCGATCGCGTCCTTGCCGTCCATGCTGATGCGGATCCTCGCTTGGGCGATGGCGTCCTTGCCGCGGGTGACGGCGTGGACGCTGAAGTCCTGCAGGTGCCCCTCCAGGCCCGTCGCCGCGTCGATGGCCCGACAGACGGCCTCTACTGGGCCATTGCCCGTGCCCGTCCCCTCCAGCCGCTCGCCATCGCGGTCCAGGACCACTTCGGCCGTCGGGTCGCTGCCGTCGACGCAGTAGGCCAGCTTCTCAATGAGATACGTCCCAGCCCCCGCCGCGCCGTTAAGCTGCATGAGCGTGCCGAGGTCCTCGTCGTGGACCTGTTTCTTGCGATCCGCCAACTGAAGGAAGCGCTCGTAGATCGAGTTCAGGCGCTCCGGATCATCGATGACGTAGCCCAAGTCCTCCAGGCGCTGCTTGAGAGCCGCCCGGCCCGAACGCGGGCCAAGCGTGATCGTGCTCTCGGTGATCCCCACGTCCTTCGGGTCCATGATCTCAAATGTCGAGCGCTCCTTGAGGACCCCGTCGGCATGGATGCCCGATTCATGGCTGAACGCGTTGTCGCCGACGATCGCCTTGTTCGGCGCGACGACAAATCCGCTGAAGCTGCTGACCATGCGACTCGTGCGCATGATCTCGGTGGTATCCGCCTGGACCTCGAGGTCGAAGAAGTCCTGCCGCGTCCTCAGCGCCATCACGCACTCTTCGAGGCTGGCGTTGCCCGCCCGCTCGCCGAGACCGTTCATGGCGCACTCGATCTGGCGCGCGCCCGCGGAGACGGCCGCGAGGGAGTTGGCCGTCGACAGGCCCAGGTCATCGTGGCAGTGGACGGCGATGATGACGTCGGCCATCCCCGGCACGTGCTTGAGCAGGTGCTTGATGAGATCGTACATCTCAGACGGTGTCGCGTACCCGACGGTATCGGGGATATTCACGGTCGTCGCGCCTGCCTCGACCGTCGCCGAGACAACATCGACCAGGAACCCCAGGTCGGTCCTTGTTGCATCCATCGGGCTGAACTCGACGTCATCGCACAGCGACGTCGCCAGCGCCACGGCGTCCACGCCCATTTTCAGGACCTCATCGTGGGTCTTCCGGAGCTGGTACTTCACGTGCAGGTCGCTGGTGCCGACAAATGTGTGAATCCGCGGCTTCGCGGCGGGGGCAACGGCCTTGCCCGCGGAGACAATGTCCTCTTCCCGGGCGCGGGAGAGACCGGCGATGATCGGCCCCTCGACCGTCTCCGCGATCTCCTTGACGGCGTCAAAATCGCCGGGCGACGAATACGGGAATCCCGCTTCGATAACGTCAACCTTCATCCGCGCCAACTGCTTGGCCAGCAGCATCTTCTGGTCGCGGTCCATGCTAGCGCCGGGAGATTGCTCTCCGTCGCGGAGGGTGGTGTCAAATATCAGCACTCGGTCTTTCATGGCTGGAAGCTCCTTGGTACGGCTGCGTGCGGAAGAGCGACGGCTCGGGCGCGATGAATCGCGCCCCTACACCGGCAGGGCGAGGGTGATTCTCGTGCCGAGCGGGCGGGCAACATGCGTCACTGTTGCCATCATCACACCTCCCCGTGGTCTGGGTCTGCGTTACCGGAAAACGAAAAGCCCCCGTCTCATGAAGAGACGGAGGTCAGGTGACTTCCGCGGTACCACTCTTCTTGACCGCTTGGGGCGACCCACTTTGCCGGCACGGGAGCATGAAGCTCCGAGGCCATCGCCTGGGTAACGGTAGGCGCTCCGTCGTGACCTAATAGGCGCAACATGCGCGTTTCGGCACGCAACTCAAGGGCGAGTTTCAGCAGCTTCAGGATGGTCGCGTCTCAGCATCCGCGACTTCTCTGTGATCCGTCCCCTGCGTACTACTCCCTGTCACAGTCTTTATGTCAGGTTGTCTGCGGCGAATCATACCGTATACGCTCTGAGGTGTCAAATGGGTGCGGCGCCTCAGCCACCGGTTTCCAGCGGTTCGACACCGTACTCAGACAGCACCGCCAGCAGCGTGTCGAGGTCGTCGGAGAGGATGTAATCGACGCCGGCCTCCGCGAGGCGGCGCATCTCGACCGGATCCTCGGTGCCGAAGTAGTTGATCGTCACCCCCGCGTCGTGCAGCCGGCGACAGGCATCGGGCATCGTATCGTGCCAGCCCCAGACCTGGATGAACTCAGCGCCGAGGGCGATGGTCCGATTGATGTAATCGCTGGCGGCCGGGCCCTGCCCCTCCATGTTGCAGATGCGAAGCTCCGGGCAGAGCTTGCGGGATTCGCGCATCTGCGCCTCGCTGGCGGCCAGCACGCACTGCTCGACCCGATCCATCGCCACGATCTCTTCCACCAGCTTCGGAATCAGGCCCGGGATCTCCCGCAGGTGAACGTTCAGCAGCACGGGGGGCGGCGCGGCTTCCAGCAGCTCGCGGAACGTCGGAATCTGGGCCCCCGCATGCTCCGCGGACTTCCACCCTCCGGCGTCGAGGCTGCGGATCTCGTCGAAGGTAAGATCCGAGATTCTCCCGGTGCCATTGGACGTCCGGTCGACCGAATCATCGTGGATGCAGACGAGGCGGCCGTCGGAGGACATCTGCACGTCGAACTCGATCTGGTGCGCGCCCTTCTCCCAAGCCAGGCGAACGGCGGGAACGGTACTCTCAGGCGCGAGCTTGACGTCGCCACGGTGGGCGGATGCGCGGGCGGTGATGGACATGTGGTTGGCTCCAAGAGAACCGGCGTTGACCGTGTCGCGCGACACGTTCCCTCACGAAGGCCGGGCATCCTGCATGGGGGTTAGTGCTAGAAGTGGAAAGCGATGGACCGCGAGGGGTGAACGGCGATGCCCAGAGACATCCCCATTGGCAATGGATCGCTGCAGGTCAACTTCGACAGCGACTACCAAATCCGCGACATCTACTGGCCTCACGTCGGCCAGGAAAACCACGCGGGCGGGCATGCGTTCAGGTTCGGCGTCTGGGCGGATGGCTCGTTCCGATGGACCAGCGACCCCGGTTGGGAGACGAGCCTGACTTACCTGCCCGGAACGCTGGTGACCCACGTGACGCTGCGCCACCCTGACCTCGGCCTTCGACTCGTCTGCCATGACGTCGTGGACTTCCACGAGCAGCTCTACATCCGCGAGATCACCGTCCACAATGAACGCGATGCGAAGCGTGAGGTGAGGCTGTTCTTCGGGCAGGATTTCCACATCGGCGGACACCCCATTGGCGACACGGCATACTACGAGCCCGAGCGGCGCGCGGTCTTCCATTACAAGGGGAAGCGCTGGTTTCTCGTCAACGCGGCGAAGGCGAGTGGCGATGACGTGGCAATCGGCGTGGATGAATGGGCCATCGGCGAGAAAGAGACGCGCGGCAAGGAGGGCGCGTGGCGGGATGCCGAGGATGGGGCGCTCTCGGGCAATGCAGTCGCGCAAGGAAGCGTGGATTCGGCTGTCGGCCTGCACCTTGAGCTTCCGCCGAATGGCGAGGCCAGAGGCTGGTATTGGATCTGCGTCGGCGAGGATTTCGATCAGGCGCGGCTGGTGAATCGCGCCGTGCGGGCGAAGGGCCCGGCGGAGTTCATCAAGCGGACGCGGGACTACTGGAGCCTCTGGGCGACGAAGGAGGATGAGGACTGTCCCGGCCTGCCCGAGCCGATTGCCGAGTTGTATCGCCGGAGCCTGCTGGTGCTGCGGACCCAGATCGACGAGGGGGGCGCGATCATCGCCAGCACGGACTGGGAGATGGCGCGGTACGCGAGCGACAGCTATGGGTACATGTGGCCGCGCGACGGGGCGCTCATGGTCCGGACGCTGATCGATGCGGGATATTCGGCGGCGGCGCAACGGTTCTTCGGTTTCTGCAAACGAGCCATCACCGATCGCGGCTACCTGCTGCACAAATACAACCCGGATGGATCGCTGGGATCGTCATGGCATGGGTGGCTGCACCAGGGCGAGAAGCAATTGCCCATCCAGGAGGACGAAACAGCGCTCGTGCTGTGGGCGCTCTGGCGCCACTTCGAGCGCTTCCGCATCATCGAGCTGATTAAGCCCCTCTACCGGGGAGTCATCATCCGCGCGGGTGACTGGATGGCCGACTACCGCGATCCCGAGACGGGCCTCCCGCGAGAATCGTGGGATCTTTGGGAGGAGCGGCGCGGGGTGCCAGGTTGGACGGTAGGAGCCACTTGGGCCGGGCTGCAGGCGGCGGCGAAGTTCGCCGAGGCGTTCGGCGAGACGGACGCCGCCGAGGGCTATAGATCCGCTGCAAGCGAGGTGAAGAGCGGCGTTGAGCAGCACCTCTGGGCGGACGATCTGGGGCGGTACGTGCGGATGATCAACCGCGACGAGTCCGGCGCGTGGCAGCGCGACGAGACGATCGACGCCTCGCTGTTTGGGCTCTGGTATTTCGGCATGTTCGAGCCGGACGAGCCGCGTATCGTGGCGACCATGGAAGCTGTGAGAGAGCGGCTCTGGGTGAAGACTGACGTGGGCGGAATCGCCCGATATGAGAACGATTACTACCACCAGGTCTCGGATGACATCGAGGCCGTGCCTGGCAATCCGTGGTTCATCTGCACGCTGTGGCTTGCGCAGTGGCACATTGCGAAGGCCAAGGCGCTGAGTGACCTGGAGCCGGCCCTGGAGTTGTTGGAGTGGTGCCCGGCAAAGGCACTCGAGAGCGGGGTGATGGCCGAGCAGGTCCACCCGCACACGGGCGAGCCGCTATCAGTCAGCCCGCTGACGTGGAGCCACGCGACCTTCGTGCAGACGGTGAGGGACTACGTGGCGAAGCGCTCGGAACTTGGGGGCTAGGGGTGGCGAATGCGCTCGACGAAATAGATCGCCAGAAGTGCCCAGTTCCAAGCGACGCCCAAAGCGCCCATGGCCCAGAGCCCCTTCGGCCAGATTCCCTCCCGCAATCGGCGGACGGCCTCACACATCCCCACGGCCAACACCGGCAGCATTGCCACGAGCCGGCGCATTCCGAAGGACTCCCCCGAGCCCCACTGGGTCGACGCCGCGCAAACATAAACCGCCACCGCAACCGTGAGCAGTGACGCCAGCGACCAAACCCGGTCCTTGGCGGCGGCCATGATGAGGCCTGCCACGCCAAACACCAGCACGGGGCTGTTGAGGAAGAAGCCCTTGGGATACGAGAACAGGACCTCAAGCACATGAGGACGCGTCCAGACCATCCAACCATCGCCCTGGGGGATAAGGAACGACTTGCCGTAGATGGAGTTGAAGACAAGCGCCTGGATGGCCACGGCCGGGAGCGTCCCGACAAGCCCAAGGACCAGGCCAAGTAGCGCCCGGCGGCATGGCTTCGCGGTTGCGAGGAGCTTAGCGGCCACAGCTAGCGTCAGCACGCCGATAACGACGTCCTGCCAACGCACGAGACCAACGAGACCGAAGGACAGCCCGCTGAACGCCCACCAACGGAGGTCGGCGGGCTTGGTCAGTAGCTCCCGCAGACAGTAGATGTGCAGCGTCACGGCAAAGAACGAGAGCGAATGGGACATGTGACCGGCAAAGAACAGGTAGTAGCTGATGTTAGTAGCCACGAGCGCGACCGTGACCACCAGCAACCGCGTGAGCTGGCCGTAATCGGCCAGCACCTTCCGGTACAGGATCCACGCGCCGAGCACTCCCCAAAACAGCGACCCCATGTACGCCGGCCACTGGCACCACATGCTGAACCCGGTGACATCTCCAGTCAGCCACTCAGACAGAAGGCCTACCAGAAAAAACGGCGCCCAGAGGATCGCCGGGCCGACCGCCCACGCGTTGCCCGGACGACCGGTTTCAGGCACGATGGCGGTGAACTCGGATTCAGCGCCGCCGGAGTTGTCGGCTCGGCCGATCTCGTACTCATTGGTGAAGTCGAGATCGCGGTCCAACGCGAGGGACGGCAGGTAGCAGTAGTATTGGAACCCATCGTTGACGAAGAGCGTCGAGCCGCTGCCGACCATGGTGTAGGCCAAGCCGCCGGCGAGGTAGGCCAACGTGGCGACTACGACGATCACCTTGAAGCCGTGCGCCCGCAGCCAGTCAGCGCGGTTCGAGTCGCTCATAGGGTCACTCCTCGGTTTCCCCTACGGGGTCCGTGGGGAGAACGCGGAGCTGTATGGGCGGCAAATGGCGCGTGATGTGCAGCAGCAGAGCATTGATGAACAGGATCACGCCGGTCATTTCCATGAACTCCTCGACGGTCTCCTCGATGACGAGCGCCAACTGCGGGCCGTCGGAGCTGATAAGCGATGCGCCGACCAACTCAAGACCCAGCGCGCCGCCGATGAAGATCGCGCCGGCGACTATGATCCCCACCCGCGTGTCCTTCTGAAGCTGCTTCAGGAAACGGCAGAAACCCAAAATGAGCGCGATCACGCCAACGGTACCGATGATGACCCACGGCCAATGCAGTATGCCCCAGTCCGGCAACCAGTGTTTCGGAATGCGCCGGGATAGTTCGTGGAGTTGGGAGGCCTCGTCGACCGAGAGATACAGGAAGATTAGGGACAGTGCCTTCCAGGGGCGCGCTCCGCGAGGGTCATCCGATCCTACGCCCGCCGCGACAACCCACAAGAGCAGCGCCGCCAGAGCCAGGATGACTGTCGAGAAGTAAGTCGGGATGTTGCCTTCCTGGATGACATCCAGAAGATGATCAAACGGGACGTTCTCGACATGCAACACGCGCGTGGGCACGTTGACGCAGAGGCTCGCCAGGCAGAGAACGAAGGCGATGACCGCCAATACCGTGACGAGGCGTGTCCGGCTGACAGTAAATGGCGCGATGACGCACCCTCCTGGATGGCACGGAGAATCACGGCAAACACTGCCTCAATGTACCCTATATAGAGATATCGGCAAGGGGTTTAATCGCGCGGGCGTGCCCCGCCGACGGGCACGGCGCCCCATGAGACGAGGCAGGCCGCGAGGTAGATGCCGCCGCCAATATAGAAGACCACCGGAGCGAGGTCGAAGTATTGCTGGATGCCCCAGCCAACGACGGGCCCCAGGGCAGCGCCGAGATCGAGGGCGGTCATGTAGGAGGCGAACACCCGCGAGCCCCGGTGACCCGCCTCGGCGGCGGCGGCGACGTAGACGGCGGTCGCACAGATGAAGTAGAGCCACACGCCGGCCCAAAGGACCGCGAGTTGAGAGGAGAACTGGGCGACGATGAGCGACGCCGCGCCCAGCCCGAAGAAGATCGGCAGCGCGCGACCGCGACCGAAGCGGTCGGTCAGCGCGCCGAGCGCAGGCGCGCCGACGGCATCGGCGGTCCACCGGCCCGAGAGCAGTATGCCATTCAGCGACGCGACGCCGAGCACCCACCATAGGACGGACACGTCCTTGCCGTAGCGGACCTTCAGGATCAGCCCGGTGGTCGACATCACCAGTCCCCCCACCCAACCCACCGCCAGCCCGCACAGGACAAGCCGCCAGTTCCGGCGCCAGCCGTTGGCCTCGGCCCCGCGGCCGCCACGATCGCCGAGCCGTTTGACGCCCTTCTGCGACAGGCCTCCGAAAGGCACGGCGAGCAACGAGATCCCCGCCATGGCGAGCAGGCCAACCGTGAAACCAAGGAGATCATGGAACACCCCCCCCAGGAGGTTGCCGGCCAGCGAGCCCGTGCGCGAGATCCCGTTGTAGAAACCCATCGCCTGGCCCGTCTCGCTCTCGTCGCACGTCTCCACGACGGTCATGACGGCGACCTGCCGGATGAACGACCAGCACAGCCCCCACAGCACGCGCGCGATTACGAGCGCGGCGAAGAGAGAGACCTTCGCGTAGATGACCGTCAGACCGGCGCCCAGCGTCAGCGAGAGGCAGAACAACAGGCCGGGGCTGAACCGTCGGCAAAGGCGCTCCGCGAGGTGGTTGGTGAGGAGGCGGATCCAGCGGTTGACTGAGAGGAGCACGCCAACGTGCCACGGCTTGAGCGCAAGCTGCTCGTAGTAGGTCGGCAGCACGGCATAGAGGGTCTGGTCGCCAAGGAGCGACAGGGCAGTGGCGACCGCCGCCAGGACGGCAGGCTTGCAGGGGAGCTTCATGCGCCGCTCAGTCCTGGCCTATCTGCCACACGTCGCCCGGCCTCACCGTGACCTCGTCGCCGGCGTGCAGAAGCGTGACGCCATCCTCGGCGTACACAAGGAACCGGCCGGTAGCCTCCTCCGACGCCGGCAGCAGCAAGGCGTCCGGACCTAGCCCCAGCGCTCCCTCGGACAGCGTGCCGGCGGCGGTCTCGAAGACGACGCGCTTCTGCAGCCACTTGGCGAAGATCCGATTCTCGGCGAGGCCCTTACTGGCGCCCGCTCCGTAGAAAATGCCCAGCACGCGCTCGCCGTCGGTCACGATCCCAACAGCGACCATGTATCGATCTGCTTCGGACTGGTTGTTGGTGAGCACGTGGACTGGATCAAAGCTCATGCCATCGCGAGACAGCGAGTACCACAGCGTGTCGCCGTTGAGATGCGCCGCCATGAGGTACCACGGCTCGCCGTCCACATCGAGCCGCTTCACGTCGTTGACCGCATGGGTGCCGTCTAACACGGGTCCGTCGAAGGTGAAGTTCTTGAAGTCCGTGCTGCTCGCGCGGAACACGTTGGTGAAGTTGCGGAAGTCGCCGAAGTAGAGCCGGTAGACGCCGTCTTCGTATAGCAGCGCGTTCATCCCGTTGATGTCCGACTCGGCGAAACCCTCATAGCCATCCACCTTGAGGAGATCGTCCATCTTGGCGACATGCGGCGCGGAGCCATTCCACGCGAGCCCGTCGGGACTGGTGAAGCCGACCGGACGGTTGTGTATGCCCGGCAGGAGCGCCGTGGCGACCAGGCGATACTCCCCGTTGGGCAGCCGAATGGCGCAGCAGTTGCAGACGTGGTGGAAGTCGCCGTGATCGATGACCATGTGCCGGTCGTGGATCGTCAGGAAATCATCAGTCCACGCGGTGTAGATGCGGTCGTAGGCCGTCTCGACGCCATCCCACGCGCCGTAGTAAATGCGCCAGCGGTCGTCCTCGCGGACGACGATGGGGGCATAGATATTGCGGAACTTGCCGGGCTTCGGCTCTATGAGCGGCGCGCGCGAATCGAAGTGCCAGTTGAGCGCGCCAGCTTCCCACAAGCCGGGGTCGAACGCGCCGGCCGCTACGCCGCGGATCTCAACGTGACCGTCCGGCGCGCGGTCATCGAGCTTGGCCATGGAGTAGTCGGCGGCTGCAGCGCTGCAAACAGCCGCGCACGCGAGGATAAGCGTCATGGTTGTCTCCTGTCGTCAGTCTGGGAGCCGGAAACTTCGCCAGCATCGGGCGGCGGGCCTCTTTGCGACAAGGACTCGTGGCGAGCCGGATCGAAGCTCCAGACCGTCCGTCACCGGGGCTCGAACGCCCCGCGCTTTGGAGGCCAATCATGTCCAGTTTCATCACGGAACCCTCTCGAGAGATCCCCGTCCGCTGGGAGGCCGATGTCGTGGTCTGCGGTGGCGGGCCGGCCGGCACGGCCGCGGCACTCGCGGCCGCGAGAAACGGCGCGAAAACCATCCTCCTCGAGCGCCACGGGTGCCTCGGTGGGCTGGCGACGGGTGGCCTCGTTCTCGCGCTTCCGACCTTTGAGGACACGGATCGACCGATAATTCGTGGCATCGGCGGGGAGATGCGCGAGCGGATGCTCGAAACGCATGAGTGCGAGTACCGATGGGCGAACGGCGGCTCGCTGTTTGATCCTGAGGCGATGAAGTGGGTCTCGATCCGGATGTGCAAAGAGGCCGGAGTGAAGATCTTGCACCACGTCTGGGTGGCGGGCGCGCACGTAGAGGACGGAGCTGTGAGTGGGGTGATCGTGGAGAGCAAGGCCGGGCGGCTCGCGGTGAGAGGCAAGCTGTTCATCGACGCGACCGGCGACGGCGACGTGTTCGCCTCCGCCGGGGCGGCCTTCGAGACGAGTAACCAGTATATTGGGCTGCCATTCCGGCTGGCGAACGTCGACGTCGAGGCATGGGAGAAGGCGCGTGAGGCGGACCCAAAAGGCACGGCCGAGGCGATGGAGGCCGCGCGAGTGGAGGGCGGATGGGACAGCTACATGGGCCTGACGCCGATGCCGACACCGGATGGCTTCCTGTGGGGCAACAACATGCTGAAGGAACTCGACGGTCTCGATCCAGAGGACCTCACGTACGTCGAGGTCGAGGGCCGCGAGGCCATCCGCAAGAGCATCGAGGTCCTGCGGGATCGCATGCCGGGCTTTGAGGGCGCGTGGCTTGTCGACACGGCTGCACAGGTCGGCGTGCGGCGGACGAGGCGCCTCATCGGCGAGTACGTGATGACGGGCGAAGACACGTCGCAGTTCGACTTCCGCGCCGAGGACTCGATTGGCCGAGGCAACGACTTCCGCAAATCAGGAATCGCCTACGACATCCCCTATCGCTCGCTCCTGCCACGCGAGGTGGACAGCCTGCTGGTCGCCGGCCGGTGCCTCTCCTGCGACCACGAGGCGCTGGAGCCACTGCGGGAGATTCACATCTGCTGGGTAATGGGCGAAGCGGCCGGCCTGGCTGCGGCGATGGCGCTGGAACAGGGGCGTCAGCCCAGGAACGTGCCCGTGCTGGAACTCCAGGACAGACTCAGAGCCGCTGGCGTGGCGCTTGCTGACTGACCAAGTCAATCCGCATACATCGACGGATCGGGGTCGGGTGTCTGGCTCGTGATCTCAAACGGCTCGGTCGGAATGTCAGCGGTCAGAGTCTCCCAGCCACCATACTCCGGGTCAAGCCAACCGAAGTTGTCGACCGTCTGGTAGAGCGGGTTGCCGGCGCCATCGCGACAGAGCAAGTACCGCGCGAAGGCCGCCCGCCCCGCGCGCAGGAATCGCTCATCGCCCGTCAGGTCATGGGCCATGTGAAACAGCAGCCCCATCTGCGTGTAGTACCAGGAGTTCCGGCTGTAGCGCACGTAGAAGATGAAACTCCCCAACCCCTCCTCCTGCGGCAGCATCGACTCGGCATAGACGGAGTCCGCGATCGCCACGATCAGCCGCGCCGCGTCGACATCTCCGGTCAGTCGGTAATACTCGTAGATGTTCTGCGCGTACATCGAATCCAGCCCTGCCGACACGCACCGCCAATTCTGATACGTCGGCTGGATGTACGCGCCCCTCCGCCACTCGATGACGGTCCTCGTCTGGTAGTCGAGGTCGAGGTAACGCGACGCCGCGTCGCGGTACTTGGCGTCCCCCGTTGCCTGCCATACCCTCAGCAGCGTGAGCATCGGTCGTGCCTGGCTGCGGGCCTCGGTTGAGCCGACCCCGGCGCCCGCACGGATGATGTAGTCGGCATTCGCCCGCGCCGCGTCGAGGCTGTCAGGATCGCCCGTCATCCAATAGTGCAATACGAGCGACTCTCCCACCTGGAAGGCCGGCCACTTGGCCAGACCGTTGTGTACCGAGTGGTCGCTCCCGAGCGCGCACGTCAGGCCGTTCCATTCATCCCAGTCAGCATGACCCTCGGGTATACGCACGGAGTCGACGTCAACGAGGTGGCGCGCCGTCTCGAAGCTGCGCTCAATCCATGCCTGGCTCCCGGATGCGAGTCCCCAATGCAGCGGGCCCTGCACCATCGCCCAGTATCCGTTGCGCCACTGGGGCGGGATGTACGGCATGTCGCCGAAGTTGCGGATGCCAAAGTGCCCGGGGAAGCGATCCTGCGACGCGTCGCCCCACCCCTTTTCGGCGTAGGCGGCCAGTTCGGGGTGGTTCTCGAACCAGCGTGGATCCAGCACGGCGACCCCGCCGCTCAGGCAGAACCACTCCCGGTCAAACAGTCGGGGTCTGTGGGCGACCAGCTCACCCAAGGCCTCAGCATCGCTGCCCGCGCCGAAGTGCAGCCACACGTCGTGCCGCTTCGATTCCCCGAAACGCGGCTGGTAGACAGGCGTGTCTTCCGTTGGAGTGAACAAGCCAATCGTCAACTCGTCATCGGACACGCTCAGCGACTTGGGGAACTGCTGCCAGAAACCCCAGACGGATGCCCAGACGGCGTCCGTGGCCATCCAGCCCTGGGCGCGTCGCCCCTCGTCTTCTCCAACCGTGAAGTGATCGTCCGCGTCCTGAACGAGCGAGGCAGCCGGCCCGGCAACCGTCACGGGCTCGCCGTCAACAGTACCAAAGCGCACCTCGCTTGCGCTGCCGGGGATCCGGCCGACCAGCGCCAGTTCGGTCACGTCGAGCGGCGCGTCGTCCACCGTGCCCTCATACGGCTCCGGCTTCAGTCCATTGGTGGTGCGGAGACTGACTTGCAGCGTCGGCAGCCCGGCATATGCTCGGACCGTGAAGACGAAGGAGCCAACACGTTCGTCGCCCGCCTCCAATGCTCCGCGCACCACGACCCTCGCGACGACGGGCCCGCGCTCAGCGATCTCAGTCGCCTCGGCGCCGAACTCGACCGCCTGCCTCACGCCATCGATCGCGACACTCATCCTGGGCGTTACGGAGGTCAGAACCGCCTCGCCCCCCACATCCACCGAGTCAATGAGCTGCCTCGGATCGCCCCCAAGCAGGACGCGGGCTGCACCCGTGTCGATCGTGATCCGACCATCTCGGCGCAGCGCTCTGACCGGCGTCGCCGGCCCGGGCGCGTCGCGGTCACCTACGTAGAGTCGGAATCTGCTCCCGCCGGCCGAACCCGCGGGCACGACGGCCTGGATGTGGACCCACCGAACGCTGCCATCCGGCCACCAGCCGATTGCCTGAGCCTGGATAGGGATGTCTTCGCGAGCGCCGTAGCGCAGACGGAGCGATGAGGCATCGGGCAACTCGCCCGGCGGCATCGGCACGCCACACGACACTGGGAAGCCAGGCTCAGGAATCACCGCGGGCGCCACGAGTCTCAGCGAAACGGGCAAAGCCACGGGCCCGTGTTTGGGCCGGATCTCGCGGCCGCGATGCAACTCGACGACCGCGCTATCATGAGGTCTGCCGCCCTCCAGGGCCGACGCCACGTCCTTCGTCTCGCCGACGATGGCATCGGCAAACCACACTGCCGTGTGGAAGCGCGGCTCTTGCTCCTCCGCGTCCTCATCACCCGGCGCGTACCATGTCCCCGGCCTGAACCACACGTCGCGTTCATTCCGCTCCGTCGTGGCGACCTTGTCGACGACGCGGAAGCCCAGCGTGAACGGCTTGCCCGGTGTCATGTGAGGCGTGAGGTCGACGGTGAAGAGGGTCTCGGAGCCTATCGTATTCTCATCGACAACGTCGCGTTCCCAGACGACCTCGCCATCCACCAGGACCTGTTTGTACCGATGCTCGAAGAAGCTCTCCGTTCCCGCGTCACCGGGTCTGTGATTCTCGGGGTCGGCGAAGTAATCGTCGGCGCAGTAGAAGCGAAGGGCGAAGGGCGGCTGCCAGCCCTCGGGGATGGTCACCTCGCGCGAGGCGCCGGCGACGTTGCCGGTGGCGGGAACGGTGAAAGGGTGGAACAGGTTGAGCATGTTCCGGATGTCGACGAGCGCCCACCACGGCTCGTCGGCCTCGGTTCGCCATTGGTCGCGGTCGGCGAATGTGAGGTCGACAACACGGCTCCTGTCGGCATGCGCGCACGCCGCTACTGCCGAGAGACCTACTATGGCCGCCAGCCCGGTGTTCATGTTCGTCCACCTCCACCGTATCTCCGCGTTGCCTCGACCATCGCGCGGAAGTTGTCTACGGGCACGTATTCGGTGACCGTGTTGCTCGAGCCGACGCAGTAGCCGCCGCCGGGCGCGAGCTTATCGATGCGAAGCCGGACCTCCTCATCCACCTCGTCGGGCGTGCCGCGAGTGAGCGTGTAACCCAGGTCGATGTTGCCGATTAGGCAGAGCTTGCCGGCGACGCGCTTCTTCACGTCGACGATGTCCCACGCCTTGGGCTCCATCGGATGCAAGGCGTTAACCCCACACGCGATCAGATCGTCCAGTATCTCCCAGAGCCTGCCGTCGGAGTGGTAGACTAGCGGAACGGGCGGGTCGTGCCGCCTGCCGGCATGAGCGATGCGCTCAACCCACGGGAAGAGGTGCTCGCGGTAGATCTCTGGATTCACCATGAAGCCCTCGGTGTAGGCCAGATCATCGCAGAACCAGACCCCATCCACGCGAGGCATCTCAAGGCAGCGCTTCACCGTCTCATACCAAACCTCGCCCGCGCGGCGCATCACCTCGGCCACAAGATCAGGCTGCTCAACCGTCGCCATCATGAAGCCGTCAAAGCCCATCAGGAACCACGCGCGCTCGAAGATCCCGCCACCCTTCACGCCCGTGATGACGCCCATCCCCTCCGGCACGAGTTCCGCCGCCAGCTCCAGCTCGTCCAACACCGCATCCGCCGGATCCGGCCACGGGAAGGCCTCGCAATCGGCCATGTCGGCAATGAGGGGGCGGCCCGCCTGCCGCTGCCACTGACGCTTCTGCTCGCCCTCGCCGGTGGCCGAGTACGCGTGTGATTTCGATTCGCCCGTCACGGGGTAATCAACATGCGCCGGAGCGCGGATGTAATCGTACCCGGCGGTCTGAGCGAACTCGACCTCGGCAATAAGGGCCTCCCGAGGGTCGTCCGGCCAGGCATCCCACCCCATGAATTGGCACTTCACAATGGGGTCGATCTTCAGCTCCGCCAGCGGCACCATGTCGGGCTCGCCGCACAGCAGAGCGGTGCGGAGACGATCGAAGCTGGACGTCCAGTTGGGCATTGCCGACCTCCTACAGTAGTTGGCCGGACATTCCGTCGGAGGCCAGGAGAGACCTTGCGCGGCGGCGAAGCAACCGTCACTCTACCAAGGGGAGCGTGGGGCCACGTGGCTGACATCACCTTGCTGGTCCGATACTGCAGACTGTACTGGGACGAGGACGTGCCGCACCGTGAGGAGCACTTCACGCTGGTCGAGCAGACCTTCACGATCCCCGTCGAGAGCTGCGCGCTCGTGCTCGTGGACTGCTGGGACGGGCACTACATCGACAGCCATCTGGAGCGGACTAACCAGATCATCGATGAGCGAATCCTGCCGACCATCAACGCCTGTCGCGAGGCGGGCGTCGCTGTGATTCACGCCCCCTCGCCGCCGATGGCGAAGAAGTACCGTCAATGGGTGGCCTACGCCTCGGATCAGGAGCTGGACCCCAAGGCCGCGACCGCGCCCGAGTGGCCTCCGGCGGAGTTCCGCAACCGCACGGGGGAGTTCGAGTGTTTCGCCAAGCCGGCCGAAGACGAGCGCGATGAATGGGTGCGGACAGGAGGAGCGGCGCGTCTGATCGTCGACACCATCGCGCCGCAGCCGGGCGACTCCGTGATCACAACCGGCGATCACCTTCACCGGTTGCTGACCCACAAGAGAATCACTCACCTACTCTACGCGGGGTTCGCCGCTAACATGTGCGTCCCCGGGCGCGACTACGGCACGCGCGCGATGAACGAGCGTGGCTACAATTGCATCCTGCTGCGCGACTGCACGACCGCCATCGAGGGTCCGGGCAGCTGGGACGGAATGACCTTCACGAAGGCCTCCATCCTCGAGCATGAGATGATCATCGGCCACACCGCGACGAGCGAGGCCGTCATCGAGGCCTGTGGCAGTGCCTGATCAGGACGGCGGCCCATCGTCCGTGGAACGCGCCTTCCGAAACAGCGTCCATGCGAGCACTGCGATGAGCGACCATTCGACGGCCATCATCACCAGACCCGTCGTGGGCCGGGCGAGATTGCCGTACACGTACCCGTCCCACCAATGCGCCTTGAGATTCACCCAGTAGAAGAAGCCATCCCGGCTAAGCTGCGTGGCGAGGATGTCGGGGAGAATGCCCAACGCCCCGCCCACGATGATGTAGATGGCCCGCCCTGGATTGCCCTTCTTCCCCCACCCGAATCGCCAGTAGACGCCCACCGCGCCGATCGTGGTAATCACCGCGAACCAGACATAGAGCCCCCGCCACCATTCCGGGAAGCCGGGACCAAACAGGCCAACCATCATCGACAGGTGCTCAAAGTGTGGCACGGCATCCAGCAGGAAGTGGCTCAATAACGCAAGGACGAGCCCGAGGGGACGGCGAGACGTGCCGCGGCAGATGACGGCCCCGGCCAGGAGGTGCGAGGTGTTGTTCACGGGTTGATGCTCCTTGGGCTTCTCCACTCAATACGCCGCCCGGCAGCCATGCGTTCAGTAATGCGCGTCAACAGGTCGATTCACGTCCCGCGCCGAAACAGCCGTTCCCACCCGCACTGCGACGGATTCTCGGAGGCAGGACATGGCTCTCAAGGCGACCGTAGCGATCCGACCGGACCAGAAGATCGGAACCATCAGCCCGCACCTCTACGGCCATTTCACCGAACACTTGGGCCACTGCATCTACGATGGCATCTGGGTCGGCGAAGGCTCTGAGATCCCCAATGACGGCGGTATCCGCACGGACACCGTCGCCGCGCTGAAGGCCGTCAAGGCGCCTAACGTCCGCTGGCCGGGCGGGTGCTTCGCGGATGACTACCACTGGGAGGACGGCGTCGGCCCGCGCGAGGAACGCCCGAGGCGCGTCAACATCTGGTGGGACGATGAGGAGAGCAACCAGTTTGGCACCGATGAGTTCATGCGCTTCTGCCGGATGGTCGACACGGCGCCGTACATCTGCATGAACGTCGGCTCGGGCACGGTCGCGGAGCAGAAGCTCTGGGTCGAGTACTGCAACTGGATCGGCGACACGCAGCTGTCGAAGCTCCGCGAGGCCAACGGCAGCGCCGAGCCTCACGCCGTGAGTTGGTGGGCAGTCGGCAACGAGAACTGGGGCTGCGGCGGACGCTTCACGCCCGAGCATTACGCGATGGAGTACCGGCGATTCGCTTGCTATCTGCGAGGCCGGTCGAAGACGCCGCTCAACCTCGTCGCCGCCGGCCACACGACGCCGGACTGGAACCGGCGCTTCCTAACCTCGATGGGGTGCTGGGACATGATCGACCATCTGTCGATCCACCGCTACTACCATCGCGGCCACCAAACCGATTTCGATGAGGACGACTACTACGGACTCTACGCCGAGGCGACCGCGGTTGACGACGACATCCGCGCCACCGTCGGCGCGCTCGACGACATCGTGCGGGGGAGCAAGTTCATCGGCATCGCGTTGGATGAGTGGGGCGTGTGGCATCGGGAGGCGGGCTGGGGCCTGGAGCAGGTTAACACCCACCGCGATGCGCTGGTAGCGGCGAGCGTCCTTGACATCCTGAACCACTGGTGCGCGCGCGTGACGATGGCGAATCTCGCGCAGACCATCAACGTCCTCCAATGCCTCATCCACACGAGTGGCGAGAGCTTCTGGAAGACGCCAACCTATCACCTCTTCGATCTCTACCAGGCGCACATGGGCAAGACGGCGGTGGTGGCGCTGGTGGACGGGCCCTCGATCGACACAACTCGCGGCGACGGCAGGGAGATGGAACTCGCGCTCCTGGGGGCTTCCGCCTCGATCGGCGACGACGCCACGGCCGTCGCCCTCGCGCTTACCAACCGCAGCCTCATCGAGCCGATGAAGGTGAAGCTCGACTGGGGTGGCCTGCCACGCGCGAAGTCGGTCACCGCCCGCTGCCTCACGAGCGACCACCCGGCGGCCCACAACACCGCCGAACAACCGGACTACGTTGGCCTGCAGGAGATCAAGCTTACGCCCGCCAAGTTCGAGAAGGGCATCGAACTCCCGCCCATGAGCGTCACGATGGTGGAACTCACCTATTGAGCGAGGCCCGCTGATGCGCCGCACTTCTCTGATCGCGTATTGCACTATGGCTTGCGTTACGCTGTCGGCGGCAGCACGTGTGGCGACGGCTGCGGATTCGGAGTGGCCGGTCTACCGCCACGACGCCCGGCAGTCCGGCGTCTCGCTCGCGAAGGGCGATATCCAAGATCCCCGCGTGCTGTGGGAGCACTACCTCGGTACGCCGCGAACGCCGCTGGCTACCAACCATCTCTCCCGGCCTGCCAACACCGCCGACCTCGACGGAGACGGCGCGCTCGAGCTCTTCTCGCTCGCCGACCGCACCATCACCGTCACCGACGAGGCGGGGGATGAGCTTTGGTCGTTCACGGTCGATGGGAGACCGCTCGGCAACATCGTCCGCGTCCGCAGCGTCCTCCCCGACCAACGCGGCCAGCAGATCGTTGTCTTCTCCAGCCGAATGGACACCGGCGAAGGCCAGGGCTACTGCTTCAGCTTCCATCGTGGCGCTGACAGCGGCGAATTGGCCTGGACCACAGGCCCTCTCGACGGCCAGCACGCGCCCACACTCGTCATAGACGATGTCGATGCGGACGGACTCCTTGACATCGTCTCAGCGCCCCACTACCGCGTGCAGATCTTTAGCGGTCAGACGGGCGAGCTGAAGGCCGAAGTGCCCTGGGAGGTCGGCCGCAACTACGGCATTCTTCTGACCCGGCCCCGGCCCGATGCCCCACAGAAGGACATCTATATCGTCTGTGACTTCGTGCTGCATGTCGACTGCATCCGCTACGTCGATGGCGACTGGATCCACGCATGGGGACACAAGTACTTCGAACCAAACTCGCCCCGGCCGAAGGGCCGACAGAGCTACATCCGCGTCGGTCCGAATCCCGTCACCGACCTCAACGCCGATGGCGCGGACGAGATGGCCTACATGCTGGTAGAGGCGGCCAAGGAAGATCAGTGGCGTCTCAGGGTGAGGGCGGGAGAGACGGGCGAGGTATTGGCAGACATCTTGGGGATCTGGCTCTGGTCAATCGCAGACCTAGACGGCGATGGCCTCGCCGAGATCATCTACACCCCAACAGACCGCAAACGTCCCCCCACCTACTGTGATCTCCACATCGGCCGACTCAAGGGCGACGCGCTGGTCGATATCGCGGTGATCCGAAGCGTCCGCCCGTTGGTCATGAATGCCGCGCTGCCAGCCGCCGCTCACACAATCGCCGACGAGGGCCAGCTCGACATCTTGCTCGCCGACATCGATGGCAATGGCCGCCCCGAGATCTTCTACACTCGCCAGGCCGCCGACAAGCCGTTCGAGGATGCGGTCTACGGATGCTCGCTGGGGCGCCAAGGCACGCTTCAGCCCAGGTTCCGCTTCAGGCGCCCCGGGCACCGACTTGACGTCGTGCACGCGGGGCCCGGAGCCGATGGCGCCCATCACGTCCGCATCAGAGACCTCACCACAGCTAGCGTCGTGACCGTCGACGCGGCCGGCAGAGCGGTTGCGGAAGAGCCACTCGGTCGCCCCGGCGGCTTTCAGACCACGCCAATTATCGTCGATCTGGATGGCGACGGCGCCAATGAAATTGTGGTCCAGACCGCATCGCAGGAGATCGTCGCCCTCCAACCCGGGGCCGAGGTAGACGCGCCTCCAACCGTGCCTTGGTCGGTACCGGGCGTGGCGATGAACCACCAGCCGGGATACGCGTGGAACGGCGCGCTCTGCCCGCAGGCGGCTGATCTCGATGGCGATGGTCCGCCGGAGGTGCTCTTCGCGGCTGAGGATCCCGCCGGCGAATCGGCGCTGGTCTGTGTCAACCATTCGGGGCGCGAGATCTGGCGCAGGGCATTCGACGGGTGCCCGTGGGGTGGACTGCAGGCGGGCGTAAACATGTGGACCTTCGGTCGATTCGCCGGCCGTGACAGCGGACTGGACGTCTATGTCGATATCCACCGACGAGCGAAAGCCAGCAGCGAGGGCTGGGCGCTCCGTGGCGACACGGGGGAAGTCATCTGGCATCGAGAGGGCATCGAGAGCGATGCCGCAGCCATGCCCTTCGGCGCCGGACTGCCGGGCATTGCCGACCTCAACGATGACGCCATCGATGACCTTGTCATCGCCTTCTGGACGATCTACGCCGCGGTCTCAGGCGACTTCGGCGAGCCAATCCATCCGCCCGTCTCGATGAACTCACCGGAGGCGTTCGGCCAGTGGATTGCATACTCATCGCCCTCCATCGCCGACCTGAACGGCGACGGCACGCTCGACGTGTATCTCGACTCACCATCTTACGCTCGCGGAGGGTACGCTGCCGTTGCGGACGATGGCAAGCCGCTGTGGGTCGAGTTCCATGACAACAGTGAGGGATCCGATGGGTTCGGACCGGTTGGCGACTTCGACGGCGATGGCGCCGTCGAGATAGCCGTGCCCGTCCTCAACGGATCGATGCTGTGCCTCAACGCGGCCGACGGATCGCACAAGTGGCGCATCGATGCCAACGTTACGCTCGACGTTGCCGGCGCGGACATCAACAGCGACGGGATCATCGAGATCGTATTCGCCGAACGCGACGGCACTCTCCGCGCCGTGAGCGGGCGAGACGGCGCTGACATCTGGTCGATCAAGCTCCCCACGCCCGGCCGTCCCGTCATCGGTGACGTCAACGCCGACGGCCTCGTCGAGGTCATCGTCGTTGGCTATGACGGAGTGCTAAGGGTCGTGGGTGCGGACTAGCTTGGTATCACGGACGTGCAATGGAGTTCTGTCACCATGCAAACAGCCATCGTGCTCGGGTTGACCACCATGCTGTGCTCTTCCATCCCCTGCCAAGCCTCGGAGGTGAACGTCATGGATTACGGTGTCACGCCGGATCCGAATGTTGACGTAACAGCCGGGATTCAGGAAGCTCTGAACGCGTGTGGGTCGAGCGGCGGAGGCGTGGTGCATCTACCGGCTGGGCAGTACCGAATCGAGGGCAGCCTGACGATTCCCGAGGGCGTGACGCTGCAGGGCGTGTGGAAGGCGCCGCACTACTCAGCGACACACGTGGGCACGACCTTGCACGCGTACGCCGGGCGCGGGTCGACCGAGGGGCCGCCGTTCATCATGCTGGAATCAAACAGCACCGTGCGCGGCGTCACCGTCTACTATCCCGAGCAGACAGTCGACGACATCCAACCGTATCCATGGTGCATCCAGGGCCGCGGCACGCACCTCAACGTCGTCGACTGCACCTTGCTCAACCCGTATTATGGCATCGACTTCGGCACCTACGCGCACGAGATGCACTACATCCGCAACGTCTACGGCATCCCGCTGAAGATCGGTATCTCGCTCGACAAGTGCACCGACATCGGCCGCGTCGAGAATGTCCACTTCAACCCGAACTCATGGACCCGCTCCAACACGCCGACCTCCCCCACCGGCGAGAACGTCGCCAAGCTCGTTGCGTACATGCAAGAGAACCTCGTCGCCTTTCAGATCGGCCGGAGCGATTGGGAGTACATCGTCAACACCTTCGTCTGGGGCGCGAAGGTCGGTTACCGCTTCTACAAGAGCGACCGCGGACCCACCAACGGTAACTTCCTCGGCATCGCGGCGGACTGGTGCGTGACGCCGATCCTCATCGAAGACACCCAGGGGCCGGGGCTACTCATCACCAACGGCGAGTTCGTCGGCTCGCCTGCCTGCGAGACGGTCATCAAGGTGATGGACACAAACACGGGGACGCTGCAGATGAGCAACTGCTCGTTCTGGGGCCCGCACAACAAGATCATCGAGGCGGAGGGCACCGGCATGGTCAGCATGAGCCAGTGCAACTTCCATCACTGGGGCCGCGACCCAGACGTCACCGCCGTCGATGTGCTGAGCGGAAGCCTCGTGCTTCAGGGCTCCATATTCAACCAGGACAAGCCCCAGATCCACCTCGGCGAAGACGTGGCGAGCGCCGTCATCATGGGCAATACGTTCCGAGGCGGGCCGAAGATCACCAACGAATCATCTGGCGACGTGCAGGTGCTAGGAAACGTGACGCTGCCCTAGCCATAGACATTGCCGATCAGTCCAATACACTCATCCATCGGCCCTCGGTCTTCGCGCACGGGAAACTCGACCGTGAACGGGCCGCGGTAGCCGACGTCTCGGGTGAGCGTCAGCACCTCGCGCCACGGGACGGTGCCCTCGCCGAAGGCGACGTGGTCGTCGTGTTCGCCGAAGTTGTCCGCGAGGTGCGTGTAGACCATCCTACCGCCGACTTCGCGCAGCAGCTCCTCGGTGTTGCCCGTCATGTGCGAGTGCCCGTAGTCCAGGCAGAACCCCAATCCTGGGCCCGGCACGCGGTCGAAGATGTGCCGAAACTCCTCAACGCTGCTGAACAACTCGTGCCCATCGTGGTAATCCCAGGCGTAGTGGTTCTCCAGGCACAGCGTCACCCCGCCCGCCGCATACTCGGGCGCGACCTCGCCGAAGACATCGGTCATCATCTCGATGCCCGCCCACTGGTCGTCATGCGTCCCACCATGGACCACGAGCGCCACGAACCTCAGGTGCCGAGCGATCTCCAGCCACCGACGGAGTTGCTCGAGCGCGCCCTCGGCGTCCATCTGAGGCAGATTCCCCCAAACGTGCCCGCTCAACTCCAGCGGCCAAGCAGCACCGAGATCGCGGACGGCATCGTATTCGGACTCCAGTAGGTGCGGCCGCGCGCCGCCCTCGACGACTGAGAACTCAATCCCGCCCAGTCCCAACTCGTTGAGACACCGATCGAACGCCTCCTCGGGCGTCTCCCACTCATAGTGCAGGGCGCTGATGGTCATCAGGGGAACGTGTGGGGTCGTCGGCGCGTCAGACATTGGCGAATCACCCATCGCGAGTTTCGCGTAAGAGGTCAGGGAATGATATTGCAGCTCCTGCTCATGGCGTCAGCTCCTTGCTCTGCTGTTGAGAGCTTCTCCTTCATCCACACGAGCGACCAGCACGTCCCCTACTCCAACACCGAGGATGTCATGCGCGAGATGACGGATCTCGGCGAGGTGGAGTTGACGCCGTATGGTATCACGGCGCCACAGCCCTCGTTCATCATTGCAACCGGCGACGCGACTGAGTTCGGCGGCGGGAGCGGGTGGTGGGATGACTACATCGGCATTCTGGACGGCACAGGTCTCCCCCACTACACGGTAGCGGGCAACCATGACAACACGTGGGATACGCTGCGTCCCCGGATCGCCGCGCGCCACGGCGCGCCATACTACTCGTTCGACCATGGCGGCGTGCACTTTGTGGGGCTGGACTCGGCATCGCCGCAGGATCCCCGTCCGTGCTTCGGGCGTGAGGAGCTGCTCTGGCTGACGAGCGACCTCGCGAAGATCGACGCCGAGACACCGGTGATCATGTTCTATCACCACCCGCCGACGACGGAGTTCGCGAGCAAGTACGACCGGTACCGGCTGTACGACATCCTCCGGCCACACAACGTGGTGGTCATCCTCATGGGCCATGGCCACAACTACAGCCACCAGCAGGAAGAGGGCTTCGACTTCGTGATGGGCGGATCGACATTCGGCGGCAACGCGGGGTTCTCCATCTGCGACGTCCGCGACGGCAAGCTGCGCATCGGCTACCGGAAGTCGGGCCAGAAGACGGCCGAGATTGCCGTGTTCGAGAAGGACATCGCGCCGCAATCCACCTACCCGCGGATCACGATTGAGAAACCGAAGCAGGGGTCAGTCGTGACGGGTCCCGTTCGGTTCGAGGGCACGGTGGAGGGCGACTTCACGGCCGCGCAGGTGATGCTGGACAACGGCACGATTCTCCCGCTGAAACTGAAGGATGGCCGCTTCGCCGGTGAGGTCGAACTGCCCGGCGGTCTGACCGGTGCCCACTGGTACCGGATCGGCCTCCGCGGCCCGGACGGCACGGCATGGAAGTCGGGCGACTTCGTCATCGACAGCCACGCAGACGTGCAGGTCGCGTGGCGGACGTTGCTCGGCGGGAGCAGCAAGAGCACCCCGACCGCGTGGGGCGAGCTGGTGCTCGTAGGGGCGAATGACGGGCGTCTGCACGCCCTCAACGCAGACACGGGGCAGGTCGCGTGGACGGTCGAGACAGGCGGCGACGTGCTGGGCCAAGCCCTGGTATTGGACGGGCGTGGGTACGTCGGATCGGGCGATGGAAGGCTGTACGAGTTCACGCAGGACGGTGAGGTGACGCGCGAGTTCGACGCCGGCTCCGCCATCCTGTCATCACCCGCCACGGCCGGCGAGGCGATCGTGGTGGCGACGGCGGCGGGAGACGTGATCGCGGTGGATCGAGGTTCCTTCGAGGAGCTGTGGCGGTCGGACGCGCCCGAATACGCGATTGAGGACACGCTGTTCGTCGCGGGTGACGTCGTCTGCTTCGGGGCGTGGGACATGTACGTCTACGCCCTCAGCCCAACCACGGGCGAGCTGCTCTGGCGATCGGCCGCATCAGGAACTCTCGAGGGTGGCGCAAAGCGGTACTACTCGCCGGCCGACTGCGGACCGGTGGTTAGCGGGGGCCGAGTCTTCGCGGCGGATCGGAAGTACCACATGTCCGTCATGGACCTGGCGACAGGCGAGTTGGTCGATTCGCGCGAGGGCGTCTCCGGGACAGGCATCAGCGAGGATGGCAAGTCAGTCTACATCCGCACGACGAGATCCGGCATGGTGAAGCTGGACGCCGACTGGAACGAGCAGTGGACGGCCGACGTGCCGACTGGATCCGTGGCCGCGGCGCCTATCGAAAAGGACGGAACGCTCTACTCGGTCTCCACGCTCGGAACGCTCTCGGCGATCGACGCGGACTCGGGCACAGTGAAATGGAGCATCCGCGTTCTCCCCGGCTTCTTCGCGATGGCCGACCCGTGTGCGAGCAACGGAACGGTCTACGTGGCGGGAATGGACGGCAGCGTGACGGCGGTCAGGGAGAGGTAGTCGCTCTACAGCCGGGCCGCCCGCGACCGATGCAACAGGTAGAGGAAGAACGGGCAACCGAGGATCGACGTGACGATCCCGATCGGGATCTCGACGGGGGCGACGACCGTGCGAGCGACGACATCGGCAAGAGCCAGCAGCAGCGCTCCACCAACGGCGGCGGCGGGCAACAGGACGCGGTGGTCGGGACCGGTAATCGACCGGATGAGGTGTGGGACCATCAGTCCGACGAACCCGATCATCCCCGTCATCGAGACACACGCCGCGGCGAGGATCGACGAGAGAAAGAGCAGAACCAGCTTCGTGCGCTCGACGTTCACGCCGAGATGGTGAGCCGTCTCCTCGCCCATGAGCAGCACGTTAAGCTCGCGGCTGAAGATGTAGACCGCGATCAACCCGAGCAAGACCGGCCCGACGAGTACCCACACCGCCAGCCAACCCCGGCCGGCAACGCTTCCCATGAGCCAGAAGACGACGAGGCTGACGTCCTGCGTCCGGGCGACCATCAGCAGCAGCGAGCAAAGGGCCGAAGCCAGCGCGCTGACTGCCATCCCCGTGAGTAGCAGCGTCGCCGTGAGAACGCGCCCGCCGCGCCGAGACAGCATGTAGACGAGGGTCGTCACGCCGATGGCGCCGATGAAGGCAAACAGCGTCCGCCCGCTCAGCCCCAGCAGGCTCGTGCCCGACCAGATTACGAACCCGATCGTTGCGCCAAGCGCGGCGCCGGCGGAGACGCCGACGACGTATGGCGCGGCCATTGGGTTTTGGAAGAACGCCTGCATTACCACACCTGACGCGGCAAGCCCGGCGCCGACGAGGAAGGCCAGGAACAGGCGAGGGAGACGGATCTGCCAGACAATACTGCGGTTGCGCGCATCAGCGGGCTCAGCAGTGTCAGACGGCGGGCCAGCGACCAGGGCGGATACCGCGTCGCGAGGCGTTAGGCTCGAGGCGCCCGTGCATAGCGACACGAGCGTCGTCGCCAACAAGCCGGCCGCGAGACAGAGCGCGAAGACGGAGGTGCGCGTCCTCATTCAGCACCATCCCCAGACCGTGACCGCAGCAACGTTACGCGCGGACGGCCGTGCGGCGTGGCGTCATCAACCAGGACCGTCGCACCGTATACGTCCGCGATGCGCTCGGCGGTGATGACCTGCGTGGGGGGGCCCTCGGCAACCACCCTTCCGTCGCGAAGGAGGACGATCCGGTCGCAGTAGAGCGCCGCGAGGTTGAGATCGTGAGATACGCACGTGACCGTGAGTTCATCGTCGCGGTTCAGACGCCGGAGCAGCTCAAAGACCTCGATCTGGTGGTTGAGATCGAGGAAGGCGGTGGGTTCGTCCAACAGCAGAAGCTCGGGTTCCTGAGCCAGCGCGCGAGCGATCGTGACCCGCTGCGCTTCTCCCCCGGAGAGTTCAGACATCAGCCGATCGGAGAGTCCAGCAGTGTCCGTGCGGGATAGGGCCGCTTCGATGGCGGCGCGGTCGACGTCTGATTCGCCATGGAGACGAGCGATGTGGGGAGCGCGGCCCATGGCTACGATCTCGCGAACTGTGAACTCAAAGGGGATTACCGAGGCCTGCGGCACGACGCCCACGCGCCGGGCGAGGTCGCGCCGGTCCGCCTCGCGCAGCGGAGTGCCGAAGAGGTCAGCCGATCCGGATGCGAGCCGAAGAACCCCGGTGACGGCGCGCAGGAGCGTGCTTTTCCCGGAGCCGTTCGGTCCGAGAACACCGACGAACTCGCCCCGAGCGACATTGAAGTCGACGCCATGCAGCACCTCGCGACCGTCGTAGCCGCAGATGAGGGATGCTGCGTGGATGACCGACTCCGCCGTCGTCATCTACTGGGCCGTCACTTCCCGCGCGACGTCATTGATGATCGCCGCCAGCTCCTCAAGGCCATCCACCATCCGCGGCCCGGGAAGCGTGAGAATATCGTCCGCGACCATGATGGCATTGCCCTCCCGGACAGCGGTGGTGGCGTCCCACCCGTCCAGGCCGCTGAGGAACTCGAGGAAGCCTTCCTCGGAGTAGTCTCCCATGCTCGGCGTGCCGACGATGACCTCGGGATCATTCTCAACCATGCGCTCGAGCGAGTACTGCGGCCAGAGCATCTCGGAGTCGGCGCCCGTATTCTCGCCGCCGGCAATCTCGATCATGTCGTGGATGTGCGTCCCGGGTCCCGCTGCGTAGAGCGGCTCAAACTGAACGCCCACAAGGATGCGCGGCTTGCGGGGCAGCTCGAGGCCGGCGACACGAACGGCCTCAACGCGGGCCCGCAGATCATCGACGACTGGCACGGCGCTTGGCTTATCCTGCATCAAGTGGCCGAGTCGCTCCATGATCCCCAGGGCCTTCTCTACGCCGGACGGATCGTAGGCAATGACCCTCAGCCCCACGCTGCGCAGCGCCTGAATGCTATCCTTGCTCACGCCCCGGACGCCAATGCACAGGTCCGGCTGAAGCTCCAGCACTCTCTCCGTGCTCGGCGTTGTGAACGTCCCCACCTCGGGCACTTCGAGCGCCTCCGGCGGGTAGTCGCAGTACGATGTCCGCCCCACGACGCGATCCCCGGCCCCAACGGCAAACAGCATCTCCGTCACCGCGGGCGACAGCGAGACGATCCGCTCAGGCGGCGCGTTGAGAGTGACCGTGCTGCCGAGGTCGTCGGTGATGGTCAGCGGCCAGACGGGTTCTTCGGCCTCCGCGACGGGCACAGGGTCTGCTTCCACCGCCTCGGACACGCGAGGACGACACCCCGTCGCGGTGCAGGCAGTGACCGCGAGGAGTGTCGTCCCCACCAGCAGGAAACGCGCGCGCTTACTGGAGATCATAGGCGCTATCGTCAGCCGAGAGATCGGCGAGTTGATCGTCATTGGTGCTCGTGTTGGCTTTCTGCGTGGCGGCCTTCGCGTGACCATCGCAGTAGGCGACATTGGCAGCGCCGTTGTGGCGGAAGTGCACGTTCGGCCCAACGAAGGAGTAACTGCCGTCGAGTGGCGCGCGCAGGTAGTTGCACCCAGCCAGCGCGGGTGTGCCGAACGTCGACCAATACGCGCTGTCGCAGAGCAAGACGGTTTCGGTCGGGCGGTCGACCTCCCCCAGTGATGCGGGTATGACGCGCGTCTCGAACTGGCCGTGGCCGATGTAGCTGGTGTTGTAGGCGTAGCCCGTGTGCGGCCGGCCCCAAGTCTGGACGCCTTGGAAGGACGGGCACTGGTTGAGTTGGTTGTTCTTCGTATACGGGCCGATAATGCCGAGTTCGCTGGCGCCCGTGCCATAGTTGAGGTGCGTGTCCCAGGCCCACTCGTTGGCGAAACCGGCGTCATAGTAATACGCGATCGGATAGACCTCGTCGTAATCCTGCGCGTACATCATCATAGCCAGCGCGGTCTGCTTGACGTTCGACAGGCAACTGGTCTGGCGAGCTTTCTCGCGAGCGCGGGCGAAGACGGGGAACAGAATGGCGGCAAGGATGGCGATGATCGCGATAACGACCAGCAACTCAATCAGCGTAAAACCACGTCGTCGGTCAATGTGCGGGTGATGCATGGATGTGGATTCTCCCCCTCGGAGTTGTTCCTGGCTGACCACGCCCCCGAAAACGGAGAAAAGCCGCCCGGAGGGCGGCTCCACATGCGGCTGAGGAAGACCCACCCCCCTCCCACGAGGAAGTGATCAGTCAGGGCTTGTGGGCCGGTCTCCTGGCTTCCGGATCATCCTAATGCCCGCCCCCTTCCCAGAAGCAACGTCTGCCTCCAGTGGGCGTAAATCGCGGGCTTCGTCCCCGGTCACAGTTGCGGGGCAGCGACGGATTCGCACCGTCTTCCCTAACAGCGGCCTAACAGCCGCCTGCTCCACAAGCTTACCTATTCGATTGTATAAGAGAACATAGCACAGGCGCGCGGCACCGTCAAGGTGAACGCCCGGGCCGCAGTCTGAGGAGAACTCCCCGTCCGAGCGTCAGAGGACGTAGCAAGGGGGGGATGGGCATGGGCATGAGACGCAGAGCCCTGGGATGGGCCACCATCGTCGGCATCGTGGCAGTGACTGCGGGCGTCTGTTGGGTATTGGCGCAGGGAGAGCGTGAGACAGCCGCCGGGTTCGCCGCCGAGTATCCATTCCATAGCGGCGAGGACGTCCAGCCCGACGCGCGTCAAGTGCGCGTGATCGCCACGGACAAGCTCGGTGGTCCCCTGATCGGCGCAGAGCTGACGGCGAGGAACATGTTGCTGGAACAGCAACCAGCGACGAGCAGGCACCACTTCCCGATCGCGGGTACAGACGGTGACTGGGTGGTCTACAACATCACTTCCCGAGGCCTGTCACTGGGGGTCTCGTGCCTTGGCTACGCCCGCGGTAGCGACAGCGATCATGCCCGCATCTCTGACCTCGCAAGCGCGCCAGACACCTGCAGATTCACCCTCTACCGTGGCGCCAACGCAACCGGCCGCGTCGTCGATCTCGACACGGGCGAACCCATCGAGGGTGCCCGCGTAGTCTTGCCAGGGGGGAACGCAGTCACCGATGCTGATGGGCGCTACGCGGCCAACCATATCAGCCCCACGACCGAGCCTGCGGCTCGAATCCGGGCGCGCGCGCGTGACTACGTGCCTGCCCATTCCGGTGAAATCCGCTTCGAGGACGAGACGGCATGCGTGATCCCGGACATCCGTCTCCAACGTGGCGGCTTCATCGTCGGGGACACACTGCGCCCGGAGAAGGCGGACGAGGATATCTACTTCCGTGCCTCCGCAGGTCTCGAGAGGCTCGATAAGGAGAACCGGTCCCACTCCACCGACGTGAAGCCCGTCGCGCCGGACGGCACCTTCAGACTGGGCCCCATCCGTCCAAGCACGCACGTGCTGCGCATCAGGGCTGGCAATTCGCCAGGGAAGAAGTCAGTCGCCCAATTGATCCAGAACCCGCGGAACTGGAATCGCGCGTGGGAGGCCAGGAAGCCGGGCGTCGAGGTGAAGAGCGGCGAGGAGACCGACGTGGGCACGATCGAACTGGAACTGATCTCCGAGGAACGGGCGACCGACGGCTGGGCCTACTGAGCCGCACCTAGCCCGCCAACATTCTTTCCGCCCCGCCGTTCGCCAAGAGCTGCGCGGAGTTCCCCGGCGCGGTCGCGACGAGCGCCCCACACGCGTTGCCCATGCGCAGGCACTCATCGAGGCTCTTCCCGTCAAGCCATTCGCGTAGAAAGCCCGCGTTGAACGCGTCGCCGCAGCATGTCGTGTCGGCCACTTCGACCCGTATCCCCGGCGCCTTGCAAGCCGCGCCCTCCGCTGCCGCAATTGATCCGTCCGGACCGAGCTTCATCGCCACGACCCGACAGTGCTTCTTTAGCTCATCCAGCGCGGCGCGCGGCTCATCGATGCCCGTGATACCGGCGGCCTCGGTCTCGTTCGGAAGGAAGACATCCGTCTCCGCAAGCACCTCAAGCAACCCCTCGCGCCACTCCTCATCCGGATCGTAGCCCGTATCGAGCGACGTCGTGCATCCCGCCTCGTGGGCCGCCCTAAAGACTTCGGCGAGACCGGGCCGCAGCTTCGCCTGCAAGTAGTACCCACCCACGTGCAGATGCCGCCCGGTACCGAGAAGCTCGGGCGTGGCATCACCGGCGGCGAGTGAATCGATCGTGCCCAGGTGCGTCACGAACGCGCGATCATCGGGCATCGAAAGCGACACCGTGATGCCCGTGCGTAGCGATGAGTGCCGGAGCACGTGTCCCGTCGCCACGCCGATCCGCGCCATCTCGCGGATCAGGAACTCGCCGAACGAATCCTGTCCGACATTGCAGACGATGGCCGTTGGCATCCCCAGTTGGGCGCAGCACATCGCGCAGTTGGCTGTCGAGCCTCCGGCGTGCATGCCGAGGTCATCGGCCAACACCTCGCCACCAAACTTCGGCGGCTCCGCCATGCCGGAGAGGATGAGGTCAACGTTGAGGTCACCGAACGCGAGGATCGTGTAGGGGCGGGATGGGTTGGTCATGTCTCAGACATACGCCCCCTGCGCGCGGAGGTTCTCGATAAGTTCATCGGCCGGCAAGTCACGAGGCGAGGTGTTGCTCGCCGCGCACATCGCCGCGGCGACACCGGCTGCTTCGCCAAAGGCCCGACAGTTCGCCTGCACGCGTATGCTGCTCTGCGCATCGAAACTGGCAGAGATGCATCGACCCGCGACGAGCAGGTCATCCACCTTCAGCGGCACCAGGCACCGATACGGAATCTCGTGGTACTCATCCGGCGGGAGGCGTCTCAGCGTCGTCCCCTCGCCGGTGGGATTGTGGATGTCGATCGGGTAGCAATTCCGCGCGACACCGTCATCGAACTTGGCGCAGCCCAGCACATCGTCAATGGTCAGAACGTACTCGCCAACAATGCGCCGGGTCTCGCGGATGCCCACCATCGGCGCCACCAGATCGAGATAGGCGTCGTCGAAGCCGGCCATGTAGCGCTTGCAGAACTCGATGACCTTGCGGATGCGTTGGCGGCCCAGTACTTGGCAGCGCGTGAGATCCTCGACGAGCGTGCCGTTGACATGCGTGATGCGCGGGCAGTTGAAGGCCATCTCGCCGGGCCGGTTGGGGATGGTAAACGCCTGAATATAGCCGCCCTCTTCGGGGCTGAAGACGCCGTCCGCCTCGGCCTGATCGACGAGGGCCTCGAGATGTGATGAGTGCCCGAGCCCGCGCGAGAAACCGAAGCTGAACTTGGGCGGCGTGTGGGGATTGCCGGACTTCTCATGCAGAAACGCGCCGAGGGCATCCCAGTCCACGCCCGCCATGATGAAGCGGAGCGACGCCGACTGGTTCATCCCGTCTTCGGGGCGGCCCGATTCCGTCGGAACGCCCGCGCGGTGTGCCACGTCAGCATCGCCCGTGCAGTCGATGACCTGGCGGGCGAAGAACGGACGACGACCGGACTTGCTCAGCGTCATGACCCCGGTCATCGAGGACTCGTCCAGGATAGGCTCGGCGAATTGGGCGTGGTAGAGCAGATCGACACCCGCCTCAATAGCCATCTCCTCAAGAACGAACTTCAGCTCCTCGGGATCGAACCAAACGCCGTCTTGCCCCGCGCCGCGCGCGTCGCATCGGGAGATGATCTCCTCGTTGAGCCCGCGAATCAGGACTTCTTTCGACGTCGAGAAGTTCATGATCGGCACAACGAGGGCGCCGGTTTGACTGCCGCCCAGGAAGCCGTGTTGATCGAGGATGAGCGTCTTCGCGCCCTGGCGCCCCGCGGCGATTCCCGCGCATGCGCCGGCGGTTCCGCCACCGACCACGATGACATCGTACTTGGTCATGAATGAGGCCTCCGGGGGATGCGACGGCGCGACGAACTAGCGTTCGTTGAAGCAGTAGACGCAGCCGTCGTTGCAGCCGACGACGATGGTGCTTCCGCTGACCGCGGGCGATGAGCGGACCTCGCCACCGAGTTCCCACTTCCACACCTGCGCGCCCGTATCGGTCTCGAGACCGTACAGCGAACCGTCGTGCGACCCGCAGTAGACGACTCCACCGGACACGGCCGGGCTGGATTGGACCCAGTCGCCTGTTTCGAACGACCAGCGTCGCTCCCCCGTGGCGAGGTCGAGCGCGTAGATGTTGCGGTCGCGGGAGCCTATGAAGACGGTCTTGCCCGCTACGGCGGGGGACGAGTCGACGGGCCCCGCGGTGTGGAACTCCCAGCGCTTCTTGCCACTGGCTGCGTCGATGCAGTAGACGCGATGATCCAGCGATCCCACGACGATCGAGTCCTTGGCATACGCGGGCGTAGAGACGATCTCATCGCCGGTCATGAAGTCCCAAAGCAGCGCGCCATCGGCCGCGCGGAGGGCATAGACGCGGTGGTCTCGCGAGCCGATAAACACGCGGTCTTTCCAGACCGCCGGCGAGGAGAGAATGCCCATCTCCGTAGGGAAGGCCCAGCGGCGCCGGCCCGTCTGAGCGTCCGCCGCGTAGAGGTGACCGTCTTGGGAGCCAACGTAGACCATACCGCGCCAGATGGCCGGCGAGCTTTGCACGATGTCGTGGGTCGGCAACTCCCAGATCGTGCGCCCCGTCCCCGTGTCGAGACACGCCAGGCGACGCTCGAGGCCGATGAACAACCGCGATCCCTCCAGCACGGCAGGCGACGAGTTTACCTCGTAGCTGACGACGACCTCCCAGGTGATATTGCCCTTGCGATCCAGCGCGCACAAGCGTCCATATCGCCCGGCTTCCTCCTGCCGAGCGCCAACAAAGACGGTGGAGTCAGAGATCGCGGGAGCGCCGAAGATCCACTGGCCAAGATTCGTCTGCCAGCGCTGACCGAGGGGTGGAAGCACGTGTTCCGGCGTGTAGCCCGTCCGCACCACGGAGCAGCGAAACATGGGCCAATTATAGGTCTTCGTGTCGGCGGCTTTCTTGCGTTTCGAGTGAGCGTAGGCCAGCGCGACTTCATCGAGTTGGGCGCGGATCGTGGTGGAGGCCGGATCCGCCTCGTGGGCCGCGCGCAGCTTGCCCAGGGCGTGCCGCAGGCTGCCCGCCTCGCGAAGCGCCACACCCTCGCGGTAGAGCGACTCCGCGTCTCCCGCAGGGGGCGCGGTCGATGCGCTCGGGCCGGTGCCGCCCTCGGCCACGGCCATCTCGCCGTCGGCGCCTATGGCGACCGTGGCGAAGAGATCGGACTCGTCAGGCTTGGGCTCCTCGCCCGAAAGGGGCCGCATGTGACCGGAGCAGACATGGCAGGTGGGGTACTTCTGCTTGGTCTGGAAACCGCACGCCGCGCACGCCAGCCGCGCGAGTCCTTCGGGCAACGCGGCCTGGATCGCGACGAGTTCAGCCTCGATCTCCTCGAAGCCCTGGAAGCGTTCGTCACGCTTCTTGGCCATGCACTTGAGGATGACGCGCTCGAGCGGCTTAGGGATATCGGGGTTGCGCTTCCGTGGACGGACGGGCCGGTCGTTGATGATGGAGTGCATCAGCGCGCCAAGGCTCTTGCCGCCGAAGGGAACTACGCCAGTGAGCATCTGGTAGAGAACGACGCCAAACGAATAGATGTCACTCGTCTTGTCGGCCGATCCGGCATCGACGAACTGCTCGGGCGGCATGTAAGTGTACGTGCCCATGCCGGTCGCGGACGGGGTCAGCCGCGTGCTGGTGCCATACGCCTTCGCCAGGCCAAAGTCCGTAATCTTGACGACCCCGCCACGGGTGATCATCACGTTGCCGGGCTTGATATCACGATGCACGATGCCGAAGCTCGACCCGGGCGGCGAGCTGTTGTGAACGTGGGCCATTCCGCCTGAGAACTGAACCGCGTAGTCGAGCACTTGCGGGACCGAGAGCGGCCTCTCGTTATCGAGCAACGCCTGCAGATCGGTGCCCTCGATGTACTCGAGGATGAGGAACGGTTGGCTATTGAGGTCGCGGCAGAGGATCGCGTGGACCACGTTGTTATGGTAGGGGATGTTCATCCACGTGCGGGCTTCCGCGGCGAAACGGTTGACCATCTGACGATCGTTGAGGCTTTCCTCCTTGATCGTCTTGATGGCGAATCGCTTCTGCGAAAAGTCGTCGACGGTCACGTAGAGGAGACTCATCCCTCCCCTGTGTTTCTCGACGACCTTGAATTGCCCGTCTATCGCGTCGCGAATGTCGAATTCCAAATCGCTCTACCTCGTCCGCTACGGCGCGGGGTGAACTCCGCGCGCCCGGAGTGAGACTATTCCACAGACCGCGCGCGGGCTCCTGTCCGGGGACCCAAACTCAGCTTTTGTCTATCATATCGTCAACGCGCACGGCATAGGTCATGACTTCGGTCGACAGGCCACGGATCGGCATCCACCCGATGGGCTCGGTGGGCACGAGGTCCTTGACGACATTGCGCAGGGCCTCTGAGATGATGATGTCGGCGTCGACGTCGCGCGTGGCTTCCTCAAGGCGCGAGGCGAGATTGACAACATCACCCATGCACGTGTACTGCATTCGCCCCTTGGAGCCCGTAAGCCCCACCAGGACCTCGCCAACGTGCAGGCCCATGCCGACACGCAGATGGTCCATGCCGAAAGCCGCCCACTCGTCCCTGTGGACCGCAATCCGACGCTGCATCTCAACGGCGGCCTGCACCGCGCGTTCGGCGTGGTCCTCCTGGACCGTGGGCGCGCCGAAGAATGCCATCAGCCCGTCGCCCATGTACTTGTCGAGCGTGCCGCCAAACTCCCAGACCACATCGTGCATCATGGAGAAGTAGCGGTTCAGAAGCGCGACGACCTCCTCGGCCCGGTTATGCTCGGAGTAGGCCGTGAAATCGCGCACGTCCGCGAACAGCACGGTGATGTGGCGGCGTTCAGCGCCGAGACGCTCGACTCGCGCGTCCTGGGCGGTGAGGCTGGAGACGACCTCTGGCGGCACGAATAGCCCGAACGTCGCGGTGATCTGATTCCGATGCCGCTCCTCGGTTGAGAGACGGTAGATCAGAATCGCGAGCACGATGGCGATGATCGCAACATTCGGCGCGGCCATCGGCAGCAGGTAGTTCGCCCGAGAGAACGCCACCAGGCAGCCGTAGTTGTAGGCGCCGAACGCAAGGGCGCTAACAACGACCCCGTAGCCCGGTCGCACGAGCGTCAGTAGTAGCCCTAGCACCAGGCCGAAACCAAGCGCGATGAACATGTCGGCCCAACCGGTCGACAGCCGCATGGCTCGCTGCTCAAGCAGATTCACGATGGCCGTGGCTTGGAGTTCGACGCCGTAAAACTCCGAGTCGAGCGGACAGCCCCGGATGTCCGCGGGTCGCCCTTGGGCCGTCTCGCCGACGATCACGATCTTCCCGGCGATCTCGCCCGGCTCAACGTGTCCGTCCAGTATGTCGGTAACCGACTTATGCGGGATCGTTCCAGTCGGCCCCAAGAAATCGAGGAACACGGCACCGTTGCCTATGAGCGGGAGCTGCCCTTGCTGCCCCAGCCGGATGTACTGATTCGGCTCAATCTCAATGTCCTTCGGATCAATCCCCAGATCAGCGGCGGCCACGGACAGGGCCAAAGACGGGTACACCTGACCCTCAAACTGCATTGCCAAAATGTACCAACGGAAGACGCCGTCATCCGAGGCGCCCACGTTCCCGTAGCCGAGGGCCCGCGCGCCGTCGATGAATTCGGTCAGCGGCGGCGTAGCGCCATCGAACTCCTTCAGTTGCTGAATGGCGTCCGGAGCGATGTCCATCGACCACGCGCTGCGCCGAAAGGCATCCATCCGCTCCGCGGGGATCTCTCGCCCGGGCTCACCTCTGCCGATCCACGCATAGTGGACGTTGCCTGACTCGCGGCTAGCCGCGGCGAACGCGGCGTCGGATGCCGCGTCGGCCGGCTCCGGCCCTTGGGGTTCTGTGAGGAACACGTCGTACACGATCGCTCGAGCGCCGGCCTCGTGGAGCGCGCGGGTGAGGTCGGCGAGCTTCTCTCGTCGCCACGGCCACCGCCCCTCCTGCTGAAGGCTCTCATCATCAATGGCTGCGATCACGACGTCTGGAGGCGCCGCGCGCTCACCCCGCTGCTGGAAGCGCCAGTCGATGGTCTTCATCTCAAGCGAGTCGAGGAGCGTCTTCCACGGTCCGCCAAGGCCGCGCCAACGGTAGTTCGCCAGAAGGATAGTCATGGTGATGACCACGACCAGCAGCAGGCTGCGTCGGCGGTGCTTCGTGGCGAGGAGGAAGCGGATGAGCGTCATCTGTTCGGTGACTTCCCGCTGGCGATACAGGATAGACGACGACTTTGGAACAGTGTACCATGATCCGGCGTCAGAGGGAATGGATGAGGCGCCGAAGCCCGGCTAGGTGGCGGAGCGTTTGGAGCCGCACTGGCCGGGGTACCATAGGTATGGCCATGAGCGTCTATGGTCAGGGGATTCTGCGCCTGCAGGCCAGGCGCCATACCACGTACCGATTGGGGGGCACCACCTTGAGACGCGCGGCGGTGTTGTTCATCGTAAGTTTCGTCCTGATCATCTTCACAGCCATTCTATTCACCAACTCACTCACGGTCGTCCAGCACGTGACCCGCGTGAGCGACGTTGTCGGCCCCGTCGAAATCAAAGGGCCAGGCGGCAGCAGCTTCAAGGCCATTACCGGCGACGCGTCCGTGCAGTCGGGTACGGTCGTCCGCACCGGTCCCAAGGCCAGTGCCGTATTGAGCTGGGCAGACGGGACGCGGATGAAGGCCGATGCCGATACCGAGCTGACCATTGAGAAGTGCCGGATGAACAAGAGGAAGAAGGCGACCACCTCGCTCTTCAGCCTCAACGTCGGCAAGATCTGGGTCGATGTGGTCGGCGTGCTGTCATCCGAGTCGAAGTTCGAGATCAGCACCCCAACCGTAACGGCCGGTGTGCGCGGCACCACGTTCTCGGTTGAGGTCGCTCCGACCGGCGAGACGAACGTCTTCGTCCACGAGGGCACGGTCGCGGTAGCGGGCGGCGGGCCACCGATCGCTGTCAAAGCCGGGAGCGCGGCGCGAGTCAACTCAGGCGGCAGCGTGGATGTGAGGGGCCTGACTGACGTCGAGCGCACGTCCGTGGTGGAAGCGCTGGAACCGGCGGCGAAGGAAGATCCCGCCGAGTAGTCAGCGCCCGGACCAGAACTGAACACGGGCACGGCCTCAACTGAGGCCGTGCCCGTCGCGATTCTCTTCCCAGGCCGTCAGCCGCGTCCCTACTCCTCCGGCCACCGATCTGATGCCCGCAGTTCGCCGCCGGTGATGCGCGCGGCCTGAGCGTCGTCCACATCCATCACGGGATCCTTCGGCGCCAGCGGCTCGGTGTAGAAATGCTCCGGCAACCGGTCGTCCTTCTCGGTGAAGCCCGCGCGCCGATTGAAGTCGCGCTCCCGGTCGATCATCTCCTCGGCCAGTTCCAGCAGCTTCGTCGGCGTCCACGGATCGCCCGTGGCCGCCGTCATGATCTTCGCCCACATCTCAATGCTCGAAACCTGCGGACCGGTGAACATGCAGACGCCCAGCGCGTCGAGCGCGCCCGTCATCAACTGCAGGTCGATGCTCAGCAGCTCCTTGTCCTGCTTGCTGAAGGTATCAAGCTCAAGCTCGCCGATTCCCGGCCGGTTCGGGATCGCCGCTCCCGCCGTATGATCCGCGCCCATCGGGGTGGTAATGTAGGTGACGCCCA
>CAZKUN010000030.1:0-53553 GCA_964555935.1 uncultured Armatimonadia bacterium | reverse complement strand
CCAGTTTCTTGGCACCTCTACCGAAAACCTCCCTGCTCATATGGGCAATGCGGGAATATGCGCCCCTTCGGCGGTCGCCCTGGGCCCACGTTTGTACGCTACGTGGCAACAGCAGGCTGTCGAAGTGTTGGCGGCGGTGTAATTGGGAGAGTTGTCTAGTCAAGTCCCGGCTTCAGGTACGGTGGGTATGTTGTGTTGTCGTTGATGTCGTCGGCCGTCGGTGGGCCCTGTGTCGCCGGCCGTCGGGATCGGTGTGGATTCGTCGTGATGGGTCGTCTGATCGTCGGCCGGCTGTTGTTCGCTGGTGGCATCTCGAGCGGGGTCAGACCCCGCCTGTGGGTCGGCCGTTTCGTGCTCACGTCGTAGTCTGAAGAGCCGGTCGATGAGTCGCCTCGCCAGACAGCGGAGGGCGGTCTCTGTGGCCTCGCCTTCGGCCACCTTGCGGCGGCAGCATTCGATGGACTGCGGGCTTCCCCGCCGCGGTGCGAGCACGCCAGCGGCCCATCCCATCATCGCCTTGACGAAGCACCATGACTCGGATCAGATCTACGTCAAAGAGCGCGTCGTTGGAAGAGCTGGTTGGTGAGGATACGGATTTCGTGAGGGCCATGGTAGGGGAGATGGTCGATCAGGTATTGGAGAGTGAGACGGTGTGGATTGACACGGCAGGTGCCAATGGACCCGCGCTGGTGGCATCTACCGTGCAAACTCACACCCGTACCAGAGCAGATCGTCGTCGTGGTCGTGTGGGAGTTTGCACGGGACGTGACAACAGATCGCGATGGTCGTCACGTAGCGCGTGAATCTACACTAGATACTGATGGTTCATTTGAGCTTGAGGAGTAACCGGGTTTGGAATGCGAGGCCTTCGGGGCGACGGGCCCCGCCCGGGCTACGGCACGCCAATCACCGGCACCTCAAAGGCCGCCCTCACCGACCCTTTGGTAAGCGGGACGACCATCTTCACCTTCACCAGACCCCCGTCTTCTGTATCGGGGTGGCGCTTCTGGTTGATATGCGTGTCGGACGGGAAGACCATTCCTCCGAACCACTCCGCGTCTGCCGGGATCCGGCCCACCGACTCGCCGCCCGGCGCGAGGAAGTGCACGTATCCCTCGGTGTCCATCGGCTCCATCTCAAGCGCGACGCGACAGCCCGTCACCCTATCCAGCGTCCACGCCACCGACTTCGGGCCGTCGCTAAGAGTGCTGATCCGCAGTCCGGTCATCAGCACTTGTCCCAGTGGGATCCAACCCTCCGGCGTCAGCTCTCGCGGCTCGTCGTAGGGGATGAAGAGGACGCTGCGTGCCGGGCCCTTCTTGCTCCGGAGCGCGCCCGCGCGGTCGATGGCCAGGGCGTCCCTCTCTGGCGCCAGGGGTGAGGTCGGAAGCTCCGACAGCCTCGTGGCGATGCCGGCTGTCTCGCGTGGCTGCACCTGCCGTAGCGACCCCGGCGGCGGTCCGGCCGTGGCCTCGCTCCAGGTCTCGCTGACGTCGTCAAAGACGCCCTCGCCGAACTCCTTCACCTTGTGGCCGGCCTTCTCGAGACCCCGTCGCACCTTGCGCTCGACCTTGTCCGTCGTCGATTCTCGCGGCCCCGCGATTCTCAGCGCGACGGGATCATCAACTCCAGCCGGCATCGTCGCGTTGCCGAGCGTGATCTCAACGCTCGCCTCGTAGTCGCCCGCGTGCAGAGCAACCGGCTCTTCGGGAATCGCGTACATGGCGCGATACGTCGCCGGGGCGGTCCCCAGCGGCTGGGCCTCGCGGATCGAGTCCGCCGGCACGACCGGCATTGCGCCGCCAGGTCCGCGCAAGTAGAACTGCACGGTGAGGGTCTCCGTCTCGAGCCCGCCTAACTCCGGCTCGGCGATGAGGCGTATCGTCTTGCCCACGCGGATCTTGCTGATCGCGTCGCCGGCCTCATTCTCGATCCGCAACCTTACGTTCGTAACAACGGAGTCGGGACGGCCGTCATCGTCGTCGTCCGGATAGCTCGCCCAGGCTGGTTGCCCCACCTCCGGCGGCATCACGACGTGCCGCTCGCCCTCGTACACCCATACCCACGCCGCGTGGCTCGGACTTGCCGCAATAACTGCCGCCATGAGCGCCCACAATGTGTTCCGCACGGTACCGTCCTCCTGTGCGGCGAGGTTCGGCCCGCCGGGCCGGCAATCCTGCATCCGGATCGACTGCCTCGCTGCAAGAGCACACTTGCTCACGCGCCGTCGATGCCCGCTCGCAAGCTCAACTTACGATCCGCTCCGCGTGTTTCTCTTCGAACTCCGCCCGCAGAACCCCCATCTGCACGATGTCCAGGTAACGGCCGCGATCGTGGTGATGCTCGCGCAGGACGCCCTCCTGCATGAACCCCGCCTTCTCGTAGCACCGCCGCGCGCGGAGGTTGTCTGCGTCAACTGTCAAGTGGATCCGGTGCAGGTTCTGGTGCGCGAACCCGTAGGTCAGCGCCGAGATCACCGCATCCGTCCCGTAGCCGCCATCCCAGTAATCCTTGTCGCCGATGAAGATCCCAAAACCCCAGCAGCGATGCTTGTCCGCGACGCCATGCAGCCCGCAGTTGCCGATGTGCTTGCCGTCGACGGTCTCTATGGCGAACCGCGTGTGACCGGGCTGATCGTTCTTGACCCACGCCTCCTCCGCTCGGCGCGCGACGGGCAGGTAGAAGCTCAGATGCCTCGTCACCTCCGGGTCGTTCAGCCACTTCGTCAGTCGATCCACGTCGCCCAGGTCAACCGGCCTCAGGACCGTCTTCTCTCCGCGTATCATTCCGTCACCATTCCCTCGGGCACCCGCTCGGGGTATCGCTGCATGAACTCCTCCCGCAGGATCGCCATCCGGATCTCGTCGCGGTAATCGCCCATGGCGTAGACCGCGCGCCGCAGTTGTCCCTCATGCTGGAACCCACACGCCTCGTAGCATCGTTGCGCGCGGGGGTTATGGCTGTAGACGCCCAGCGCGATGCGCTGCAGGTTCATCTGCGTGAATCCAAACGCGCAGAGCGTCGTCACGATGTCTCGCCCATAGCCCTGGTTCCAGTAGCGCTGGTCACCGATCATCACGCCCAGCTCCGCCTTCCGCGCCCGTCGGTCGATCTCCTGGAGCCCGCAGTTGCCGATGTACGTCCCATCGTCGGCGTCCACGGCCAGCATGAGGTCGGCGCCTTCGCCGAGCAGATCGCGACCCTCGAGCATCTCGCGCTCGCGAATCCGCGTGATCGGCCCGATGATCCGCAGGTACTGGGTGATCTCCGGATTGTTGATCCACTGGTAGCACAACTCCACATCCTCGTCGAGATCGAGCGGCCGGAGCGTAACGCGTTCACCACGTATCATTGCGAGCACCTCGGGTGGTCTTCGTCTTAACTGTCAGTATACGACGGATGGAGGTCTCGGTTGCGCGGGACGGAATGCTGAAGCCGCTGACCGCATCCAGGCCCGACGGCAATTGGAGCCTCGAAAATGACCCAGACGCCCGACCCTCCCCTCCGCGATCTTCTCCCGGGGAGCCAGATCGAGATCATCAACCCCGCCATCGAGCGCGGCAAGATCCGTTCCGTGCTGTTTGACTTCGACGGCACGCTTTCGCTCATCCGCGAGGGCTGGCAAGACGTGATGGGCCCGATGATGGTCGAGATCCTTGTCGAGCTTGACACGGGTGAATCCGAGGCGGAGCTGTCCGCCATCGTCCGCGAGTTCGTCGACCGGCTGACAGGCAAGCAGACCATCTACCAGATGATCGAGTTGGCCGACCAGGTGAAGAAACGCGGCGGAACGCCCGAAGAGCCCGTCGACTACAAGTGGATGTATCTCGAGCGTCTGTGGGAGCGTATCGCGCACCGCGTCGCCTCGCTCAAGAGCGGCGAGACCGATCCTGAAGAGATGCTCGTGCCGGGATCGCGCGAGTTGCTCGAAGCCCTCAGAGCCCGCGGCTTCTCTCTGTTCCTCGCCAGCGGAACCGACATCCAGTATGTCATCGATGAGGCCAAGGCCCTGCGAGTCGACGGGTACTTCGAGGGCGAGATCTACGGCGCGCTCGATGACTACGAGAACTTCAGCAAGGCCATGATCATCGAGAAGATCACCTCCGACCACGATCTCGCCGGGCCGGCGCTACTGGCCTTCGGCGACGGCTACGTGGAGATTGAGAACACGAAAGACGTCGGCGGAATCGCTGTCGGCGTCGCGACCGATGAGGCCAATCGTGCGGGCGTCGATCAATGGAAACGGACCCGCCTCATTGGCGCCGGCGCGGATGTCATCGTTCCCGAGTTCCGCGAGCACGACGTCCTGCTTGACTACCTCTGCCCGGAGGATTGACCGCGATGCCCTACCCGCAATTCGACCGAAGCCGTCTGATCGTCAAGCCACTATCGGAGCGCGAGAACGACCTCGAGCTTTCCGCGGTGATGGACCTCTCTGCCGACGTGCCCGACCTCGCCCACCCCGACATCCGCACCCTCGCCGAGCGCGTCGTCGCGGCGAAGGCAAAGGGCGCCTCCGTCATCCTCTGCATGGGCGCGCACGTCATCCGCGCCGGCGTCAGCCGCTTCATCATCGACCTCATGGAGCGCGGTTACATCACGCACGTGGCGATGAACGGCGCCGGGCCGATCCACGACTACGAGTTCGCCATCCAAGGCGCCACGACCGAAAGCGTCGCGCGCTACATCCGCACAGGCGAGTTCGGGCTCTGGGAGGACACGGGTCGGCTGAACGACGTGGCAAAGCAGGCCGCCGCCGAAGGCATCGGATTCGGTGAGGCAATCGGCCGGATGATCACCGACCTCGATCCTCCGCACATCGATGTCAGCATCCTCGCCGCGGGCTACCGGCTGGGCGTTCCCGTCACCGTCCACATCGGCATCGGCTACGACATCGTCCACGAGCACCCCAACGCCGACGGCGCGGCGCTCGGCCAGGCGTCATATGCGGACTTCCTCGTCTACGCGAACACCATCGACAACCTCGAGGGCGGCGTCTTCCTCAACTTCGGCTCCGCCGTGATGGGGCCGGAAGTCTACCTTAAGGCGCTATCGATGGTCCGCAACGTCGCGCTTCAGGATGGGCGAGAGGTCGCCCACTTCGCCACCGGCGTGTTTGACCTCATCGACCTCGGCGCGGATTGTCGCGAGCAACCGCCCAAGTCGAATCCCCACTACTACTACCGGCCGTGGAAGACCATCCTCGTGCGCACGGTCGCAGACGGAGGCGAGAGTTTCTACATCACCGCTGACCACCGCGACTCGTTCCCGTACCTCTACCACCAGATCCTCGCCTCGGAGGGTGGCGAATGACGCCCGAGCGACTTCAGCAACTCCTCAACTCATTCCCATCCGTCCGCCTCGCGGTGGTGGGAGATTACTTCCTGGACAAGTACCTCATCATCGATCCCGCCTTTGAGGAGATCTCCGTCGAGACGGGCCTCGCCGCTCATCAGGTCGTCGCCAAGCGCACCAGCCCCGGCGCCGCCGGCACGGTCACTAACAACCTCCACGCCCTGCAGGTTGGCACGATCAGCGCCGTGGGCGCGATCGGCAATGACGGCGAGGGCTACGAACTCACCAAGGGCCTCAACGCAACCGGCGTCGACACGAGTCATCTCCTCGTGCGTGACGACATGTTCACCCCGACCTACACCAAGCCAATGGTCCTCCAGCCCGATGGCTCCGAGGTTGAGAGCAACCGCCAGGACATCAAGAACCGCGGCGAGACGCCCGCCGCAATCATCGACGCCGTGATCGACCAGCTCCGCGCCGTCGTGCCGAAGGTCCAGGCGGTCATCGTCGCCGACCAAGTCGATCAGCCCAACGAGGGCCTCATCACCGACGCCGTCCGAGACGAGCTGGCAACTCTCGCCGGCGACCATTCCAACGTCATCTTCTTCGCCGATTCGCGTGACAACGTCGCCCGCTTCCAGGGCCTCATCCTCAAGCCCAACGCCATCGAGGCCTGCCGCGCCATGGATCCATCCGCCGCTGAGCCCGTGTCGATGGACGAGGCGCGATCGGCAGGGGTGGCCCTGAGCGCGCGCTGCGGGAAGCCCGTCTACGTGACGTTGGGGGAGAACGGACTGCTGGTCGCCACGCCGGACGCAGCGACCCACGTGCCGGGGGTCCGCGTCGAGGGTCCCATCGACATCGTCGGCGCGGGCGATTCGACCACTGCCGGGATCGTGGCTTCGCTCTGCGCCGGCGCAACGCTCGAGGAAGCCGGCCTGGTCGGCAACCTCGTCGCCTCGATCACCATCCAGCAACTCGGCACAACCGGCACGGCCTCGCCTGCCGAGGTGCTAAACCGGCTCGGGTGTCTCGACGCCCCGGCAGGTGCCTGATGACCTACACGGCGAACCTATGGTACATGACGGCTAACGATGGCCCACGCATCTGCGACGGCGCGGTGTGACCAGTGATAGGGTGGAGCGACGGCCGCTCGCCGGGAGGTCACCACCATGCAGGACGACACGTGCTTCAAGCGCTGCACGAGCTGTGGTTTGGTGTGGGCGGATGTCCAGGACTTCGTTACCGATCCCGACCTCAGGGTCGAGGGCTACCAGGCCTGTTTCGTCGACCCGCACCTCGGTCTGATCCTCCTCACCCACGACACCGCGGGCTGCGGCACCACCGTGGGCATCAGGGCTTCGTCCCTCCGACCCTTCTACAGCGGGCCCGAATACTCTGAGCGCCCGACCGGCGGCGACTCGTGTCCGAGTCACTGCCACAACCGCAACCAGCTTGAGACCTGCACGGCCGAGTGCGACATGGCCTGGGCCCGCGACGTGCTGCAATACCTGCGCCGCCGCGAAGTCCCGCCCCACGTGATTCCGGTCGAATCGTAGCGCCCTTCGCGGGTGCTGTTCTATCCCCGTATCACGCGCCGCGCCTTCGTGAGCCCTGTCACTGAAGCTCAAGTTCTGGTGTAGCTCCCCCGCTTCTTGTGGAAGAACCTAGTCACGAAGGAGCGTGACGCCATGAGCACCTGGTGGGCAACTGAGAAGGCGAAGGAAGCTATCCAGACTGGCTGGGGTCTCGACAAGATGCAGTGTCAGGACGACCGCATCCTACTCCAGGACACCGAGACCAATCTCTACGTAGACATGTCGGGCAATATCACCGACGGGCAGATTGGCCCGATCATCGGCCTTCTGGACCCGAAGATCGGCACCGTGCGCGACCAGCACGGGAAACCGACAGGCACCCTCGCTGTTGCGTAGGATTACGTCGGCGTAACCGCCATACCATCACAGATGCGGCTCCCCCTGATCTTGGGGAGCCGCATTTCGTTCTTCGGGTGAGAATCGTCTCGGGCGCCGGCGCCTAAGGTATGTCAACCCCTGCCACGCCGTCCACGGTCAGGTTCGGGTCGGGGAAGCCATTCCCCGCTGGCGCGATCATCTTCGCCTGCACGTACTTCGCGTGGCCGTCAGCGAAGACATAGCACCTCGCGCCCCCCCAGCTCCACCACCCATCCTGGATCCCCGCCTCGTGGTTCGTCAGCCACTCGCCGACGAGGATCTTCTGGGCCGGATACGTGACGTTGGCCAGCGTCTGTGTTGTGCAGGGCGGCGGCGAGCCCGCGTACAGATCGGTCGTCGTCATCGTGTTGATCTGGCTCGGCGTGTGGTAGAACGCGGCGCAATAGGCGTAGGATGTGCCATCCCACGACCCCTCGGCAACGTTGTCCGACGGGCACAGCAGCACCAGCGGCGTGAACCCCACCGACGTGAACGGGTTGCCGGGAGTGGCCTGTTTCCCCGCATTGGCCAGGTACGGCTGCACCGGCCAACGCCAGAGCCTACCCATCCAGAGCATGGGCTCGCCCGTGTTCGGGAAGCCCTCATCGTAATCATCGGCATACATCAGAAACGCCATCCCGATCTGCCGGATGTTTGATATGCAGGTGGCTTTCCGACCGCTCTCTCTTGCCCGCGAAAACACCGGAAACAGTATCGCCGCCAGGACCGCGATAATCGCGATCACCACCAACACCTCAATCAGCGTGAATCCTGAGATTTTCATCGATCTTGACATGTCTGCTCGCTCCCATAATGGAGGCCGCGACGCGTTCCTGGCCGAATACCGTCAGTCCAGACGGTGAGTATGACACAGCGCCCCACTCCGCCGCAAGGAGACACACATGATCGAGGCATGCATCTTCGCCGATGAAGTCAGCAAGGACTTCGATGAAGCCGTCCGTCTGAGCGTCGAGGCCGGCGCGCGCGGCGTCGAGTTGCGCGGCGGCATCTGGGGCCGCGCCGTTCAGACCTGCACCGATGAGGACGTCGAGAAGATGAAAGAGGTCCTCGTCACGTACGGTGCCCGGATCGACGTCATCGGATCGCCCGTCGGCAAGTGCGATATCAACAACGAAGAGGAATACCAGACCCACCTTCAGTGGTTCGACCGCATGTGCGAGTTGGCCCACGCCTTCGACACCCGCGTCATCCGTGGCTTCGCCTTTTGGACGCCCAACCGCGAGGAACGCGCGCGCCCCAATCTCGATGAGTGGCTGCCCCTCATCGCTGAGAAAATGGCGCCGATCGTCCGCAAGGCCGAGGAGGAGAATGTCCTCTACTGCCTCGAGACCGAGTGCTCCACCATGACCGGCACGTGTGAGGAGACCGCCCGCGTCATCGACGCCCTTGGCGGCTCGGAGGTCCTCGGCTCTGCCTGGGATGTCAACAACGGCTGGGGCGGGGGAGAGCTGCCTTACCCCGACGGCTACTCCCATATTCGCGGGCGCGTCTACCACGTGCACGTCAAGCCGAACGCGGCCAATAACATCGACACCGTCTCGAGCACCGACCTCACCTACGACGAGGTGTTGCGCGTGCTCAAGTCCGACGGTTACGACGGCGCCGCGAGCATCGAGCACTGGGGCTCGCCCGAGTTGATGCTCGAGGGCGTCCGCCAACTTGTCCCGCTGCTCGACCGCGTCAACGGGTAGATCCGGCGCCCATGGCAACATCGTTGCAGACTCCAGCGATACCTGAAGAGGGTGCATCCCGTTGCCAATGGGCCTCGTACAGGTGTTGTAGAGCTAAGACACGCGTTGGCGAGCGCCGACCCAATGGCCCGCGTGTCCGCCAAAACAAAGGACTGCGGCGAATTCGACGCGAAAGTATGCTAGGCGAGGTTTCAAGCCGTCACGGCTACTCGGGCGCGCAGCCGTATCGGCAACGCCGGCGGACGGTCCGTCATGGGGCCGCACAGGAGGTAGGTAGCAGATGAAAGACACTCGTGACGTCATCGGCTTGAACGTGTTCTCGGTCGAAGAAGGACGGGTGCTGGGGCGGACGGTTGAATGTGTGGTCGACCTGGCAGCCGGCGACGTTTTGGGGCTAATTGTCCAGGTGAAGGGCGGCGGGGAGATGGGGATTGCCCGCGGCGATATTACCGCGGTCGGCAAGGACGCCGTCATGGTCGGTTCGGACGCCGTCATGAAGCCGCTGGTCGAGCTGGAGGTGCTGGCGGACCATCGCACGTCCGGCCCCGCGGCTCCGAAGGTCATCACGCGCGACGGCACTGTACTTGGCGGACTGGGCACCGTGCGAGTAGACGAGAAGTGCGAGACGGTCGAGGGCTACGAGATCGTGGTCGACGTCGTTGCCGCGATCGCCGATGGCCCCGCGAGCCTGCCCATCGTCGAAGGAACCGTGCATGGGCGCGACGCGATCGTCCTGCCCTCGGATGCGGACACTGCGGTGAACCGCCCAGGCGGCTTGCGCCAGCGGATCGAAAAGGCGTACGATACCGTGGTAGACGGCGCGTCCGGAGTCGGGCAGAAAGTCGGTACGGTTGCCAAGAAGGGGTGGGAGGCGGCTGAGGACACCGTTAAGGACGTCACGGGCGTCGTCGAGAAGACCTACGCCAAGGCGACCAAGAAGGCGAAACCGGTAGCCGCCAAGAAGGCCAAAGCGGCGCCCATCGTGGAGCCCGAGCCCGCGCCGGCCAAGAAAGCGCCGGCTAAGGCTAAGAAGGCGCCCGCCAAGAAGAAGGCCGCGGCCAAGAAGAAGGCCCCGGCGAAAAAGAAAAAGAAGGCAGCTTCCAAGAAGCGCGCGGCCAAGAAAGCGCCCACCAAGGGCGAGTAACACGACGGCGCGCGTAAGCCCGCCTATGTCCCAAGGACCGACTACAACTGAAGGCATCGACGGCCCGCCGCGAGGCGATCACCAGCAGCGCATCGCCGTGGCCGTCGAGCGCCTCCAGCGCGAATCTGGACTCGACATCCGGCTCAACGAGCCGATGGTCGAGCACACCTCCCTGGGAGTCGGCGGCCCAGCGGAAGTCTTCGCCGACGTCCTCTCCGTCGATGGCGTCGTCTCGGCCGTCGATGTCGCCCGCGAATGTGGTATCCCCCTCACTGTATGTGGCCGTGGTACCAATCTGCTGGTCCTCGACGGCGGGATCCTCGGCGTCGTGTTGCACCTGGGCGAGGGCTTCCGTGGGATCGAGCGCAAGGACCTGCGCGTTGTCGCCGAGGGCGGCGCGTCTCTCGCTGAAGTGTGCGAGTTTGCCGCGAGCCATGGACTGTCCGGGCTTGAGTTCGCCGCGGGCGTGCCCGGCGCGGTCGGTGGCGCGGCCGCGATGAATGCCGGGGCCGGCGATGGCCAGATGGCGGATGTCGTCGAGTCCGTTCAGGTCGTGCATGAAAATGGAGACATTGCCCTTTGCTGCCGCACCGAATTGGAGTTTGGCTATCGCAAGAGCTGTCTCCGCGAGCGAAAGTGCGTCGCCGCCCGCGTCACCTTCTGCCTGACCGAGGGCGACCCGGCCCAGATCCGCAAGGCCGTTTTCGAGGCCGTTGAGACCCGATGCCAGAAGCAACCGCTCTCGCTTGGAAGCTGTGGGAGCGTCTTCAAGCGACCCGAAGGGGATTACGCTGGCCGCTTGCTCGAGGTCGCGGGAGTTAAGGGACTCAAGATCGGCGGCGCCTGCTTCTCGAAGAAACACGCCAATTTCATCCTCAACGAGGACAACGCGGCTGCCCGCGATATCGTCGATCTCATCGAAGCCGCCAAGAAACGCGTCCGGGAGCACAGCGGCGTTGACCTCGAGGAAGAGGTCTGCATCATCGGTCAGTCCCCCAAAGAGTGACGTAGAGCACGTTTCTCGCCCCCCTCAGCCCCGCATTTCGTGAAACCTCTGAAGTCAGTCGGCGTCTACATACAGAGTACGTCCTGCCAGTCGTAGTAGATCCAAATTGGAGGGTGCAACATGCGCAGTAAGCTAAGGTACGTGGGGGCCTTGTGGGCGCTGTCCTTGCTGACTGTGTCGATCTCGGCCGACGCGGCAACTGCATCGGACGTAGCCAGGGCGCTTCGAGTCAGGATAACGGACACGTTCAAGTGTGAGAACCTGCAAGTCAGCGTGGTCCCCTACGCCGATCAGAATCTCACCAACCAGGGGCGTTTTCACTCCATCACGGTTCGGGCCGACTCCGCCTCCCGAAGCGGCATCGCCATGAAGCCGCTCTACATCAAGGCGCTCGACGTGGTCGTTGATATGTCGAAGCTCTTCGCCGCCGACCCAAAGGTCGATACAAAGTCTCGTGGCAAGACGCAACTGCACATCGAGATCAACGAAGAGGATCTCACCGAGGGGCTCCGCCAGGCGCAGGATGTCATCCCCGACCTCGCTGCGTCTCTTAACGGCGGGCAGATCACGTTGACGGGGACGTATCGGATGCTGGTCGGCAACAAGTTCAAGATGGCCGGCAAGCTCAAAGTTGTCGATGGCGCCAAGATCAACTTCGTGCCGACCGCGGTCAAGGTCAACGGCATCCCCGTTCCGGTTAGCGGCGTCAAAGTTGTGCTCGCCAAGATCAACCCGCTACTCGACCTCTCAACCGTCGTCATGAAGCCCAGAATCGCCAGCATGGTCGTCGAGAATGGCAAGCTCGTAGCGCGCTAGGAGTCTTCCCGCCTCGGTCGCGAAACAATGACGCCGCCCTCGCTGAGGGCGGCGTCTGTGCTTCTCTGATTCGTTAAGCGGTCGGGGCGCCCTACTCGGCGCAACTGTGGCAGCCGTCGGCGGCATGCGGGCAGTGGACCTGCTCTCGCACGTCGTCAGACGCCGGCCAGGGCAGCAGCACCTTCTCGGGGATGTCGTCGATGTACTGCGCGCGAAACTCGGGGTCTTGCATCCGACAGTGGTCGCTTCGCTCGCCATACGCGTCGTGGCCCAGGATGCGATTCCAGATGTTCTCCAGCGAATCGTCCTGGATGTTGCCGAAGGTCAGCGGCGTGAAGTCGCACGGGTTAACGTCACCGTAAGCCGTCATGTAGAATTGAATGAACCCCGCAAAGCACCCAGCGCCCTCCGGCCCATTCACAAATGCCTGCGCGATGACGTGCGGGTAGCCGTCCCTCTCGTTGTAATCCCGCATGATCTCGATGATGCGAGCCTTGTCGTCGGGCGTCAGGAGCTGGTCTTGCTCCAGCGGAAGCAGCTTGCCCGTCGGCACGGTATCGAAAATGGTTATCTCGTGCACGCCCAGTTCCGCCCCGAGTTCCATCATCTGCTCGACGCGTCCCTCGGCGACGTCCTCGGGGCAGGCGTATGTCGACACGCCAACGAGAAGGCCGGCGTCCAGCGCTCGGGCGATGCCCTCACAGGCTTGATCGAAGCCCCCGTCGATCCGCCGGTACTCGTCGTGCTTCTCCGGCCGAACGTCATCCAACGAGACCATGATCGCGTACAGCCCCGCCTCCTTGAGCCGCGCCGCCGTCTCGTCGGTCAGCAGTATCCCATTGCTGAACATCGATGCCTGCGCGCGTTCCTTGTCGACGGACTCGACCAGCTCGAAGACATCCTTGCGAAGTAGTGGCTCGCCGCCCGTGAAGACGATGTTGTACACGCCCAGATCGATCGCCTGCTGAATGGTGTCGAGCCAGTGCTCCGTCGTAAGCTCCGCGCGGTCTCGCGTCGTGAAACGTGCCGCGCTGCAGTGCCGGCAGTCGAGCTGGCAGCGGTACGTCACCTGCAGCGTGCAGGTCGTCGGCCTCGGCGGCCGCCGGCCTTGCACCATCACGCGGGAAAAGCTGTGCACCATCTGGCTGGAGGGGACGGGAGGCTGATAAAGCGTGTAAACAAACCCACCATTGTGCATTGCGATGGGTCGGTTCTCGTTGATGTTCCCGGTGAGACGCGCCGCCTCTTTGCGCATGAACCGCGCCAGCAAGCCGGTCGGCTCGATGGCGATCTGGCCCGCGGCCTCGTCCGTGTTGATGTCGATGCCAAGCAGGCTTAACTCGCGCCGCCGCGACAGTTTGGCCAGGACGCTCGCCGCGCCATACGCGAAGGAGTGTTTCTCGGAGAGGTCCACCCGCTGACGCGCGAGGAAGCCTCTCAGTCCGTTGGACGTGAGCTTGCCGTTTGGTGCTGTGACAGTGAGTAGATCGTACGACTGCTTGGCCAACGAGCCGGCCCCCCTACGCGCAGGACGCGCTAACGCCTCCCCCGTAAACCTGGCGAATACGGGGACTGTGCTAGACGAAACAGCCGCACAGTCCGGCAAGTTTCGCTGCCGGGGCTGAAAGTCCTTGGTTCGGAGGCCTGATTAAGTGAGTCTGGTATCAGAATTCGTCAATCCCTACTCGGACCATCGCAGCAATGCGAATCCGTCGGCCGGCTCAAACAGAAGCTCAACCCACTCCCAGCCCGATCCTTCGCCGGCCTCCCGCATCAGTTCCGGGCCCACCAGCGTAAAATGCCACCATTCGCTCGCATGGCCACGGTACTCGAGCCGCAGCCCCATCTCCCCCGGATATCGCCCTTCCCGTCGGCGCATCTCGTGGAAGGACGTGTGCGCTGGGTTGTCCGTCGCCTCCGGGTCGCGGACCTGGGCGATGAGCGTTCCACCCGGCCTCATGACTCCCCCCAGTCGTGCCAAGCGCGCCGCCAGGCCGCCCGCATCACACCCGATGCCGATGGTCCCACTGAAGAACGCCGCCGTGTCGAAGCTCTCCGGAGCGAAGCTCAACTCCTCAATGGGCATCACCCGCACATCCTTCGCGCCTCGCTCGCGGGCCACGGCAACCGCCAGCGGCGAGGCGTCAGTGCCGACGACCTCAAGCCCAAGGCCCTGAAGATGGCAGACATGCCGCCCCGGCCCGCACCCAAGATCCAGGACCCGCCCGTGCGCCCGCGACAGCACCTCCGAGTGGCGGTCCGGAGGGTCGCCAAGCTCGCCATCGAGAACCGGCGGCCCCTCCTCCACGTGTCCGTCGTCGCGCCGGAGATAGTATGGATGCGGCTCGCCTCGCCACGCGTCCATGAACACGTGGCCGTAGATATCTTCTCTATAGGGCAGGTCGGGAAGGGTCACGATCGCCACCGTCCTTTCTGAGGTTGCATGGTCTACGCTCCAGGCCCATCGAGGTTGCCCCTCGACCCGGCGCCCCGCGCAGGTTCGCGTCGTTCGGCCGGTGAAGTCGATCCACTGAAGCCGGTGTGTCACCCCTCACGATATGGAGAGTGACTCCGTGAGATGTCCCCTGACAACGTCGGTCGCGCTGGTGGCTCTCTCCTCCGCGATACCAGCGCAGTCGATCGCCGAACCACTTCGCTGGGATGAGTGGGGAGGAGGCAAGTGGTTGGGGTCGGCCATCGCCGTCGAGGCGGATGCCGCCGTCCTTACCATCCGCTACACGGTGGGGGAGACTCCCGACGCCTGGCCCAACGCCGAGTTGACCTTCGCCCAGCCGCAGGACTTGGGCGACGCCACTGAACTCGCCTTCGAGATCCGCATCTCCGCCGAGACCGAGGTCCTCCCTGATCACCACCTCAGCGTCCTGATGCAAGATGCCAACGGCCTCCGCCGGCAGATCAACGCCCCCTCCGGAACTCCCGTCATCGGCGAGTGGTCGCCCCAGTTGATCGATCTCATGGATTGGCCCCAGGGCTTCCTGCGCAACACGGTGCTGCTGCAGTTCTTCGTCTGGAACCGCGACTACCACAACGCGGGCATCCCCGCCGGAACCGAGGTCACCCTGGAGCTGCGACAGCCCCGGCTCGTGGGCGAGCGACCCAACATCGATGTTGGCCGATTCAACCAGCCGCCGTTGCAGCGCATGCTGGGCCGCTCGGGCGGCATGGCGGTCTGGTCAGAGCCCGCCGACACCAAGATCCTCCCCGAGCGACCCGTGCCCGATGCCGAGCCCGCGCCGGTCGAGCTGAGCGCCGCTCGCAACGAGTATGCCGACTTCCAGATCGCCGTGCGGGCCGATGCGTCGGTCTCGGGCGTGAGCCTCGAGGTCACGCCGCCTCGGCGCCGTGGCAAGGGATTCAGGACCCAGGTGCGGCTCGAGGGCTTGGTCGAGACGGTCAACCCGAGCAGCTACATCATCCGGGCCGGGCTATGCCCCGATCCGCTGCTCCTCGACACGCAGGTTGATCTCGCCCCCGGCGAGACCCGAGGCTTCTGGGTCAATCTGTATGTCCCGGCGACCGCCAAACCAGGCGAGTACGTCGGCGACATCACGGTGCGCGTCGCGGGGCAGGAAGCCTTGGCGGCCAGGTACCGGCTGAGCGTTCACGACTTCGCTCTCCCGGAATCGCCCGCGCTGCGCACCGCCTTCCAGTTGGCCGTGGAGAAGGATTGGTCCGGGATGATGAGCTACTACCCGGACGCCGATTTCGACATGGTGAAGTCCCTGTGGGAATCGATGGCCGACCATCGCATCGCGCCGATGCACCCCAGCCCCAAAGGCCCGCCTCGCCCCGCCGACCCCGAATCGATGGCGGAGTTCGATCGCTACATCGACCTCGCAGAGGAACTCCGTTTCAATAGCTTCGGGCCCTTCTACTTCGACGCGCCCGTGGAGACCGAGGAAGAGCGCCAGTGGACTCGCCGGATGACCGATTACTACGCCGAGAAGGGTCTGCTTGATCGCCTGTACGTCTACATATGCTCGTTCGACGAAGCCCAGCCCGATCGCTACCCAGCGCTGCGCGAGTATGCTGAGGCGCTGAAGAAGGCCGAGCCGCGCCTGCCGCGATTCATCACCGTCGCGCCGCACCCGGATCTCTACGGCGCCATCGACTGGTGGTGCCCGGTCGTCAGGCACTACGACAAGGAAGTCGCCCGACAGCGCCGCGCCCAAGGCGAGAAAGTCTGGTGGTATACCTGTTGGAACTTCAGCCCGGGGTTGCTCATCGACCATCCGGGCGCCGAGCACCGGGCGCTGCTGTGGCTAACCTTCACCCAGGAGGCCGACGGACTGCTCTTCTGGTGCATCGATTTCTGGCGCAAGAACCCGTGGGAGGTCACCGAACAGGGCCCTGGCACCAACGGGAACGGCGACGGTTATCTCCTATACCCCCGCCGCGAGGGCGATCCGCCTGACCGGTTCTACGAGACGGTCCGCCTTCAGATTCTGCGCGACGCAATCGAGGATTACGACTACCTCGCGATCCTGAAGGCTCGCCTCGAAGCCGCCGGCCCGTCCCACGCCAAGGCCGTTGCGGGAGGCAATGCCGCCTTGGCCGCCGCAGGGAGAATCGCAACGCACGCGCGCGACTATAGCCTCGCGCCCTCGGACTATGCCTACGTGCGCTCGCTGGTCGCGGACGCGATTGAGGCCTTGCCGCCGGCCGAGTGATCCCCCTGGAAACGACAACGGGCGCGCCACGTTCAGTGTGTGGCGCGCCCGCTAGCTTGGCTCGAATTGGGTGGGGCTATCGCGTGTAAGTGACTCCGACAACGGGCCGCTCGAGATCGGTGGCCCCGATGAAGAGAATCAGCGAGTCGCCCTGACTGCCGTCTGACTTGCGCTTGTCAGGCAGAACCTGCGCGGCGGCAGCGGCGTTCATCCCGAACCCGTCGTACTCCGCCATGAGCTTGACGCGATCGTGCGCGTCGTAGCAGACCCCCGCAAACGACCGCTCCCGGAACCGGTCCGTGCCGACGCCGAGAGTGGCGTGGATGGGATGGTCCCCGTCGTTGAACCTCTTGGTCGCGGCGATGTAGAACGACTGCGCGCTATGGTCGTTCGGTGGATTGCCCCGCATCTCTTCCCGGCGTCTTGACCAGTCCAGGATGCCCCCTGAAATCGCGGGGCGGTGGTCCGTCTCTTGGGCGATCTGCGCCTGGAAGTTGAACGAGACGTCCCAGTCATTGTCCACGAAATCGACCGTCGCCGAGATGCCGTGGCCCGGTCGTCTGAACCCGATGGTGCCCGCCAGCGTCCCGTTCGCGCCGGGGCCGCCGAAGCTGGTCGTGATGCCCCCGTTCGTGCTGCCCACGTGATACCCCAGGGCATACGACCCCCGCGACGGCGTGTAGCCTATCGGGATGGTCTGGCTCATGGCGCCATCGAAACCCGCCTCGCCTTGCCCGTTGACCGCCCACCCGTTGCCCGGGAGGCCGCCCATGTACCGGAACTGCGGGTAGAATCGAAACTCGCTCGACCCAGCCATGCAGGTCTGACTCACCAGCAGCGCCATGCACGATACCACGACGACAGACATCGCGAAGGACCAACGCGTCTTCACCTCAGCTTGGCGTCTCAACATAACCCATCCCAATGTCTGGCTCGCGGCCAGCGCTATAGCGGCAACTCGATCGTCTGCCCAGTTCTTTCCGACTCGTAGATCGCCAGGATCAACTCGACCGCCTTGCGGGCTTCGCGACCTGGGATCATCGGCTCGCGGTCTTCCTTGATCGCGTTCACGAGGTCCTGGATCAACATCATGTGCCCGCCGGCGCCGATCGCGGCCGGATCCGACACCCCGCCGCCCCCGGTGTCGACGGTGGGAAGCTCCGGCACGTCAGTCCCGTCCACCGTGTGCCACTTCTTTATGTCCGTCTCCTCGAGGATGATCGTACCGTTGTCACCGTGGACCTCGAACCGCGTCCGCTCGCCCGGCGTGATGCTGGTCGTCCCCTCGATGACACCCAGCGCCCCGTTCTCGTACTCCAAGATGGCTACCGCGGTGTCTTCAACAACAATATTGCGCACGAGGTGCCGCGTGAACGCGCTAACTCTCTTCACGCCGCCCATCATCCACAAGATCAGGTCGATGCCGTGCACGCCCTGGTTCATCAGCGCGCCGCCACCGTCCAGCGCCCAACTCGCGCGCCAGTCGCCGCTGGCATAATACTCGTGCGAGCGGAATAGCTTCTGGTAGCAGTCACCCACAACCAGCTTGCCCAGCTTCCCGCCGCGAACCGCATCCCGGACCATGTTGCTGACGGGGTACGTGCGGCGCTGGAAGATCCCGCCCAGCTTCACGTTGTATTCGTCCGACGCGGCGATGAAGTTGTCAATCGCCTCCAGCGTGACGTCAAGCGGCTTCTCGCACATGATGTGCTTGCCCGCCTGCGCCGACGCGATGCCGTTGTCCGCGTGCAGCCCGCTCGGCGTACAGATGCACACGGCCTGGATGTCATCCCGCTTCAGCATCTCGTCCAGGTCGCGGTAAGTATTCTTGATACCGTATTCCGCGGCGAACGCCTTGGCCTTGTCCTCGACCACATCGCAGCACGCGACCAACTCAGCGCCCTCCGCCGCGATGATGCTCTTCGCGTGGAACGGCGCGATGACACCACATCCGATGATCCCAAACCCGATTGTATCCTTCTTCTTTTTGGCGGGCGCCGCTTTCCTCTTGGCGGGCGCCTTCTTGCGCGGGGCCATTGCTTGATGCCTCCTAAAGGCTTAGTCAGGACTTCTGGGCTGTTTCGACGACCCGTAACCTTCTCCTCCTAGCCCCACCCTCTCCTCCAGGCGTCCGTCTCCTCACTCCCGCCTACGGGTGCCACGGGCTGGCTAGCCCGTGGGAGCATTGCCCCCTCCATTGGCCGTCCTTCTCCTCGCTCTGCTTCCCTTATGTATCACTCGAATCGGATCCGAGAAAACCCGGTGACATGCCCGATACATGCGGTATAAGCCTAGTGGGTTGGGGTCAACAGGCCGTCTGGCCCCTCAGGGAGCGATATGGGACACTTGCGGGACACGCCCATCGGCCGGGCCCTCATCGGCATGGCGTTGGGCGTCCTGATACTGGTGGCAAACGAAGCCGGCCTCTTCGGTGGATCCGGGGCGGCCGCGCTTCGTTGGTGCGAAGCCCTCGGTCGCCCCTCGTCGAGCGCCACTCCACTCGTGGTCGTTGTCCGCCCGTCCGCTGGCGCCGGACGAGATACCCAATCGATTGAGACCCGCCGAGCGGCGTTGCGCAACATCCTCGCATCGGGTGCGGCGTGCGTCGGCTTTGACCGCGACTACATCCTGGCCGAGTCCCGCCGCGCCGTCGACCCCGAGTTGCTTCAGCTCGCCCGGAATCCTCGCTGCGTCGTCGCCGGAACCGGCACGAATACCGAAGCGCTCGCGGACCAGGTTGCGCCGGCGCAAGCGGCGGTAATGGAGCGGCTGTCACTCGGCGCCGATCGCGTCCGCGCGATTGCCGCGCCGAACGCCAGTCCCGTTCCGACCGGCTTCATCGAGGCCATGGCTCGCGGGACGGCTCGCGGCTTGCAGCCCGGGCGGCGCCAACGGACCATTGCGACCGGCGTTGATCGGCTGGGCACCGGCCGGGGCCTCTTGATCGACTACTCCCTGCCATCGACGCGCGTCGATGACGTCAGTCTTGAGATCCTCGCCCACCTTCCAGCGGGCGATGCCCACCGGCTGGTCGGCGGCCGCGCTGTGCTGCTGTCGTCGGCGCCGCGCGAGACGCTTCGTGGAGCGTATCCGGGCATCCTCACCGAGCCCCTGGCGTCCGACCCCGTGGATACGAGGCCCGCCGTCGCTTGGGCCATCGCCACCGTTCTCGGCGGGTACGGTCTCTAGGAGATCGCGCCCGAGCTGTACGCCAGCCTGCTAATCGTTCTTGGCGTCGTGCTCGTGTTTGTCATGGGCGACCGCGAGCTGCGCGGGAAAGCCCTCGTTGCCTCTGTCTCCGTTGCGGCGGCCGCGGCGGTCTCCGTGGGAATCGCGGCGTGGCTCAGAATCTACATCCCCCCATGGCCAACCGTGACGCTCGTGCTGGCTCTCTTTATCACGTCCGTCTGCCTTGAACTCGCCGAAGCCGGCGCAAGCATCGCCCGCGACGAACGCTCGCGAACGGGTCGGGATCCCTGGTCCGGTCGATCCGCGCCCCAGCACCGCGACCACCAGGTCGAGGCGGCGGTCGAGTCCGTCATGCGGTGGATCGACGTGCCTGCCGCAGCCGTCCATATCCCTGAACTCGCCGCCGGCAAGGGCACCGCGATGGCGACCGCGGGCGCGCCCGCCGAGTGGACGTCCGCGCCCGAACTCGCGGCCTTGGCTGATGAGGCCATCGCCTCTGGGCTCGCGGCGCTTGGACATTGGCCTGACGCTGGCGACCTCCACGCCCTGGCCGTGCCTGTCGCCGTCGATGGTGGGTCGCCTGCCGCCATCGTCCTGGCCGGAGACAGCCTGCCATTCCGGGGCAATGACCTCAAACTCGCTGCTGGGATGCTCGGCCAACTGCTCGACGAGCGGTCTCCGGCGCCGGGCGGTCACTGGACCGTTCGCGATGCCGCGGGGCATCCCGGCAAGCTCCCGCTTGCTCGCCAAATCGAGTGGCTGCGAGCGGCTCGGCTGGGTCGTCGCCGCGAAGCCGCTCTCCACGCGGCCTGGCAATCCGGGTCGGACGGCGCCGTCATCGCCTGCGACTCGGCAGGCCGGCCCGTTCGCTGGAACCGCCGCGCCGAGCGCCTCGTCGACGTGTGGGAGTTAGACCTGCACGACTGCCACATCGTGCCTCTGCTGGCCGAGATGTCCGGCCGCGATGAGTCCGAGATTCGCCGCGCGGCCGCCGACACTCTTGTGTCGGGCGAGCCGTTCACTTTTGAGATCGAGGACCCTGTCGGCCGCCATAACTACGTCGCCACGCTCTCGCCGATCCCCGTCGACGAGGGATCCATCGGCGGCCTCGTCGTCCGCTGCGTCGACATTACGGGCGTCTGCCGTCCCGCCCGCGTTGAGGCGCAGCTCATGAGCGTCGCCGCCCACGAGATGCGCACGCCGCTCACGTCCGTGCTGGGCTTCTCCGAACTCATCATGAACGCCGCCGGCGATGACTCGCCGATTCACGAGCGCGCCGAGACCATCCATCGACAGGCCTCGCGCTTGGAGTCGATCGTCTCCGAACTCGCGACCGTCACCCGTCTGCAGGCCGGCCGCGAAGAGCTGGACGTCGATCTCATGGACATGTCCGGAGTCGTCCGCCACATCGTCGAGTCTGCTCAGCCAATGGCCGCCGAGCACGGCGTCACCGTGTCGGCTACAGGCGTTGACACCGGCTACATCATCCATGGCGATACCGCCCGTCTCGAGCGCGTGATCGAGAACCTCGTCAGCAACGCCATCAAGTACAGCCCGCGCGGCGCCGAGGCCACGGTCACCGTCCGCCGGTCCCGCGATCGCGTCATCGTCGATGTAACCGACACGGGTTATGGAATCCCGACGGAGGACGCGCCGCATGTTTTCGAGAAGTTCTACCGCGCGAAGACGGACCAGACCAAGGGCGTCCAGGGCACGGGGCTAGGTCTCGCCATTGTGAAGCTCATCGTCGAGGCGCATCAAGGCGAGGTCTCGCTGACGACCATCGAGGGCGAAGGATCGACCTTCTCAATCAGCCTGCCCATTAGCGGGCCGCCCGTGCCCAAGATCACCGCCCAGGACATCGAGTCGGCCGTCAAGTCGCGCATTCCCCATGAAACGACCCACTGACGAGGCCGCCGCCGATCCATGGTGGCGCAGCTTCTTCGAGAACCCCGATTCCCTGCGCCTGGCCTTCTTCCCGGGGCAGGAGGTCACCCAATACCAGGTCGACGCGCTCGACAGCATGATGCGCGCGTGGCGCCCCGGTCGCGTCCTCGATCTCTGCTGCGGCCACGGTCGTCACCTCGTCCCGCTCGCCAAACGGGGCCACTGCGTCACCGGAATCGATGCATCCCAGCTCATGGTCAGCCGCGCTACGGCCGCCTCGCGTGCCGCGCGGGCTCCCGCGTCGGTCGTCCAGGGCGACGCCTCGCTCATGCCCTTTCCATCGGGCGCGTTCGATGCGGTAATCTGCCTCTTCAACAGCTTCGGCTACATGGAATCTGACGATGCCAACGAGGCCATACTGCGCGAGGTCACGCGATGCCTGTCGCCGGGCGGGAGGTTCCTGCTCGACACCCGCAACCGGGCTTTCCAGCTCTCGCACCTACCGTTTTCGGAGATCGTCCCGGTCGAGAGCGGCGGCGCGGTCTGGCTTGAGTGTGATGTTGATGAGTCGGGCGACCGACTGGTGAGCGTGTTCCGCTGCGCCGGCACCGGTCGCATGCTGCACCAGGCCTCGATCCGCGCCTTCCACCTCCACGAACTCCGCGCCATGTTCACCCGCGCCGGCCTCCACATCACCGAGACCTACGGCGGCTACCACTGGGGACCCTTCCGCCCAGACTCCCGCGAACTCCTGATCGTCGCCACCAAACCCTAGTCATCCTCCCCGCTCCCAATCCCCTGTATCCCTGTGCCCAATCCCTTGTAGGAGCGGCTTCAGCCGCGATGCCGTCCGCCTATCCCCGACCACGCGTAGCACCGGCGCCCTCGCCGGTGCAGGCTAGACCCGACGCTGTCGCCCACCGACCGCAAGGTCACTTCCCAACCACGTTCACCCTTAACTCATGCGAGCCGTCGACTCTCGCCATCTCGTAGTAGTAGTGGATCCTGTCGCCCAAGTCCAGCGCATCCACGTACCGCACGCAGCGCGAGCCGCCTTCGGATTGCACCCACGGGCCGTCGGGCGTGATGCTCGTGAAGTCGCGCAGATCGGGGCTCACCGCGATCCCCGCCTGCTCCTCGTAGTTCTCCTCCACTGACGCGCTGCCATCGTAGAACGCTACCCACACCGGCGGCACGTACATCACGCTGCCGATCCGCGCGCAGTAAGCGTCCCATCCCGCGCCCGGCCGCATGATGTTGCCTTGCCATTCCCAGTTCACGCCGTCAACGCTCGTCGCCAGCCCTGTCTCTGAGGTCGTCACGCCGGTGTTGTAAATGTCGCCCGTCGCGTGCATCGTGCCGAGCTGGTCATCCGTCGCCTGCCGCGGGATCGGCGCGTAGCTCAGCAGCATGTGGTACACCCCGCCGATGCAGACCACGTACGGGTCCTTCACGCCCTCCGCGCCGATGTCGTCCGCCGTCAGAACCCTCGTCCGGCTCGCGGGATCGAGGTCCTCGACGCCGTCCCCCTCGAGGAAGTCCACGCGCCATTTGTTCGTCTCGCTGTCCACGTAGCTGATGTAGTGCCGGAGCTTCCCGTCGAGACACCGGAAGGCCGCGCACTTCTCAATCGACTGGCTGTCGAGGTCGTCCCTCTGCATGGCCCAGATGTCGGTGAACGTGATCCCATCATCGCTCGCCGCAATCCGCGATTCGCCACCGCGAATCGGCCGCGGTTGCCGAATCCGATACGCAAGCAGGAACCGCCCATCCTTCGCATCATATTGCACCACCGGCGCGCCGGCCCAGTGTCCGTCGCCCGTGCCAAGCGCCTCCACCACGGTGACTCCGACCTTCGGGTCAAACAGCGGCGGCAGTCCCATGTACTTGGATCCCGCCGCGCTTGGGTCTGTCGAATACATGCTGCCTCTCCTCATGTCGCTGACTGGACCGCCGGCATCCCTGCCGGCATGCCGTTCCTACGACTCCTCATCCACCATCCTGCATATCCCATGCAATACCGACGCGTGCGCGATTTGTATATGTGGCGTCAACTCCGCCGGCACCGAAATAGCGATGTCAACCGACTCCGCGATCGGGCTCCCAGGCTTTCCACACAGCGCGATCGTCGTCATGCCGAGCGCCTTCGCGGTCTTCATCGCCTCAAGGATATTCGCCGACGCTCCGCTCGTGCTAATGCCGATGAACGCGTCCCCCGCCTGACCATGCCCCTCAACTTGCCGGGCGAAGATTGCCTCAACCGACGCGTCGTTGGCAATGCTCGTCAGCACGGATGTGTCCGTCGTCAACGCGATTGCCGGAAGCGGGCGGCGCTCCCTGTCCAGGAACCACCCCAGCATCTCGCCCGCGAAGTGTTGCGCGTCGGCGGCGCTGCCGCCGTTCCCCGCGATGAGCACTTTCCCGCCCGCGCGATAGCATTCCACCACCGCCTCCGCCGCCGCCGTCACGTCGGGCAGGCATGTCGCGATTGTGGCCTCGATCGCCGCCATCGATTCCGTCAAATCACCACGCAGTTTCTCTTGCACGTGTCGCCCTCAATTCCCCGCGTTCAGCGCGCAGCACAGCGCCGCAAGGTCGCCGACCTGGGTGCCCAACTTCGCCGGTGCGATCCTCACAGCCTCCCACGCTCGCGGCCACGCGTGCTGCTTCGCCGAGGCCTTCACGTGGTCCATCAGCACGTCCCGCGCGTGAACCGCGATCGTGCCGAGAACCACGATCTCCGGGTTCAGCGTCTGCACCAGATTCCCAATCCCAATTCCCAGGTAGTACCCCGTCTCGCGCCAGACCTCAAGCGCCGACTTGTCGCCCTGCCTGGCCGCCTCGAGCGCCGTCTGCGAGGTGATCCCGCCCAGCTCGTGCGAGGCCAGCACGTTCATGATGCTTCCGGGATCCGCGTCGGCCATTCGCCGGGCGCGCGCCCCAATCGCCGGTCCCGCGACCAGCGCCTCCAGACACCCGCGCTTCCCGCACAGACACTCCGGCCCATCCGGCACGATGGTCGCGTGACCCAGCTCCCCGGCGTCGTCGGTTGTGCCTCGGAATAGCTTGCCCTCGACGATGATTCCCCCGCCGATTCCCGTTCCGAGCGTCAGATAGACCACATTGTCGCAGTCTCGCGCAGCCCCAAACGCCCGCTCCGCCAGCGCTCCCGCGTTCGCATCATTCTCGACGTATGTCGGCAGCCCAAACTCGCCCTCGAGGAACGCCTTCACCCCGACCCCATCCCAGCCCGGGAGGTTCGGCGGCGAGTAGACGACGCCCGCCGCGCTGTCGAGCGGGCCGCCGACGGCGACGCCGATCGAAGTCGGCGCAGCTGTCGCTGAGGTCAGCAGCTCTCGCGACGCCTTGGCGATGCGAGCGAGACATGCCTCGGGCCCATCCTGAACCGGCGTGGGATGTTCCTTGCGCGCGAGCATCTCGCCGGCCGAGGTGGCCAGCGCGCAAGCAGTCTTCGTGCCACCGATGTCGACGGTCAGGTGGTATGTCGGGGGGGCCGTCTGCTCACCCATGAAACGCTCCCGGCGCTCGCGGGAGCCGGCGCCTACTCGCCGATGATCTCCCGGACGCGCTCAACTAGTTGTCGCGGCACGAATGGCTTCTGTATAAACCCCGCCGATCCCTCGGTGACGGGCCCCTGGTCGAGTTCATCCTGCGTGTAGCCGCTCGTCATCAGGACCGGCACGTCGGGGCGAAGTGCCCGTATCTCTCGACTGACCTCGCGCCCATCCATCGTCGGCATCGATATGTCAATGAGGCACAGCGCGATCGAGCCGGCATGCTCGCGGAACAGCTCAACCGCCTCCGGGCCATCCTCCGCGGTGACGACGCCGTAGCCCGCCGCCTCCAGTCCCCGCCGCGACACGCTCAGAACGCTCTCCTCATCGTCCGCAACGAGAATCAGTCGCTCGCCGCCGTCGCTACGCGGCGCGTCCTCTGAAGCCTGCCCGGCGCCCGTCTCCGTCGCGGGGGACTCCATCACGGGCAACAGTACCGTAACCGTCGTGCCCTCGCCCGGCGCGCTCGCCACGTCAATGGCTCCGGAGTGCCCGCGCGCAATGCCCAGCACCGCCGCCAGGCCCAAGCCCCGCCCCGTAAACTTGGTCGAGAAGAACGGTTCGAACGCCCGCTGCTGCGTCTCCTCATCCATTCCCGCGCCGTCGTCGGTCACCGATAGGGCGACATACTGGCCGGCCGGGAGAACGTCATCGATGTACGTGTGGGACAGATAGTCCTCGTCCGCATTCACAACGCGGGTCCCGATCGTAACCGTGCCGTCGCCGTCGATCGCCTCGGCCGCGTTCGCGGCCAGGCCCATCAGCAACTGTCGGATCTGCACCTCGTCGGCGGCGACGTCTGGGATGGTGGCGTCCAAGTCCGTCTTCAGGCCCGCGCCTGTGGGCAGCAACTCCTCGATCTGCGATACCGATCCCACAACGAGTGCCGACAGATTAGAAGGGCCTACGACAAACTTCCCTCCACCTGAGAACGCGAGCATCTGTTTCGACAGCTCAGCCGCGCGCGTTGCCGCCGATTCGGCGCCCTCGAGCAACTCGCGCACCACCGAATCCTCGGCCACCTCTGCCTGCGCGAGCGCCGTGTTGCCGATCACGCCTGTCAGCAGGCTGTTGAACTCGTGGGCCACGCCGCCGGCCAGCACGCCCAGGCTCTCGAGTCGCCTGAGTTCCTGAAGCTGCAGGTCTAGCGCGCGCCGCTCCTCTTCGGCACGCAGCCGGTCGGTGACGTCTTCACCCGACGACAGCGTCCCCGTCACGTTGCCCTCATCGTCGCGAGTGACCGTGTTGTGCCACGCCATCTGCCGGATCTCGCCGTTTTGCCGCACGATCGGGTTCTCGTAGTAGGCCAGCAGATCGGCCTCGCCGGCTAGGATCCGGAAGAAGTCCTCTCGCACCGCCTCTCGGGTGTCCTCCGGCAGGCACAGGTCAAACCAGTTCTTACCCAGCAATTCGTCGGCATCATAGCCCAGCACGTCGCAGCCCTTCGGGTTTATCAGTTCAATGCTGCCGCTCCGGTCCAGCACGAGAAGCATGACGTTCGCGACATCGACGTACATCTGCGCGCGGTCGCGGGCCCGGGTCACTTCCGCGCGGGCCCTGACGTGTTCGGTGGTGTCAATGAACATGCACGCGAACTGTCCCTCCCGTGGACGGAAGGCCGACACATGGTAATGCTGACCGAGCGGCGCGGCAGATTGCTCGAACTCAACCGGCTCCCCGGTCATGACGACTTGGCCGTAACGCTGGATCCAGGTCTCTTCGACGTCCGGGATCACGTCACGAACTGTTCGACCGACGACGTCGCTCCGAATCAGCCCCGTCAGTTTCTCGAACGCCGGGTTGACCTCCACGAAGCGGTAGTCCACCGCCCGGCCATCATCGTCGAAGATCATGTCGTGCAGCGCGAACCCCTCGTGCACGGTGTCGAAAAGCCCGCGGTAGCGCTCTTCGCTCTCCCGAAGAGCGGCTGCGGACCCCTCGAGTTCGGCCACATGCCGGCGCTGCCGGAGAGCGTTGCGTCGGAGCGTAAACAGCACGTACAGCGATATTGAGACCCAGCCGGTGATGAGCGCGGCTTGCGTGTACCAGTACCGGACCAGCTCCCACGCCTTCAGCTCGTCCACCCGCATGCCGACCCGTTCCGTCTGACCGATCACCGAGTCGTAGGCGCGGTCGTACTCCTCGTCGCGCGCCGTGCCCACACCAGACGTCTCGCGGTGCTCCACCCGTTCGCGCGCGAGCGCGCGCAGCGCGGAAAGTGAGTTGGCCAGGTCCTCGGCCAAGTCGCGCAACCGCTGGTCAGGCACCGGCACGTAGGTGACGTGCTGCTCTTCGCCGCCCTCCAGCAGCGCAGTGGCGTGCCATTCGGCTCGGTCGAAATGCGCCCACACGACGTCGATCGACTGGTCCGGATCGCCGCTCAGGTACTCCTCGAGCCACAGGTGACTTGACTGCACGTGGGAGCGAGCTTCCTGCGTGGCGTGCCGGAGGGGGTCGTGCACGTTGATCATGCGAACGACGGAGTAGTAGCTGTAGCCGATGACGCAGCCGCCCGTTGCCGCTGCCAACGCAACCAGGCAGGGCGCGCGCCACGATGCGCCACGGGGACTTGTGATTGGACTGGTCGTCATGGCCACCTCAATGCGGAGGTTGGGCTGGAACCGGGCTCGCCGCCCAAGCGGGCCGTCGGAGGGGCCGAATGGGGGACGTATGGGGCCCCATCCGGCCCGTGACTCGCATACGCGACGGCATCATGAAGCTAATTCGACACGGAGGATCAGTGTTCCCGCTACTGCCCCGCTCTCATGGCGACTTTATCCGCGCATCGAGGTCGCCAAACGGCATCTGGACGCGCGCTCCACCACGCCGGTGCGACTCCCGAATCGCCATCGCGATCTCCAGCGCCGCCCGCCCGTCCTCCATCGTGCAACGCGTCTCGCGCCCCTCGTCCAGCGATTCGCAGATATCATCGACCGCGTTGAGCGCCGTCGGCTGGATGTCCACCGGTCGGGGAAACGGCTGCTTGTTCAGGCCCAGCCCCACCAGGTTCGGTCCGCTCGTGAACAACTCCGCCTCCAGGCCGTTTGCCGACACTCGCACCCGGCCTTTCTCGCCGACGACGTCAATCTCAAAGCTCGTCACCGACGGGTCGATCATGTTCACGTAAGCGTGCGCCCCGCCTTTGAAATGCACCAGCGCCAGCCCCGCGCAGTCATCCTCGCCCTCGGCCCCCTCCTCATCGTCGATGTGTCCCGTCAGCCAATCTACGTCGTCACCAACAAGGTGTCTGAGGGTGTCGATCAGGTGCGATCCGTTGTGTGAGAGTCCCGCCACACCGTACACCACGGCCGTCCGCGGCTTCCCAATCTCACCCCGCGCTATTATCTCCGACGCCCGGTGCCAGATCGGGTGCCACCGGCGGCTCGTGTTCACCGCTGTCAGCGCCCCCACCGCCTTGCACGCCGCGATCATCTCATCCGCCTCGCGCAGGCATTCCGCTATCGGCTTCTCGATGAAGACGAGCTTCGGATTCCCCGCCGCCACCGCGAGGGTGGCTTCGCATCTCGTCGCCGTCGGCGTGCAGACCGCGACAATGTCGGGCGCCTCTTGCGCCATCATCTCCTCGATGGTCGCGTAGAGCGCGTCCACACCGTATCGCTCGCCCCACGCCTGCCGCTTCTCCTCGTTCGGCTCGCAGCCGGCGACCAGCTCTGTCCGCGGGCTCTGCGCGAAAGCCGCCCCATGCGAGTACGGCAGCATCGCGCTGTGCGCCCACGTGACCTCATCATCGATGAACCCGCCCATGCGGCCACAGCCAACGATGGCGGCTCGGTAGACTGTCACTGTATCTGACCCTCCTGAAACCGTTTATGGTCCGCGCCGCGTCCGGACGCGAAGATGGGTTCGCCAAATCCCGTCGATCCCTCCTTCTCCATGCCCTCGACCGTATGTTATAATCGAACGCGCGCCGTCTGGTGTCGTAGGACAGGCGCAGGGAAACTCCGCGAGTTTCCACGCCTGTCGCCGTCCATCCGTCCCGTCCATGCCCCACTCAGGAGCCACTTTCTGTGAAGATGACAGTCGAGCCGTCAAGCCTCTCCGGCGTCGCGGAGATCCCCGGATCGAAGTCTCACACGATCCGTGCCGTCTTCTTCGCGGCCCTCGCCGAGGGCACTTCTCACATCACCGCGCCGCTCGATTCGCGTGACACCCGCGCCGCCATCACCACGTGCCGCGCGCTCGGAGCTGAGATCACGCCCGTCGAGGGCTTCTGGATCGTCCAGGGCACGGGCGGCATGATCGTTCCTCCCGCTCGGCCGATCGATGTCGAGAACTCCGGCACGACGCTCCGCGTCGGCCTCTGCGCCGGCGCGCTCGGTACGGAGTGGGCCATCCTCACCGGCGACGAGCAGATCCGCCGCCGCCCGGCCGGTCCACTCATCAACTCGCTCAACGAACTCGGGGCCCTGGCATTCTCAACCCGCGGCGACGGCGCGGCGCCGATCGCCGTCCGCGGTCCGATGGAGGGCGGATTCACGACCATCGACTGCATCACTTCTCAGTACCTATCCGCCTTGCTCATCAACTGCCCGTTGGCGCGCAAGGACACCGAGATCAAGGTCGGCATTCTCAACGAAGCCCCCTACGTCTGGCTGACTCTCGCCTGGCTCGACCGCCTCGGCATCGAGTACTGCCATAAGAACCTCCGCCACTTCCACATCGCCGGCGACCAGAGGTACGAGTCCTTCAGCCGCCGCATCCCGGCCGACTTCAGCTCCGCAACCTTCCCGCTCGTCGCGGCCGCGGTGACCGGCTCGACTGTCACCCTTCGCGGGCTCGACATGACCGATCCCCAAGGCGACAAGGCCGTCATCGAGATGCTGATCGGGATGGGCTGCGAGGTCACCCACGAGGGCGAAGGCACTACCATCACGGGCAAGCCCCTCACCGGCATTGAGATCGACATGAACGATACGCCCGACGCCTTGCCCGCGCTCGCGGTCGCCGGTGCCTTCGCGAGCGGCGAGACACGCCTGGTCAACGTGCCTCAGGCTCGCGTCAAAGAGGTCGATCGCATCGCGGTCATGCACCAGGAACTCGCCAAGATGGGCGTTGAGTGCGAGGAACTCGAAGACGGGCTCATCATCCACGGGGGCGATCCCAAGGGCGCCGAATTCGAGAGCTACGGCGACCACCGCATCGCGATGGCCATGGCCGTCGCCGGCCTCGCCGCCGACGGGACCAGCACGATCGAGGGCGCCGAAGCCGTCGACGTGACCTTCCCCGGTTTCGCCGACGTAATGGCCTCCATCGGCGCCCAGGTGTCGACCGTGTAGCTACTTTCGTGGATCGCGAGCTTCCTAGCTCGCGCGGTCCCCTGTCCCAATTGCCGTATTGACTATTCGCCCCCTTTCACGTAAATCTATGGAGGGCGCTTGCCAACTTGTCGTCCATCCACCCGACTCTCGTCGGCCCGTGAGCGCTGTCTACTTCTGAGGAGGACCTGTCATGTTAGGTTGCCATATCGGCCAGAACATCCAGCTCACCATCGCCGGCGGAAGCTACCAAGACGGGCTCACCGCCGTCCTGCAGGGCGTCCCGCCCGGCATGTTACTCACCGAACAAGAGATCTACGGCGACATGCTGCTGCGCAAGCCCGGTGCCGATGAACTCAGCTCGCCGCGCAAAGAGCCCGATCTCCCCATCATCTACACCGGCCTGAACGCGGCCGATACCATCAAGGACGCGGGCAACTGGAACCACACCAATGGCACGCCGCTCTCGATCCTGATCCCAAACCTCGACCGCCACTTCATCCACATCGAGCAGTACCAGGACACCAACCGCACGCCCCGTCCGGGGCATGCCTCTTATGCCTCCTTCAAGAAGTACGGTCCCGATGACGACGCCATCGGCGCGGGCCTCTTCAGCGGCCGGTACACCTCGACCATCGTCGCCGGGGGCTATGTCGCCAAGAAAGTCCTCGCCAAGTGCGGCATCACCATCCACTCCATCATCACCGAGGCCGCTGGCGTCGCGTGCCCCGAGGTCGACCACTGCGAGGCGTACGAGTACACCGAGCGCTACAAAGAGATGCGCCGCGACCTCGACCCCTTCTACCAGAATGTCTACGTCGGCGAGCGGATCACGCCCGAGATGCGCTTCCTTGAGAAGATCGCCGTCCTCGCCGAGGTTGAAGGCCAGATCGACGAGATCCGCGACTCCGCATCCGAGATGAGTGGGGCCGAGATCAAGGACAAGTACGGCGTCCACCACATCCTCAACTGCCCGGATATCGACGTGGCGAATGCCATGACCGAGGAGTGCAACCGCATCTCCGCGACCGGCGATTCCTCCGGCGGCGTCGTCCAGGTCGTCGCGCTCGGAGCCCCGGCCGGCATGGGCGAGCCGATGTTCCGCAAGCTCGACGCCGAACTCGGACGCATGCTCGGCATCGGCGCGGTCAAGGCTGTCGAAGTCGGCGCCGGCGTCAAGGTCAAGGACATGACCGGCATCCAGTCCAACGATGCCATGCAGGCCGAGGATGGTAAGGTGAAGTTCCTGAGCAACCAGGCCGGCGGCACCACCGGCGGGCTCACCTCCGGCCAACCCATCGTTGCCAAGCTCACCGTCAAGCCCACGCCCACCATCGACAAACCGCAGCAGACCATCGACAAGTACACGCTTGAGAACACCAAGCTCGGCGCCATCACCCGCCGCGACCCCACAATAGTCGGTCGCATCTGGCCCGTCGCCGAGAGCTACATGGCGCTCATCCTGCTCGACCATCTCTTCATGCACCTCGGCTACCAGGAGCTGATCGAGAGAGTGAAGGACTAGCTGTCCATCTGTAGGAGGGGTTTCAACCCCGACGCCGTCTACTAGGGCGCAAACTCACCGGCCACGCGCCCTCGCAGCGCGTGGCCATTTCGTTGTAGACTGACCGTGAGATGATGCGGTTGCGCGAGACTCCGAGGAGGTGGCTGCGCTGTGAGTAGATGCCTGGGTATCCCCTGTACCGTTGCATGCCTGTTGACGCTGGCGGTGTTCGTGGCTGCACCCCATCTGGCGTATGCGGAGCCGACCGACGCTCCTGACCTGTCGACGTTGGAGAGCAACAACGCCTGGGACTACTACCTCGCCGCAATGGACGCCCTCCCGTGGGACCGCCCCTGGCGGGACCTGCCGCCCGACGCATCCGGCGAGGAATACGCCCGTGCGGTCGCCCCAGCAGCCCACGCGCTGGCGTTGGTCCACGAAGGCGTCGGGAAGCCGTGTCATCCCGGGTGGGCCTCGCATGCGGCGGAGAACCCCTCGCTCCTCGAGCCTGCCGCCGGGTGTCGCCAACTGGCCCTGCTGATCGGCGCCGGAATCCGTGCCCACCATAGGCAGGGCGACCGCAATGCCGCGCTCGCCACAGCTGCGGATGGCCTCGCCTTCAGCGTCGGGATCGCTCGCGACGCGCCACAGACCGCGCGGTCCATCGCGCGCGCCTGTCAGGCCATCGTAACCCACCACGCCTGCCTGGTGGTGCAAGACACCGACGACCCGGACGCGCTGACCACACTCCTGCAGTCTGCGCTGCAGGCGCGTGCCGGCCTCCCCTCGCTCGCCGAGGACATCGCCTTCGACCGCGAGTACGTCATCGAGGAGTTCAACGCAGACGTCGCGGAGTATCCGGAGGAGATGGCCGAGTACTACGAGAAGCGCTACGATTTCGAGTTCGATGCCACCAAGATCGAGGAGTATACCCGCCGGATGGATCTCGTCTTTGCACGAGCGATCCACATCGCCGCGACCAGCAACCTGCCCCAGACGTACAGGAGATTCGAGCGTCTCTGTCAGCGCGACTGGATTCACGACTACGCCCTCGTCGTCGATGTGCTGGCGATGAAGCAAGTGGCCGAGACCAGGGCGAAACTCGATCTCGCCGCCGTCGGTGCCGCGTTGCGAATCCACCTGGCTCGGACAGGTGAATACCCGGAGACGCTGGAAGAACTCGCGCCGGCTATTCTCCCGACCGTCCCCCTCGACCCATGCACGGACCAACCGTATCTCTACGAGCGGAACGCACCGGACGAGTGCCGCGTCTGGTCACCTGGCTGGTACGCCGACCGCAGAAGAACGCGGGGCGAACTCCGCGATCTGGCCTTCCCCATCGTGTTCGAGACCCTCGCCGCCGCGATGCCCACGGAGGAAAGGTAACACCCTCATAAACAGCGAACCGTCTGTACTTGGAGAACGGTCCGGAGCCCTTCGCTCCGGGCCGTTCGCTACGTGAACCCACGGAGGCTCCATAGTGCAGACCACCGACAAGCTCGCCGTCGACGGCGGCTCGCCCGTCATCACCGATCCGATTCCCGCCGGCGTCCACGGCCCCTCGGTCATCGACGACCGCGAGATCGACGCTGTCACGCAGGTCCTTCGCTCGAGGAACCTCTTCCGTTACTGCGACAACAGCTTCGTCAAGCGCTTCGAGGAAGAGGCCGCCGCGATGCTCGGGGTCGACTACACCTGCATGCTCAACTCCGGCACCAGCGCGCTCATCTGCGGGCTGACGGGTTGTGAGATTGGGCCGGGCGATGAAGTCATCGTCCCCGGCTATACCTACATCGCCACCGCCGCCGCGGTCTGCGCCGTCGGCGCCGTTCCCGTCATCGCCGAGATCGATGATTCCCTCGGCCTCGACCCCGAAGACGTCAGGCAGAAGATCACGCCTCACACCAAGGCCGTCATACCCGTCTACATGCAGGGCGTGCCGGGGCGGCTCAGCGAGATCCTCGCCATCGCCAAGGAGAGCGACCTCAAGGTCGTCGAGGATTGCTGCCAGTGCGTCGGCGGCCAGTACAAGGGCAGGTACGTCGGCACCTGGGGCGACGCCGGAGCCTGGAGCCTCAACTACTTCAAGATCATCTCCTGCGGCGAGGGCGGCCTGGTCTTCACCAACGACGAGATGGTCCACGCTCGCGCGCGCTTCGCGTCGGATCCGGCGCTCCCCATGTGGGAGCCGGAGAAGGGCTGGCCCGCGCCGCCGTTCTCGGGTCAGTGCTACCGCCCGAGCGAGATCATGGGCGCGATCGCCTGCGTGCAGCTTGAGAAGATCCAAGGCATTCTCAGCCACACCCGCTCGCTCAAGCGCGCCTTCATCGATGCGCTCGAAGAGCCTCGCGGCTACATCTGTCAGCACGTTGACGACCCCGAGGGCGAGTGCGGCGTCAGCGCCGCCATCATCGTCGAGACCGAGGAACTCGCGGCCAAGTACTGCGAGGCGCTCGGAGCGGAAGGCCTCGGCGCCGGCACCGCGCACAACGCCGGCTTCCCGGATCGCCACATCTACCGCTACTGGGATTCCATCCTCGACAAGACCAGCGCGAACCGCGCCGGTTACCCGTGGGCCGATCCCGCCTACAAGGGCAGCGTCGAATACTCCCGCGAGATGTGCCCGCGGACGCTCAACATCCTCAACCGCGCCGTTCGCTTCGGCTTCAACATGAACATGAACATCGAGCACGCCAAGCTCATGGCCGCCGCCGTCAACAAGGTCGACGCCGCCATCGGCTAGGGAACTCCCAGTGGGCCGGGCACCCGCCCGGCGAACGCTGCCGTTCCAGGAGGCCAAACATGTCCCCGGCCGAACACGATGCCCCCCGCGACTCCATTGACCTCGGCCCTCAGCCCAAGAGCGACGGACGATTCGCCGCCCGCATGCGTTTCCACCAAAGCTGGTACAGAGCGACGCAGTTGCGCGTTCCCTACGGCAGAGGACCTCGACCAACCAGCCCCACCTCCTACGGCAACATGCTGTGCCCTGAGGGTGCCGCCGAGGGGAAGAACTTCCTCACGCCGGGGATCTTCCAGCTAGCGCAAGGCAGGGCCGCGACGAAGGATGGTGTCGTCGAGGAGTATCGTCTCCTCCACAATATGCTCTCTAGCCAGCCGATGTGCTTCAATCTCTTCGGCCACCTGCACACTCGTCCCGAACTCGCAACGCCCCTGGTCAGCGCCCTCGGGTATCAGGACGTCGACGACGTCACCTGTGTCAAGATCGAGTATGCGCCGAGTCCCAAAGAGGAGTACCTGAACGACGCTACTGCCTTCGACGCCTACATCGAGTACAAACTGGCCGATGGTCAACGCGGGTTCATAGGTATCGAAACGAAGCTGAGCGAGCATTTCTCAGACAAGGATTATCCCATCGATGATTGCCGTCACCGTTACAGCGAATGGACCGATCGCGAGGGGTCTCCGTGGCCCCGCGAGAGTCGGGACAAGCTCGACGACAAGCTCCACAACCAGCTTTGGCGCAACCACATGCTTGTTGAAGCCCACAAGGTCGTAGGCGAGTACTCGTGCGGCGATCTCCTGCTCGTCAGACACGAGGATGACGGGGCGTGTGGCAAGATCGCCAAAGGCTACGGGGACCTCTGCAAACCAGATGACCGCTCCTTCCGCGAACTGACCCTCGAACAGATCGTCGCCGCATGGCGCCCGATCGCGTGCGACCCCACTGACGGCGCTTGGCTGGACGCGTTCCACCGGCGTTACTGCGACCTGTCCGCCAGCGAGACCGACTGGCGAGCGCGCTCTGGAAGGTAGCGTCTGTCAAGCCCATCACCAGAAGCCGGGCACCCGCCCGGCCCGCCGCCCTTTGAAGGTCCTCACTCACCCTCCCGCCAACTTGCACTTCCGCTGGCGTTCACCGCCTTTCCTGGAGCATTATCCCATGTCCAGAGCTCTCGCCATCCTCGCCTTACTCCTACCCATCGCCTCCGCGCCGTGCGCGACGATCAACGTCTCGCCTGACGGACCGATCTCGTCGCTCGCGGCCGCGCGCGATGCGATCCGCAAGCTCCAGCCGCTCGCCGAGCCCGTCCGCGTCATCATCGCCGACGGCGAGTACGCTCTCACTGAGCCCGTCATCTTCGGCCCAGGCGACAGCGGCACGCCCGAGTTCCCGATTTCCTACGAGGCCGCGCCCGGCGCCAAGCCTGTCTTCACCGGCGGGAAGCGCATCACGGGCTTCACCGAAGGCGAGGCCGGCATCTGGACCGCCAAAGTGCCCGGAGTCGCGGCGGGCGATTGGTACTTCGAGCAGCTCTGGGTCAACGGCAAGCGCGCCGTCCGCGCCCGGACTCCGAACAAGCACTACATCTACACCCGCGGCAAGGTCGGCGCGGCTGTTGATCCGAAGACCGGCGAGCAGGCCGATCTCACCGGACGCGCTTTCCGCGCGCTGCCTGAAGACATCGCCGGGGTCCCTGAGACCACCGACACCACGCTCGTCGTCTACCATTCCTGGGAAGCCGCGCGCATGCGCGTCGAGTCGATCGACACCGAGCAGAACATGGTCGTCACCACCGCTGGGACGCCCTGGGGCTTCGAGCGCTGGGGACCAAGTCAGCGATACCACATCGAGAACTACCTCGCCGGCCTCGACGCGCCGGGCGAGTGGTTCCTCAGCCGCGACGGCACGCTCTCGTACATGCCGCGCGAGGGAGAAGACATGACCTCCACCGAGGTCATCGCGCCCGCCGGCCCGGAGCAGTTTGTCCTCTTCCAGGGCGAGCCCGAGATCGGTTGGACGGTCGAGAACATCACCCTCAAACGCCTCACCTTCAGCCATGGCCAGTACATCCTCCCGCCCGAGGGCCACGCCGACGGCCAGGCCGAAGCCACCGTCCCCGCTGTCATCATGGCCGACGGCGCGCGCAACATCGCAATCGAGGATTGCGAGATCAGCCACCACGGGCTCTACACGATCTGGTTCCGACGCGGTTGCCAAAACTGCTCCGTCACGAAGACGCTCCTCTATGACATGGGCGCCGGTGGCGTGCGAATCGGCGAGGGCGTCATCCAGCCCGATCTCGCCAACCGCACCGGCAGCATCACCGTCGATAACAACATCATCCATTCCGGCGCGCGCATCCACCTGGGCGCCCACGGCGTATGGATCGGCCACAGCCCCTACAACAAGGTCACTCACAACGACATCTCCGACTTCTACTACACCCTCATCTCCGTCGGCTGGCGATGGGGCTACGCCGAGAGCCTCGCCCATGACAACACCATCGACTTCAACCACCTCCACCACACCGGCTGGGGCGTCCTGAGTGACATGGGCGCCGTCTACACTCTCGGCCCAAGTCCTAACACGACCGTCAGCAATAACCACTGCCACCACATCTACTCCTACAACCGCTACGGTCGCGGAGGGTGGGGGTTCTACAACGACGAGGGCAGCTCTTACATCACCATGGAGAACAACCTCGTCCACCACGTGGGGACGGGGACCTACCATCAGCACTACGGTCGCGAGAACATGATCCGCAACAACATCCTCGCTTACAGCCTCGATGGCCAACTCCAGCGCTCCCGCATCGAGGAGCACCTCAGCTTCACCTACGAGGGCAACATCGTCCTCTGGGACGATGGCCCGTTCAAGACCGCCGGCAGCATCAAGGACGATCTCGTCCAACTCAAGCGCAACATGTACTGGAAGGAATCCGGACCTGACATCGACTTCGACGGCATGACCCTCGCCGAGCGCCAGGAGAAGGGCTGGGACGAGGGCTCTGTCATTGCAGACCCCATGTTCGTCGATCCCGCCAACGGCGACTTCCGCTTCAAGCCCGACGCGCCGTATGAGAAGATCGGGTTCACGCCCTTCGACTACACCGAGGCCGGCGTCTATGGCGATGAGACTTGGGTCAACCTTCCCAAGTCATTCGTCTTCGCCGATGTCGAGCACGCGCCCGACGCGCCTCCGCCGCCGCCGTTCACCTTCACGAATGACTTCGAGGTCGCCGCGATCGGCTCTGGGCCCGCGGATGCGAGGGTATACACCGAGAACAAGGGCGACAGCATAGCCGTCACCGACGAGACCGCCGCAAGCGGCGCCCACAGTCTGAAGATCACCGACGCGCCCGACCTCGAGCACGAATACAACCCGCACTTCTTCTGGTCGCCCAACCACAAAGAGGGCGTCGTGACTTTCGCCTTCGACATCCGTGCCGACGAGGGCGTGGTGATGTACCACGAGTGGCGTGACAATTCCGCGCCGTACCAGACCGGCCCGAGTTTCTGGATCAGCGGCGGGATGCTCCGCATCGGCGGGCAGGATGTCTTGCCCATGCCCACGGGCGAGTGGGTCCATTTCGAGGTATCCGCACCGCTGGGCGAGAAGTCCACCGGCACGTGGGACTTGACGGTCACGCCGGCCGACGGCGAGGCCACCAAGTTCGAGAGCCAGCCTAACGTCAGCGCCGACTGGAAGACGCTAACGTGGCTCGGATTCAGCAGCACCGCAACCGACACGCGCGCCTACTATCTCGACAATCTCGACCTGTCGATCAATCCGTAATCGCCGTTCACTGGAGCGCGGACGCCCTCGTCCGCATGCCGTCCTGTAAGAGCGGCTTCAGCCGCGACGCCGTTGCCGTCTCTCAAGGAGACCCTCAAAATGCGCTTGCCAACCATCCTCATCATCATCACCCTTCCGCTCCTCGCCTCCGCCCAAGGCACCGTGCCCATCGGCGGCGGCGCGGCGGGCATCGATGACCTCCAACTCGTGTCGCTGTCTGGCATCGACGCGACGCTCGCAACGGTCGATGACGCCGACGGCGTCAATCCCGCGCTCAAGGTCACGCTGAGTAAGACCGACGAGCAGCGCCGCCTGCTCGCGCTGGAGGGCATGCCGGCTCAGAGCGTCGTCGGCTCGAAGGCCGTCGCGCTCCGCTACAAGCTCGACCTCAAGACCGGTGAGGGGCGTCTCGCGCTGGTCGTCTTCGATGAAGCCGGGAACGCCTGGTACAAGACCGGCAACGCCGCGCCGGCTGACCATGGTTTCGTGGACGGGCGACTCGGAATCACGAGCATGAACAAGGCCGCCTTCAGCCGCACGGAAGGCGATCTCGATTGGGACGCGCTCGATAAGGTCTGGATCGGCATCGTCATCGACGGGGCGGCTGAGGGCACGTTTGAGATGAGCGGCGCGCATTTCACGAGCGAGGCCTACAGACCCACCCATCCGCTGCGCATCACGGGCGACGGCGCGGGCAAGTGGAGCATCGGCAAGGACGCCGCCGTCACAGCAACTCTTACCACGCCGGATGAGGGTCGCGATGGGCAAGCGTGCATGAAGCTCGAGTTCAACTTCGTCGGCGGCCGCCACATGTACCTGACCCCGACCATCCCCGTCCCCGCTGCCGAACTCGATGGCTACACGGGGCTTCAGTTCACCTACAAAGCCACGCTGCCCGACGGCATCGAGGGACTGCTCGTCATGCTCACCGAGAGCGGCGGCCAGTACATGGCAACGCCGATGCCCGGGCCCAGCGAGGATTGGGTGACGATCACGATTCCCTTTGCTGATTTCGAACTCGGCAGTTGGTCGAAAGACGACAACGGCCAGCTCGACCTCGGCCGCATCAATAGCATCATCATCGGCACGCATGGTGGGGCCACGGGCGACGGGGGAGATGGGCTGATAATGGTGAGTGACATCGAGTTTGCGCCCTAGCCGCAGCGGGCCATACGGGGGGCGGAGAGCGAAAGTTGGGACAAACGCAGGGGAGTTGGCGACTATATGTATAGAAGAGCTTGAGCTTATCTCTTCATGATAATCTCAATCTCTTCTCTCCATAGGATCATTCACCCCCACCAAAGCGACTCGGTATCGTTCACTGGAGCGCTTAGGTAAGACGACACCATGCATTTCCATCCAATGAGGGTCTACCCATGAGACTGATGCTCATCGCTGTCTGCATGCTCGCCGCCGTCGCGGCATCCGCTCAGCAACCGGCCAGCTTGATCGAGAACGGCGACTTCACCGATGGCACGCGAGGGTGGGGCATCACGCTCAACCCCGGAAGCAAGAGTTCCATCGTTGACGCGGCTGTCGGTGGGTTTGAGAAGGCGTTGCATCTCGACATCAAGCCCGACGCCGGCGCCGAGGCGTGGACGGTCCAGATGCTGCGCAGCGTGAACGGGTTCATCAGCGAAGGCGATTCGCTGGAGGTGAACCTCTGGATGCGCAGCCCCGACGGCGCGCAGGTGAATGCGTTCCTGCAGATCCCCGATGATCCATGGACCAAGCCGATCAGCCGGATGATCACGCTGACCGACGAGTGGACCGAGTACTCGATAGCCGGCCCAAGCGACGCCGATTACGCGCCGGGCGACCTCATGCTCGGCTTCCACCTGGGCTTTGGCGAGGGCGCGATCGAGATCGCCGGCATCCGCGTCGCCGACCTCGACATGGTCGGAGAGAGGGAGCGACCGTCCGTGGACAAGCCAACAAATCTCATCGAAAACGGCGACCTCACCGAGGACCTGGACGGCAACTGGTACACGCATGGCGGCGACAACGTCGCCTTTGAGATCGTCGATGCTGAAGTCGATGCTTACACGAAGGCCGCGCGTCTCACGTGCAGCCCCGATGCCGACGCGATGCCGTGGTCGATTCAGTTCGGGCAGGGCGCCAACGGGCAGATCTACAGGGGTGACGCGGTCTACTTCCGCGCGTGGTTGCGGAGCCCCGATGAGTGCCAGGTCAGCTTCATCTGGGAGATGGCCGTCGCGCCCCACAGCAAGTACATCGACCAGGTTTCGAAGCTCACGCCCGAGTGGCAGGAGTATAGATTCATGGGTCGCGCGGGCAAGAGCTTTCAGCCTAACGACTCGCAGGTGAAGATCTTCCTGGGCCATGACGCGGGAGTGGTTGAGATCGCCGGGCTGCGTGTCGAGAACTACGCGAAGGCGCCCGATGATGCGTTCGATCAGACCATCGATTTCTGGGGGGGACGCGAACACCCCGACGACTGGCGCGCGCCGGCGCTGGCTCGCATCGACGAGATCCGCAAGGCGGACGTGACGGTCACCGTCGTCGACGCGGATGGCGATCCCGTGCCCGATGCGACCGTCAAGATCGAGCAACAGCGCCACGCATTCCGTTTCGGCACCGCCGCTCCGGCCGCGCGCTTCGTCGACACGGACAATCCCGATAACGTCCGCTTCCAGGAGGAGACCGCGCGCCTCTTCAACACGGTGACCTTCGAAAACGACCTCAAGTTCGCCTCCGCGAGCGCGAGCCGCCTCGACCTGGTGGACGAGGCCACCGCGTGGCTGGCCGAGCGCGACATCGACGTGCGCGGGCACTGCCTGCTCTGGGGATCGTACAATCACCTCGCGCCGCCGCATCGCGAACTCCGCGGCGATGAGCTGCTCAACGTCTGCGAGCAGCACGTCCGTGACTACGCGAAGCATATGGATGGGCGGCTCTACCTCTGGGACGTGGTGAACGAGGCCGGCAGCAACACCGAGCTTTGGGATGAGATCGGCTGGGACAAGTTCGCCGACTCATTTCGCTGGGCGCGCGAGGCGGATGAAGACGTTCTGCTGGCCTACAACGACTATGGCATTCTGGCCCTGAACTCGGGCTACCGGACGAAGGTCGCGAAGCGAATCGAGTTCCTGATCGATGAGGACGTGCCGCTCGATGTGCTCGGATTGCAGGCGCACATGTCGACGCCGCTCACGCCGATGCACTCGATGCTTGAGATCCTGGACGAATGGGCGGCGTATGGCAAGCGGCTGGAGATCACCGAGTACGATCTCGGTTGCCAGGATGATGAAACGCACGCCGAGTACCTGCGCGATTTCCTTACCGCCACGTTCAGCCACGAAAGCGTGGACGCGTTCATCATGTGGGGGTTCTGGGAGGGCAGCCACTGGCGCAGCAACGTGGGTGGTCACATGTTCCGCCAAGACTGGTCAAAACGCCCGGCCCAGGACGTGTACGAGAGCCTGGTGTTTGACGAGTGGTGGACCGACGAGACGCTGACGACCGGCGCGGACGGCCAGGCGTCGGCGCGGGCGTTTCTTGGCAAGCACAAGGTGACGGTGACGTCAGGCGGGAGGACCGCCGAAGTGGAATTGGATCTGACCGATGCCGCTGACTTGCCGGTCGAGTTGAAATAGGCTGACAGGAGCCCATTGTGCAATCGATCACGTGTGTTACGGTTCTCGTGCTGCTCGCAAGCGCGAGCGCTCATGCAAAGACGGAGCGTGGCCTGTATACCGCCGAGCGGGTGGAGGTGATGCGGGAGAATCTCGCCGAGCATGAGTGGGCGCGGGCGATCCGCGACGCGGCGGTGGCGCGGGCTGACAAGCTTGTCGGTACCCCTATGGAAGAACTGGCCGCGTGGGTGCCGGATCCGCGAATTCCAAGCGCCGCGTACGTGCATGAGACCGGGTGCCCGAACTGCGGGTTGGAATGCCGGAAGTTCGGCAATTACCCGTGGATCATCAGCGGCGACAAGCCGTGGAAAGTCGAATGCCCGAACTGTCATAACGTCTACCCAAGCAACGATTTCCAGGAGTACCTGGAGACGGCCCTGGAGGCTACGCCCGAGCGCGTGTGGGACGAGACCGGCACGCGGACAACGCCGAAGATCCCTCGGCTGGAGGGAGATCGGTCGCTGCTGACGGGGGAATTCGCCGACGACGGGTACGGTTGGACTTCGCCTGACCATGACCAGAAGTACTGGTTCGTCGCTTGGTACAACAAGTGGATGATCACGCGGCGGTTGCTCCCGGCGATCACGGATCTGTCGGAGGCGTACCTGTATACCGACGAGCCGAAGTACGCCGAGAAGTGCGCGGTGCTGCTGTGGCAACTGGCGGAGTATTACCCCGATTACGATTACACGAACAAGTCCCGCTACGGGACGGAAGTCAACAGCGCGTACTACGGCCGGCTGCAGTATCACACGTGGGAGTGCTTTACGGTGGATGTCTGCGTGCGGGCGTATGATGCGATCTTTCCGGCGTTGGTGGACGGCGTCGCGGCTGAAGCCGCTCCTGGTCTGGAGGAGTTTGCGGGGAAGGGCTTGGAGGAGATACGGGGTCTGATCGAGGAGCAGTTGCTGCGGAACATGGCGTGGGAGATCGTGAACGAGACGCGCGTCATCGCCGGCAACTATGGCATGCATCAGAAGGGGTTGCTTGAGATCGCAGCGGTGCTGAAGGGTACGCCGGGCGATCCGTCGAGCGAGCAGATGGTGGACTGGATCCTCAACAACGAAGAGTACAGTCTGTATACCTTTATGCCGCTGTATGACGCGCTGTATAACCTGATCTACCGTGACGGCGTGCCGTTTGAATCGCCGGGCTACAGCCTGCACTGGGTGGAGGACCTGTCGGTCATCGCGGACCTGTTGAAGCTGAACGGGGTGGATGTCTACCAAGAGCCGCGATTCAGGAAGCTTTACGACTGGACGATCCAGATGATAACGGCGGGCAATTTCACCCCGGCGCTGGGGGATTCGGGAAACATGTCAAACCGGGGGACCATCCTGCGAGAGAGCGTATTCCTGGCGGGGTTCAGGGCGTATGGCGATCCGATCTACGCGAAGGCGCTGATGCGGGTGAACGCCAACGCGGGGAACGATCTCTTCGAGGAGCCGATCGGGGATGCGCTGAAGGCCGCGGCGGCGGAATACGAGGGGGAGCTGGGGTACGACGACCAGCACTTGGCGGGGTATGGGCTGGCGACGCTGCAGAGCGGAGGCCAGGATGACCCATTCGCGGTGGGGTTGTTCTACGGGCGGTTCGTGGGGCACAGCAAGCGGGATAAGATGCACCTGGACATCTTCGCCGAGAACTGCTCGATGATCCCGAACTTCGGGTACCCGGAGACCGCAAACAGCAACGACCCTCGGCGGGCGGGGTTCTTCTGGAACACCGTCTCGCACAACACGGTGGTGGTGGATGAATCGATGCAGGCCGACGGCCGCGGCCGGTGCCTGGCGTACGATGTGGGCGATGGGTTCCAGTACGTCGAGGCGCGGAACGACGACGTCTACCCGCAGTGCGACGAGTACCGGCGAAGCGTGGCGACGGTCGACGTGGCGGACGCGCGGTACGTCATCGATATCTTCCGCGTGAAAGGCGGCGAGCAGCACGACTGGATCGTGCATGGGAGTCACGCGGATTTGGCGAGCAACTTGGAGCTATCGGAGCCGCGAGCGGGGACGCTGGCGGGGGAGGATGTGGACTACGGGCATTTCTACGACGATGAGGTGCTGGGCGCGGCGAAGTACGGGACGGTGGGGTACTTTGGCTATCGGGGCAGCGGGTACCAATTCCTGAAGAGCCCGCGGGAAGCGGAGCTGACGCCGGGCGGGCACGTGAAGTGGGACTTCATCACGAGTGGTGATCGGGCCCTGAGCCAGATGCAAGGCAACGAAGGGGCGTTCCTGAAGGCGCATCTGATCGGCGAGGGTGAACGCGTCATTGCCTGTGACGGGGTGCCTCAGCAGAACCAGAGCGGGACGCCCGAGACGGTGAAGTTCGTGGTCCGGAGGCGAGTCGGCGAGGACCTCAACAGCACGTTCGGCACGGTGTTTGAGCCGGGGGCGGGAGAGACGATCATCCAGAGCGTGGAGAGGCTGAGGGTGGGGGGCGAGAACCTGGTGGCGTTGATGATCACTCTGGCGGACGGGGCGAGACATTACTACTTCAACGCGACGGAACCGGTTGCCGAGGTGCGGACCGGGCCGGTGCGGTTCTCGGGCACGGTGGGTTTCGTGGCGACCGACGCCGATGGTGAAGTGACGACCGGCTACGCGCGGAATGGGTCGAAGCTGGCGATTGGCGAGTGGCAACTCGAGAGCGAAGCGCCGACGCGAGCGACGGTCACGGCGTGTGACTATGGGGCGAACACGATTGCGCTGGACCAACCGGTTGGCGCTGCGGTGGGCACGACGGCGATCGTCGACTCGGGCGCGTATGGGGCCAGCTTCGTGGTGACGGAGATCAGTGACGGGAATGTCATCCACTTTGGCGATCAGCATCCGGCGATGGCTCGGGCGGCCATCGTGAAGGCTGATCCGGAGACCCGGACGCTGGCGAGTTCGACGCTCATGAACTTCGCGCTGCCGGGGCTGCATGTGGTGAATGAGGCGATGGAGGCGATTGGCCAGGTGGAATCGATGACGGGCGGGATCGTGGTGGATCGTGAGTTCGAGGCAGAGCAGTTCGCCGATACGAATGGGGATGGATTGGTCCACGCGTATCTGATGGAGTACGGTCCGGGAGATGCCGTGGAGCTGCCGACGAGCGCGCGGTACGTGAGGTAGCAAGTTTCTTGCAGCGACTAGGGCGAGCGCCTTGAGATGGACGCGCTGGGCGCCGGTGATAAAAGGGTGCAGTGGATAGTGACGGCGGTTGCCGGGGCTGTTTGGGCGCTGATCGAGTTCATCGTCATTGGCGTCCTCGTCGGCATCGTGCTCGATGCCATTGTGGCGATCGGGAGGGGGCTCTACTGCGGCTGTCGGTGGTTGGTGAGGCGCATCGTATGAACGATCGAACGTGGACACGTGGGGATCGACACTTGAGGCGCGTGGCTGTTTACTACTGCGCGTTGGGGGTTGTGGTGCTCGCGTTGGATCTCGCGGGGGGACGATCGCCCTTCGGTTGGGAGCCGCCTCCGCTGTGGCATGGGCTGGTGATGGGGCCACTCCTCGCGGTGGGACTCGCGTGGTCGATTGTGGTTGCAGTGGGGAAACCAAGAGGGTTGTGGCGGGCCGCTCGGGCCGCGCTGCTGCTGGTTGGGTTCGCTGCGGGAACGGCCGTGTCGGGAGTAATGGCGTACCTGCATCTCGCCAGAATGTGAAGCGAGCAGGAGTCGGGCCAGGCATTCCGAATGTGAGATTACCGAAGGGTCGCAGAGCGGTCAGAGCGCGGCGGGGCGAGGATTCCCGTGCATCGACGAGGGCGTCGATGCTACGCGAGGGTGGGAGTGATGAGAGGGATTCGACGGGCTAGAAGCCCGTCGCTACTCGGACGAGGGCGCGATCACAGGCGGTCTACGGGGCGTCGAACCAGAATGAGTAGAGGTCCGCGTTCCTGAGGTGGAAGCGGATGCTGATGGGTTGGCCGATGAGGGACGGCGGTCCCTCCGATGGTGGCTGCCATTGGAGTTGCGTGTTGACGGCGTCGCCGGTGAAGGGGATCGCGGAGGCGAGGTCGCGACCGGGGATGGGCTGTCCGTCGGCATCGAGGAACTCGGCGCGGATTTCGCCGGCGGGCGCGTCGGCGTTGATGCGGAGAGTCGAACCGGAGCAGAGGAGAGGCTTGGTCAGCAGCGTGCCGCCGTCGGGACCGGCGTCGGCGGAGACGAACCCATCGAGACGGAGCTGGGCGAGGCAGATGCCCGAAGGCGTTGGCTCGCCGCCATCATCGACTTGCCCCTCGTGGTCGTGATCCGCCCCCAGGTAGTAGATCCAGATCCTATCATCGCGGATGACGAGACCGCTGGCACCGGCCAGGGCCATGCCGGCGTCGCACGTGCGGTCGGGACCGTTCGGGATGAACGGCACGCGCTCGCGGTAGCGGTGCCACGAGAGCCCGTCGCGGCTGGTGCACAACTCGACATCGATCCGCTCAGTGGCGACCTCGAAGTTCGTGACATAGCCGATGCGCATCCCCTGGTACATGTAGGCGACGTGGGAGTAGAGTTCGGTCGTGGGCGGGTCCTGCTCGTCGGGGACGAGCGCCCACGAGGGCTCCGACCAGTTGATCAGGTCGTCGCTGTAGGCGACGAGCCGGGCGCGCTTCCTCTCCGGCCCGGGCTGCGCGGCATCGTAGACAAACCGGCGCTTGAGCAGGGCGACGAACTTACCGAGCCCGGTGTCGTGGTAGAGGCTGATGACGTCGCCCGTGTCGAGCGGAGCAGGACTGTTGATCGGCCCGCGCCAGTGGAGGCCGTCAGGAGAGATCATCGCGGCGAAACGACGGTGGTGCGTGCAGGTCAGCATCTTGTAGCGGCGCGCCAGATCCCACTCGTGATCGTCTCTGATGACCGCGAAGCCGTCGAGGTAGAACTCCGGCCCGCCAAGGACGATGTTGTTCTCGGTCGAGCCCCGGTGGGGCCGTGCGTTGAGGACTGGCTTGCGCCAGTGGACGCCATCGTCAGACTCGGCATAACAGGCATAGCAGGTGTCGTCGATGGCGCGGTACCACATCCTGAACAGGCCATCGTCGTGCATGACCGTGCCGTAGATCGCCACGCCTTTGCTCTCCCACGGATGCTCAGCGCGCAGAACGGGATTGTCGGGGTGTTTCGCGGGCTGATGGAGGGTGAGGTCGACGCCATCGCGCTCGGCGATGACGTGATCGTCGACGAAGAGTTGGCGGAAGTGGGACACGGGAATCGCCTCCTGCGAGGGGAGCGAGGTTGTCAGCGCGAGCAGTATGGTGGAGATGAGCATGTTGGGCACCTCGATGGGGGAGGGTTCGACGAGGGAGGATGGGCGGCCTTGGAGCGGGAGCCCCGTTGCCACGGAGGCGAGGGGTCAGCGTGGTTTGAGGCGGCCGCCGGGCAGTCGGACGCCGGGTGAGGTGTCCCCTTCCTCCTTCTTCTTGTCGCCGTCGGTCCTACCGGTACCGACCGTGATGGAGTCGTTCCTCCGGATGGTCTCGGTCCGGTCCGAGCCAACGCTGACGCCACCGGCGTGGTCGCGGTCGGAGACGGTGTCGCGGTGAGTCGCTCTGCTTCTTTCGTGAGTGAAGGTGATGTCCCGAAAGGCGAACTCGACCTCCTCGAGCAGTGGCGGGTAGGGGGAGGCGGCGTCCGATGGACTTGGGACGAACTGGCGGACCGAGCTGACGAAGGCGCTGGTGATCTCCACCGTGTAGAGGTGGTGGAACCCCCCGCCGCCCGGCACGACCCCGAAGAAGCGGAAGGTGGCCTCACACGGTTCGTTATTGCAGAGAGCCTTCACCAGGAGGGGCGAGGTCCGACCGATGCTCTTGGTGACCTTGACAGTCGAGTGGATGCGGCGGCCGGTGGCGCGACCGGATGTGGCGTCGCGGGCGGTTGTAATGGATTGCCCGTAAGTGAGGCACTCGATGGTGTTCTCGCGGCCCAGCGTGTTGACAGTGCTGTCGCCCTCGATCTCGTTGCCGTCGATGCGCAAGCTCAGGAAGACGACGTTCTCCGCGCAGGCCCACGGCGCGGACATCATGACGAGAACTGCCACGGCGAGAATCGTCTTGCGGGTCATCGGAGGCCCCCTGGGGTCGCGTGGTTGCGCGCCGGCACAGCACCTACTTGGCGGCGGAGCGGCTGACGACCTGCCAAGGATTACGTGAAGCGGGATGGGAATGGGTGCGGGGCGGGTGGCATGGCGACGGACGGGGACGGCACCACGTTGGCGCTTGGCGGTACGAAGGCGACGAGGGATGACGACGACCCATGAGCAGGGATGCTCATGCTACGAGGAGCGGGAGGGACGATTGTGGCAGAGACGCCGCTGACGCTGCAGCAGATGACGAACGTGATCGACCGCAAGGGTGGCGACATCCCGAGGGTGCCGCTGTTCTGGCACAAGTTCTATAACGCAGGGACGGCGGAAAAGTACGGGCAGGAGCTGATCGACTTCGGGGCGACGATTGTCGACGACTGTCTCGACTTGCGCTACGTACCGCCGGGGGATTTCGAGGCATTTGAGGGCGCGGACCCGGAGTACAAGTGGGCGGTTCAGGAGATGCCCGAGGATTACGCGGAGCGGGGTATCACGTCGCGCCGGCCGGTCGATTCCGTTGAGTTGATCGACGAACTCATTGAGCGGATGCCGGATCCGTCGCCGGAGCGATATTACGAGAGCGCGGCGGAGACGGTGAAGGCGAATCCGGATCGGTATGGCGTGGGATGGGACTTCTTCTGCCTTTTTGAGCGGGCGTGGTTTCTGTTTGGCATGGAGGAGATCATGTGCGAGATGCTGCTGAATCCGGAGCGGATGGAGCGGCTTCTGAGGGGATTTACGGAGTATCACAAGACGGTGATTGACGGGTTCGCTGAGGCGGGGGCGCACGGGTACTTCACGTCGGATGATCTGGGAAGTCAGGCCGAGTTGCTGTTTTCAGGGGCATCGTTCCGGGAGCTCTACCTGCCCTTCTATGAGGAGTTGGTCGACCACTGCCACTCGCGGGGGATGCACTTTTGGCTGCACTCGTGCGGGGCGATTGATGAGATCCTGCCCGACATCGCGAGCATCGGGGTGGACGTGATCCACCCCATCCAACAGGGCGCGATGGACCAGGCGGCAGTGGCGGACGAGTATCGCGGGCGGATCACGTTCCTGGCGGGGATCGACGTGCAGGAGCTTCTGCCCCAAGGCACGGTGGCAGAGGTCGAGGCGGGGACGCGGGCGATGATCGACAGCTTCGACAGCGAGTTCGGCGGGTGCATCGCGTCGTGTGGGAACGGCATCATGCCCGAGACGCCGATGGAGAACATCAAGACCTGGCTGAGGACAGCGGAGGAATACGGACAACGGAAGCGACAACGGCACCGCGGCTGAAGTCGCCCCTACGAGAGCGCGGCCATGATCTCAGCGGGCGTGTTGGATGCGATGAGGTCGACGCCCGTGGCGGCGACGTCGCGGGCGAGGTCGGGATCGTCGATGGTCCAGGCGTAGAGTGTGATCCCGCGCAGACGGCAGCGGGTGACGACATCCTCGGTGACCTGGGTGAAGAGCGACGAGATGACGGGGATGCCATGGTCGAGACAGCGGCCGATGATGGTGTCCAGTTCGCCGTCGGGAATGCGCGAAACGAGGAATCCGGTGGGGATCCGCGTGTTGACCTGACGGACCTGGGCGATGTTGTTGAAGTTGAAGGCGATGATGATGACGTTGTCGAGCATGCCCGCGGCCTCGACGTCGCGGACGACCTCAGGCGCAATCTCATCCTGCTTGATCTCGATGCATAGGAACATCCCGCGCTCGCGGCAGAGCTGAAGCGTCTCGGGCAGCGTGGGCACTGTCTCGCCCGCGAATTCCTCGGACTTCCACGAACCGGCGTCGAGGGACTTGATGTCGGCGAGGGTCATAGAGCTGACCGGCCCCGTGCCGCTGGTGGTCCGGTCGACCGACTCATCATGCATGAGGACGAGGTGACCGTCGGACGTGCGACGGACGTCGATCTCGGTCTGCAGCGCGCCGATGTCGCAGGCCTTGGCGATGGCGGCGAGGGTGTTCTCCGGGTGGGTCGACGAGACGCCGCGGTGCGCGCAGATGATTGGCCGGTTGGGTGGCATTGGGGTCTCCGATAGAGCGGGCCGAGGCAAAGAGCGCCTCGGCCCGTGGCTCGATGACGGCGGCGACGATCGAGACGGTCGTCGTACGGGACGGTGGAGAGAGCCGGGCCGCTCATCTACGCGTCCGGGCAGTTGACCTTCATCCACTCGAGGCATTGGGCGTAGCCGACGCCCTTGTCGCCTTTGCCTTCCCACTCGGCGCACCAGACGCCGTTGTAGCCGGCGCCGACGCAGCACTCGATGGCCTTGGCGAGGTTGATCTCGCCATTGCCGAGCGCCTTGCCGTTGTACTCGCCGCGGCATCCGACGCCATCTTTGAGGTGCGTGTGCAGGACCCACGGCGCGACGATCTCATAGTAGCGGTCGATGGTCTCGAGATCGTGGCCGGCCCATCGGTAGTTCATCGTGTCGAGGTTCGTGCCGACGAGTTTGGATCCGACCATCTCGAAGGTCTTGACCAAGAGGTCGCCGTCATTGCTGGCCATCCCGTGGTTGTCGACCGCTAGCTTCATGCCCGCCGGCTCGCAGAACTCAAGGCAGCGCTTGAGACACTCGGCCATCGCGTCGGCGTACTTCTCCACCGGGACGCTGGGCTTCGGCTGGCCACCCTCGGTGCGGATCGTGTCGGCGCCAACTTCGGCGGCGAGCGCGCAGATCGTCTTCATGCGAGCGACCTGAGAGGCGATGTCGTCTTCCTCGAGCACGATGAAATCGTTGCCCGATGCGACGGCGTCGCAGATGAGTCCGCGGTCGTCAAGCATCTGCTTGACCTTCGCCGGCTCGTCGCCGGCTTCGACCGATTCATCCGGCCAGACATCTCCGACCTGCAGCTCGATATACTCGAAGCCCGTCGCCTTCACCCAGTCGAGGAATTCTTCGACGGTCTCACCGGGCGTGTTGTAATGAATGACTCCCAGCTTCTTCACGTTGATTGCCTCCAATCAAGTGTCGGATCTGGAGATCCGACCTACGAACGGCAACGGCATCGACGGGCTGGAAGCCCGTCGCTACGCGACTAGACGGAGTCCGGAATGACGTATGGCGCGCGGTACTTGCGCGTGAGCAGCTTGTTGGCTTCCTTGTCGCCGACGAAGCGTTCCGTCGCCGGGTCGAAGGTCAGCGAACGCCCGACGCGATAGCTGATGTTGGCCAGATGACAGAGCGCCGAGGAAAGGTGCCCGGCCTCGACGGGCGCGTTCTGCTCGTCTTTGTTGCGGCTGCGGACGCAGTCGATGAAGTTCTGGAAGTGGTTGCCCTCGCCAGTGCCGCCAACCTCGGGCAGCTCGCCGAGGTCCTTGTCTTCCATGTCTTCGCCCTTGTAGCCCGTCTTCGCCTTGTAGCCCTGGCCGCTGCTCATGTAGCCGTCGCTGCCGTAGAAGAGGTTGCCGATGCGCACGCCCGCCTCGTCGTTGACGTAGTGACCGCGAACCTCGAACACGAGCTGGACGCCGTCGTCGTATTCGAAGGTGCACAGGTGGGTGTTAGGCGTCTCGCCTTGGTCCTCATAGGCGAACCGTCCGCCGGTGCTGTAGATCTTCGTGGGCAGGCCGCGTTGGAGCCCCCAGAGGGCGATGTCCATCTGGTGGACGCCCTGGTTGCCGAGGTCGCCGTTGCCGAAGTCCCAGAACCAATGCCAGTTGTAGTGGACGAGGTTTCCGTGGTGCGGCTGCAACTCGGCGGGCCCGAGCCAGAGGTCGAAGTCGACGCCGTCGGGCGGAGGGGTCGCCTCTTTGAATCCGATTGATCCGCGCGGCTTGTAGCAGCAGGCCTTGGCCATGTATATCTCGCCAAGCTGGCCCGCGTGGACGCGCGCGATGGCATCGCGGACGTGTCCGGAGGAGCGGCTCTGGCATCCGACCTGGACGATGCGGTCGTACTTCTCGGCCGCCTCGATCATCTTGCGGCCTTCCCAGACGCTCCACGACGCGGGCTTCTCAACATATACATCCTTGCCCGCCTGGCACCCCCAGATGGTTGCGAGAGCGTGCCAGTGGTTGCAGGTGGCGATGGAGATCGCGTCGACGTTTGGATCCTGCAGCATCGCGCGGACGTCCTGGTAGCACTTGGGGGCCTCGCCTCCCTGGCGGTCCGCGACGCGCTTTGAGCGGCCCTCGAACAGGCGTGAATCGGGATCGCACAGCGCGACGACCTTCGCGCCGTCGTAAGCGCAGTAGGCATCTATGTGCGACTGGCCGCGACCGTGGATTCCCATGACGCCGACGCCAACCTGATCGTTGGCGGCATAGGCGGAACTCCTCGATCTAAGAACGGTCAACCCCACGGCGCCGCCGGCGATGGCCTTGCTCGATCCGTGGATGAACTCACGCCTGGATAGATGCTTCATCATTCGTCCTCCCATGTACCAACATCGGCCGGGGGACGTTTTGGCGGGTGGAGGAGGTTCTCCTTCTTTGGCGAGGACGACCTGATTCCGGGCTCGGGTCGTCCCGCACAGTGGCCTGAGTGCTGATGCGGCAAATGAGCAGTTGACCCCGCGCGCCGGGCGTCCTATTATTCCGAAGACGGATCACGCGTAACGGAGGCTTACCAGCCCATGGCCGATGAGAGCAAGAGGGTTACATACGCCGATTCGGGTGTCGATGTCGATCGCGTCGGGCGGGCCCTGAAGGGCATGCTCTACTGGATCAACCAGACGGCTGAGAACCGTCCGGGAATCGGCAAGTCAGTGCTGCCGATCGGGCACTTCGCGGCGGTTGTGGACATCGGGAACGGCCAGGGGCTGGCGCTGTCGACCGACTCGGTGGGGACGAAGGTCTTAATCGCGCAGATGGTCGACAAGTACGACACCATCGGCATCGACTGCATCGCGATGAACGTCAATGACGTCATCTGCGTGGGAGCTGAGCCGATTGCGATGCTGGATTACCTCGCGGTGGAGCACGCCGATGAGGAGATGCTCGAGGAGATCGCCAAGGGCCTCCACGAGGGATGCCGGCAGGCGCGGATCAGCATCCCCGGCGGCGAGATCGCGCAGATCGGCGACGTGCTGCAGGGCGTGCGCGAGGGCAGAGCGTTCGATCTCGTCGGCTCGGCAATGGCGCTGGTCCAACTCGATGAGATGGTGCTCGGCAACACGATTGAGCCGGGGGATGTCATCATCGGGATGCGGGCGAGCGGGATCCACAGCAACGGCCTAAGCTTGGCGCGGAGGGTGCTGCTTGGCGAGGGCGGACCGGGGATCGACACGCACGTCGATGCC
>CAZKUN010000029.1:39593-53824 GCA_964555935.1 uncultured Armatimonadia bacterium | reverse complement strand
TCGTAGCCCGTCCAATCGGGCTCGTCGTAGACGAGGCGCGAGCGGGGGTTCATCGGCTCAGTAGCGGGTGGGAGCTTGCCGATGACCTCCTCCCAGAAGAAGTCGCGGATCGGCGCGGTGGATTCACGGTAGGCGTCGAGCGTCGACATGTCGACATCGGCGAAGATGGCGTCGCGCGACGGTTCGGAGCGGCGCAGAACTTCCTGGGTCCAGGCGCAGAGTTCTTCGACCTGGCGCTTCATACGGACGGCGCGGGCCGGATACGTCGGTTGCTGCGCAACCTCGTATTCGGCCCCTCCAGCGGCGGGAAGGCCCAGCGAGGCGAGGAGGGAGTCGGTGGCGTCGTCAGTAGTGAGCTGCAGGGCGGTGGAGGCGTTGAGGTCCTCGTAGACGACTCGGGCGCGGGCGATCTCGGTTTCGACGGCGGCGAAGGGCGGCGTCTGGATCCGACCGGGAGCGGCGCCGGTGCGACCGTCGCGAGGCTCGGGTGGGCCGGTGACATCGGGGTGATCGGAGGCCTCGATAATGAGCGGGCGAGGGGCGATAAGGCGAGCGATCTCAGCGTCGCCGAACTCATCCAGCAACCCGAACACGTTGCGGTAGATTGGCTCGAGGTGCAGATCCTCGCGCGGGCCGAAGTATCCGCTCACGCACGCCGCGTCGATCCGCTCATCACAGGCAGCGGCATACAGCGCGATCAGGCCGCCCTCGCCATGGCCCATCACGGCGACGGGCAAATCGTCTTGAGCCTTGCACCAATCGACGGCGGCCATCACCTTCACGACCTCGTAGCCGATGACGTGACGCCCCATCTCGAAGGCCATGCGATAGACGAACTCGCGGTGAGGCTGATTCGTGTAGCGGACGTTCGGATGCCCGGAGAACTCGTCATCGCGATCGATGAGGACGGGCACGATGACCTCGCATCCGGCGGCGGCAAGGCGGACGGCGTTGCGAGCTGGAAGCTCGCGGTCCAAGACGGCGTCGCAGTCGGGCAGGGCGATGACGCGGGCAATCGGGTCGCCTGTCGGGCGGAGCAACAGCCCCTCGCCCGTGAAGCCCTCGGCGGCCTGCCAGCGGACGGCGTGGACCTCGTAGGCGTCAGTCGAGGCGATAAGGCTGGGCTCATCGGTGGTCGAGACGAGTTGCATGTCGACGCGCTCGGGACGCGGATCGACAGCGCCGATCATCTTGCGAAATCGCTCGCGGTTGGGAGCGACCGAGGCGGCGTAGGCCTCGCGCGAGGCGAAGTCCATCGCCCAATGCCGCTCGCGACGCGCGGGTGCGGCCGAGGTCTCGCGGAGAAGGTATCGGTGAATCCCAGCGACCATCGCGGCGGGAATCTCGTCGGTGAACTCCAGAGGGGAAGTGTCGGGCAGGCAAGGCATGGGTGCCTCCTGAGCCAGCGCGCAAGTATGGGCTGAGAGTAAGAGCGGCAAGGCGAACGCTCGCATGGTCATGGCCTCACGGACCTCAGCCGCACGGTTGTTCCTCGCCGCGGGTAGGACCTTCGCCGAGCGTTGAGCACATTTGAGTGCTCTTGAGCGGATTTGAGCGGCGAGGGAGGAGGGCCACGTGGTAATCCTCACGCATGTAGCATCCGTAGCACGCGCGGCAAAGCTCGGGCCGCTTACTTTCGTGGCTGGCAGGAACGCGTCCGCCGAGGACGAACGATGGCTTAGTCGCGACTGAGCTGCACGAGCCGTAGTCAAGGGCAATTGGGGGGGGTGACACCGTGGCGTCGGGCGATCCGGTTCGACCATCAAGTCCTGCCCTCCGATCCCTGCTTGCTCGTCTCCCCTTCCGCACCCGTCTAGCAATTCTGATGGCTCTGCCTGCCGCATTGCCCCTGATGGCGATGGTGGTCTACGTGGGAATTCGCGGGCGGAAGGCCGTCCAGGCCCGAGTTTTCGACCACATGGAGGCCGTGGCCAACAGCACCGGGCAGCATGTCGAGTAGTTGCTGAAAGAACGCCTCGGGGATGGCCGCGCAATAGTGCATCGCGATGTGATCCGCGAGATCAAGACAGACGAGGCGCTCTGCACGATTCCGGTCGCCATGCTGACGACGTCAGACAGGGAGACGGAGATCATCAAGGCCTACCATTTCCGCGCCAACAGCTATGTCGTGAAGCCGAAACGGTCTGAGGACTTCTTCCAGGTTGTCCAATACCTGAAGGTGTACTGGACGATGACCCACCGCGCGCCAGGGGCGAGAGGCTGAGCCATGACCGAGGCGACCCCCCGGGTTCTCATCGTGGATGACGATCCGGACCATCGAGAACTGATCCGCGAGGCGCTGCTGCGCCACTTCGGCGCCTGCGAGATCGACGATGTCGGGCGAGGAGAGACGGCTTGTGGGCTGGCTGATGCCAGCCGGCACGACGCGGCAATACTGGACTACCAGTTGCCGGACATGAGCGGGCTCGAGGCCCTGCCACGTCTGCTCGAATCCAATCCGGACATGGTCGTTATCGTCACCACGGCTCACGGGAGCGAGGAGATCGCCGTCGCAGCCCTGAAGGCGGGCGCGTCCGACTATGTCGTGAAGACAGGCGACATGGGCCAGCACCTACCGCGAGCGCTGGAGATTGCGCTCAGAGGGCGGCGCCTGGCGGACGAGAGACAGGCGGCGCAGCGGGCGCTACAGATGCAGCTTGCGGTCAGTCAGGCGCTCTCTGGCATTGCGCAGTCACTGCTGCAAGGGGCGGACATCGCAGAGACGCTGAAGCTGGCGGCACAACAGGCGGCGGCTATCACCGGCGCCGACTCGGCAGTCGTGTGCACTTACGATCCTGACTCCGGCGCGTTCGGCGACATGATTCGTGTCCCCGAGGCCCGCGAGTGTCGCGTCCAAGCACAAGAAGCACCAGAGCACAGCAGCGGCCTGTACGAAAAGTGTCTGAGCGAGCGCCAAACCATAGTCGTGGAAGACATCACGACAGATAGCCGGGCCAGCGCGCTGCCCGACGGACACGTCCAGATTCGGAACGCGCTCTTCTCGCCCATAATCGGGCAGGACCGTCCACTCGGAGTCTTGGCGCTGGCGAACACATCTGGCGTCTTCACAGATGACGACATCGACATTGCCGAACTGTTCACCTCCCACGTCGGGATGGCCCTCGGACACGCCCGGGCGGAGTCGGTCCTGCAGGAATCGCTACGCTTGAACGAGGCGGCCCTCGCGGCGATTCCGGCATCCGTGCTCGTGCTCGACAGGGACATGAGGATCATCATCGCGAACGAGCGCTTCGTGAACGCGATTGGCATTGGGACTGATCAACTCGTCGGAGCGCGGGCCCCAGACTTCTTGCCGGAGCAGTTTCAGCGCGACCACAGCGCCATCGAGCGCCTGACCAAGGTCATCCAGCACGGCGGCAGTGACGAGTTGATCGGCGCCCGGCTCGACACGCCCGAGAGCGCGCGCTTCCTGGACATCAGCATCTCCGCCTTCGGCGACAGGGCGCAAGATGACGGTACCGACCGGCGAGTGCTGATCACCATGGAGGACGTCACGGAGCGGCACTTGCTTGAGGAGCGCCTAAGACAGGCCGCCAAGATGGAGTCGGTCGGCACGTTGGCCAGCGGGATCGCTCATGATTTCAACAATATTCTGACAGGGATTCGCGGCTTCACGGATATGGTGTTGGCGGAGACGCCAGAGGATTCCCAGGCAGCCGACGACCTCCGCCGGGTGACCGGGCTGGCGGAGCGAGCCGCCGATTTGACGGCTCAGTTGCTGGCCTTCAGCCGCCAACAGAGCATCGATGCGCACACGATGGACCTTGGCGAGTTGGTGGCGGACACGCTCCGGATGTTAGAGCGGCTGATTGGCGAGCACATCATTCTCGAGAACGAGCCGGCCTCCGGCCCGATGCACGTCTGGGCCGACACGGGGCAGATGCAGCAAGTGCTGATCAACCTGGCGGTGAACGCTCGGGACGCGATGCCATCGGGCGGCACACTCGCCATCGAACTCCGACGCGAGCGGCACGACCCCGCCATCGCCAACGCGCAGTTGGCGCTGACGCCGGGCGAGTACGTAGTGCTCTCCGTCCAAGATACGGGCGTGGGGATGGACCCCGGAACCGTGAGCCGGATCTTCGAACCATTCTTCACGACGAAGGATATCGGCTCCGGCACGGGCCTCGGCCTGTCGACCGTGTACGGCATCGTGACCCAGCACGGTGGCGACATCGCCGTCAGGAGCGCGCCGGGATCAGGCACGAGGTTTGGCATCTACCTTCCACACGTGGAAGACGACGCCGGAGAGAAGTTGAGCGCGGAGTCCCGAGCGCCCAAAGGGACGGAGCGCGTGTTGCTGGTGGAGGACGAGCAATCGGTTCGCGACATCGCGGCTCGTGCGCTCCAAAGCTACGGTTACCAGGTAACGTCGGCGGGAAATGCTGCGGAGGCCTTGGCTCTGTGCGAGCGCATGGAAGAGCCGCCCGAGTTGCTGTTGACGGACGTTGTGATGCCCGAGACACCCGGACCGGAGCTACATGCCCAGCTGGCTGAGGTCTACCCGGATCTGAGGGTGGCATACATATCGGGGTATGCCGACGAGGCGTTGACGGGCAGATTCTCAATGGCAGATGGGGCGCCCATAATCCGCAAGCCCTTTACGCCGTCGACGCTCGCAGCCCAGGTCCGGCAGATACTAGACGGCGAATAGCACGCCAGCACCATGGCGGCGACAACGTGAGTACGGAGGCGCACGTGCCAGATCCTATCCGCGTCCTGGTCATCGATGACGAAGACCACGTCAGGGACATCCTCAGCCGCTGGCTCGCTGGCGAGGGCTACGAGTGTACCAAAGGGGCCTGCGCCGAGGACGCGCTCGCGGCGCTTGAAGAGCAGGAGTTCGGATTGCTGGTTTCTGACATCATGATGCCCGGGATGTCGGGAGTCGAACTGCTCGATATCGTGCGCGAGAAGTACCCCGATATGTCGGTAATCATGGTGACAGCCGTCGATGACCGACGAACCGCGATCCGCGCGTTAGAGGCAGGGGCCTTTGGCTATGTCATCAAGCCGTTCGATCGCAACGAGATCCTGATCAACGTGGCGAACGCCTTGGAGCGACGGCGACTGGTTCTGGCGAGCCAGGAGTACGAAAAGTGGTTGGAGGACGAGGTCCGCGCCCGCACGGCAGATGTGCGACACAGGGAAGAAGAGATCGTCCAGCGGCTCCTCTCGGTCGCCACGACCCGCCACGAGGAGACAGGCGACCACCTGCGCAGAATCGGCATGTACGCCTCCCTGCTGGCCGAGGCGCTTGGGTGGCCCGCGCAGGTCATCGATGACTTGCGAGTCGCCGCCCCCATGCACGACGTAGGCAAGGTCGGCATTCCCGACGACATCTTGCTGAAGCCATCGAAGCTGACGGACGCTGAGTTCGCCGTCATTCAGCGCCATCCCGAGGTCGGCGCCGACATTCTCGGGGGCTCGGACATTCCGCTCCTCATAATGGCGACGGAGATTGCCGTGGCGCACCATGAGGCCTGGGACGGGTCGGGATACCCGGAGGGGCTCGCCAAGGAGGACATTCCCGCCGCGGCACGCGTCGTGTCAATCGTCGATGTTTACGACGCGCTCGTCCACGACCGCGTCTACAGGCCCGCTCTCCCTGAGGAAGAGGCACTGCGGATCATCACAGAAGAGATGCCCGCCAAATTCGAGCCGGAGATGCTCGGGAAATTCCTGGACCTGCTGCCCCAGTTCCGGGATATCCGAGCCGAGGTCGAGCAGAAGAGCCAGACTCTCCCGACGGGGTAGACCCGCCGCCGCGTAGACAGGTTGAGCGCATCCGCCCCGCGAAACGACCTCCACGTCGCCCCATCTCGACCGTGGAGGTCTGTCATTTTGCGCCCCATCACTTCCGCCCTGGCAGGACTGGCCGCTCTCACGCTCTCCGCACCCTCTCCCGCGCAAACCATCACTTCGTTTGAGGCAGATGACTGGACGGACGCCATATCCGCCGGCAATGTCCAGGTTGAGCGCGTCCGGGAGCACGCATCCGATGGGGACTGGGCGCTACGCGTGGACTTCCCAGGTAACGAGGCCGACACGTGGCCAGGCATCACGTGGCAGGCGGACCGCGAGACGACCGGCCATCAAGCGCTTGAGTTCGATGTCTTCAATCCCGGCGACGATCCGGTGGGCCTGTCGTGGCGGATCGACCTAGAGACGGGCGATCCGGTCTTCGGCGGCGTGACAATCCAGCCGGGCGGCCCACACGCGATCGAGATCTGGCTGGTGGGCCTATCAGACGTCACGAAGGTGTTCCCATACATCCGCATGCCTCGCGTAGATCGCACGCTGTACTTCGACCACTTCCGATGGCTGCAACTCGACACTGATTACTTCACTGCCCTGCGGTACGTCGACGACGCGACGCTCCCCTCACCAACCCCCGCGGAGCTGGAGCATGGGTACATCGTCTTCGCGAGGGCGCTGACAGACGTCGTCTTCGAGAACTCGGTGCCGCGCGAGCATGAGCGGATCGAGACGGTCGACCTCTTCGCCACGCCAGGCGAGTACGAGCCGGCGACGCTGGCGCTACGCGCGCTCGAGGACCTGGACGACCTGCGCGTGAGCTTCGACGGAGTCCCGGCGACGGGCGAAGTGTTGCCAATCCGCACGCTCGACAAGCGGGTGGTCTACAGTTCGCGCGAGTTCGTAGCGAGGATGCCCGTGCTCTGTGAGCGCCGCGATGTGGTAGACATCGCCGAGGCAACCTGCAAGCGATTCCTGATCGACCTGAAGATCGACGAAGGCGCCGATCCGGGTATCCACCAGGGCAGCGTCCACATCGACCGCGAGGGCGGCGAGCGCGTGACGCTGCCGCTGAGGCTTCGCGTGTTGCCCTTCACGCTTGTCGAGCCCGAGGGGATGATGTGGGGCGAGTACTACCGGGGGCCGATGCTTGCCAGCGACGACGAAACATGGTCGGAGTACCTGCGGCCGGATATGGTCGACATGCGCGAACATGGGATGACATCGGTGGGCCTGTGCTTCGGCGCTGAGATCGAGAACGTCGAGTTTGCGGCGGATGGCACGTGCGCGCTGAACTTCCCTGGCGATTCGCGCTACGAGCAGTTCATGAACCTGTACGTTGAGCTGGGCTACCCGGCGCCGGTGATTCTGCTATCAGACTCCGGGCAGAGCGCGGCGGGCATGGGAGAAGTGCCTGTCGCAAGCGACGAGTGGGCCAACCGCTACAAGGGGTTCTGGCGCGCGATGCAAGCCGAGGCGAAGCGGCGCGGCTGGCCGGAGGTCATCGTGCAGCCGGTCGATGAGCCCGGGTGGCAAGGCCAGGAGGAGAAGGAGCGCAACATCCGGTGCCTGGAGTTGCTTAAACAGATCCCCGGCATGCGGACGGAGCAGGATGGCCCGGGCGACGCGTACTTCCACAATGAGGCTGGTCCGCACTCAGACGTGTGGAACTATAACGGCGGGCTGTCGGCGGATCACTACCCGAAGGCGCTCGATGACGGGCGCATGGTGCTCATCTACAATTGTGATGTCGAATCCTACCGCCCGGAGGCCGATCGCTATGTGAACGGGTGGTTCCAGGCGGCGCACGCGACCCATGGCGCTTTCAACTGGGCCTACATGTCGTGGAACGGCAGCCCATACGACGATCAGGACCACAAGACCGGCACGTGGATGCATGTCTACCCCTCGATGGACGACGAGCCGGGCGGGCCATCGATGGGCTGGATCGGCGCGAGAGAGGGCATCGACGACTATCGCTACATCTCGACGCTCGCGAGCCTGACAGGGGGGCAGGTGATCGACCGGACGCTGGCATCGCTCGACGTGTCGCCCGGCGTGCGTGGCCGCGCGCGATGGACCGAGACGGGACTGAGCCCGGACGGCGCCAAGACCATCGGCGGGACGATGAAGCTGCCGAACGGCTGGACCCACGACGACTACCAGAAGAACCGCTGGAACATCGCGCGAGCAACGATCGACGCGCTGGCGGCCAGAGGCACGATTTCGCCGGTAGGGAGGCCGAGCGTCAGCAAGCGCAAGAGCGGTGAGTTGCTGACTGATCTGCGGTGGGAGACGCGAGCGCAGCACGCCCGTGGCACCGCTCCGATAGCCGCGGCGCGGCAGGTCACGATTCCCGTCTGGGATCGCAGTCCGGAAATCGACGGGGAGATTGGCAGCGGCATCTGGCGGAGCGCGGCCCGGCTCGAGCCATTCACGGTCAACACGGGCAAGGGCAAGCCAAAGATGCGGACAGATGTGCTCATCGGCACGGACGGCGCGGAGCTGTACATCGCCGCCACATGCCATGAGGACAACATGGCTCACATCACGGCCACCGTCACCCAGGACGGCGGCCAGGTCTGGCAGGATGACTGCGTTGAGATCTTCGTCGACAGCAACCTGGACCGCTCGACGTTCAAGCAGATCATAGTGAACTCCCTGGGCACTCAGGGATGGAGCGGCACGATGGACAGCGGCTGGCGGAGCAACTCCAGAGTTAAGGCCGCCCATCACGAGGACTCGTGGACGGTCGAAATGGCAATCCCGATGGCCGAACTCGGCATCACGGGCGGGCAATTCGGCCTGAACGTCTGCCGCGAGCGACGGCCAATGGAGACGCTGGAGCTGAGTTGCTGGTCGCCGACGGGGGGAGCCTTTGGCCAGCCCAGCATGTTCGGGATCGCGAGCATCGGGCAAGCGTGGTTGAAGGTCCCGCCGGCGCTGCTCGGCGAGAATCCAATCAGCGTGACGATGACGAATGAGACGGATGCCGCGAGGTCAGTGAGCCTGACCTTGGAGGAAGACGGCCGGCGAAGGGTGCTCGAGAACGCCCTTGCGCTCGCGCCAGGCGAGACAGTGACGCGCGCTTACACGTACGAGGCCTCGGCCGACGCCACGCGGGAATACGCTGTCTGGATGCTCGACGCGGGCTCAGCGGAAACGCTGGCGCAGCGGAGGTTCGCCGTGGACCTGCCGCCACCCGTGGCGCTAGGTGTGCGCCCAAACATGTACTACGTCGCTGACGCCGAGGGCTTCGTCGAGATCGACCTGAATGTCGCGCAGGGCTTGCTCACGGACAGCGCCCTGGTCGTGGAGTTGCTGCGCGGGCGGAAGCGGGTTGGCTCAACGGCCGTATCCCAAATCGAGGGGAATCGGCTGCGCGCGAGGTTGGACCTTGGGGGCATGCCGGAGGGTGACTACAGTGTCCGGGCGAGACTCAGCGTGCCGGGCGAAGGCAAGCTGGAGGCGACCGCGCCGCTCACGCGCATGCGGGGACCGTTCGACTAACCGAGCGCCGCCACCACGCGCGGGACAAGGCCGGTGTCTTCGTCCTCCTTGTTCTCATACAGGCCAGGGCTCTGGACGACGACCAGCTCAAGCGACGGACACGCGAAGATGAACTGACGGCCCGCGCCGTGAGCGCAGAAGGCATCACGCGGGAGGCTCGGCCAGAGCCTCCCGTGGTCATTCGTCCAGAACCCATACCCGTAGCACCACTGTTCGGGCGGGCAGTGCTCGCGGATCGTCGGCGCGGTCTGCGCTGCCTCGCGGAGCCAATCACCGGGAACGATCTGGCGATTCCCCCACCTTCCCCAGTTGCACCAAAGCCAGCCCAGACGCGCCATGTCGAGGGCCGTCGACTGGATCCCATCGTAGTTACCGAAGATGCCGGTGCGCGCCGCTGCGTGGAGGTCGAAGTTCATGCGGTAGTAACTCCACGAGGCGCCGATGGGATCGCGAAGCTTCTCATCGACGAGCGGCTGCAGACCAGGCGAGCCATCGACGTCGGCCGGATCGTAGTGCCCGTAGACCTTCGCGATGGCATGCGTGAGGATGTTCATCCCGTATGTCTGGTAGTGGTAGACGGTGCCGGGGTTTTCGTTGGGTTTCATGTAGCCCGACGTATTCGAGATGAGCTGCCGGAACGTGATCTCCGGGTCTTTCTCGAAGGCGTAACGCCCGGGCTTGGGACCTGCACCCTCGGGCACGTCCATCATCTCGGGGTAGTAGTCGACCACCTTCGCGTCGGGTGAATCGACCCTTCCCTCATCAACGGCGACCGCCAACATGCACGAGAAGACGGATTTCGCCGCGGAGGCGAGGCCAAGGTGGTCGTCGCTGTCGGCGTTCTGGTTCCACTCGGCGACGAGCTTTCCGGACTGAATGACCACCACACGGTATCGCGCCTCACTGCCGTGGCTGTCGAGCCAGGCCCTGGCGCCGGAGAGAGCGTGTTCGCTCGTTTCCGACCTCCGCCAATCGGCCCCGGGGAACGCGTCGCTATTCATTGGGCCGTCTCAGCATCCGGCGGCGTCTCGGGCATCTTCTCGAGCCCGCCGTCGTCGGTGGATGCCATCCAGTCGCGCAGTTCGCGATGAAGCGCGTTGCGCTTCTTGCGGGCAGACTTGGATGCGTAGAGGTTGTTCGTCTCACCCGGATCCTTGCGGAGGTTGAACAGCTCGCTCGGCCAGTTGGAGTTGTAGACATACTTCCAACCGCGTTTGCGGATCATCCGCTGGATCCAGTTGTAGTTCAGCCCCGTGCGCTCGCTGAATCCAGGCCGACCGTCGTCCTTCTTGCCCTCGATGAACGGGCGCATGCTCTCGCCGGCGATGTCGCTGGGCGGCTCGACGCCCACGTAGTCGAGCATCGTGGGCATCATGTCGACAGAGTTCATGTGGACATCGGTGGTCTGCCCTTCGGGAACCACGCCGAGCAGGCGAAAGATCATCGGCACGCGCGTGGTCTCTTCGTACATGGCGGGGACGGACTTGGTCAGCATGCCATGCCCGCCGTTCATGTCGCCATGGTCGGATGTGAAGACCACGAGCGTCCGCTCAGCCAGCCCCAGGTCATCGAGCCTGTCGAGAAGCTGGCCCACGTACCAGTCCATCATCGTGACCTGGCCATAGTAGCAGCGCAGGTACTCGCGGATGCCCTCTTCGCCGATCAGGCTCGCCAGCCGCCCGCCGACGGAGTTGGTGTAGATGTCGGGCTCGTCGCCGATGTTGGTCGGCAGCTCGAACTGCTCGGGATCGTACATGCTGTAGTACGGGTCGGGGCAGACCCAGAACGCGTGCGGAGGGCTGACCGACCACGTCAGCAGGAAGGGATCGTCCTGGTACTTGTCCATCAGCCCCAGGATCTGGTTCGTGAACCACGCCTCAGGCTGGGCCTCGCGAGGGATGACGCTGCGGCCGATGATCGATAGGTCCTGCTGCGGGATCTTGTCGAACGAGTTCCACGTCTGGTGGGCCTCGAACATGAAGTCCTGCATGACAACGGGACGGAAGTGATAGCGCGGCTCGCCCTCTTTCACCGGCCAATCGGCCTTGGGACAGTGTTCCTCGAGCAGCATCCCCGCGCATTGGCCCTCGGGCTTGTCGTCGCGGTAGCAGCGCAGATCCTCATAGAGCCCGAGATGCCACTTGCCTCGGTGGCCGATTCGGTAATCGCGGTCGAACAGCATGTTCTCAGTAATCGTGCCGCCGTCCGTGAGGCCTGGGGTTCTGTGCTTCACATTATGGATGATCCCGTGCTGGTGAGGCCAGAGCCCATTGATGAGCGACGCGCGCGTGGGGGAGCAGAACGGGGTAGCGCAGACGGCGTTATTGAACATCACGCCCTCGCGGGCGAGCCGATCGATGTTTGGGGTTTGGACGATCTCGTTGCCCGCGCAGCCCAGCACTCCGGCGTGGTGCTGGTCGGTCATTAGGAAAAGTATGTTCAGCCCAGCCTCGGCGGCCTGGCCCTGGAGTTGCTGGATGCTCATCCCGTCCGCAAGGCCGGCGGCGGCCAACCCTCCGGCGACGGACTGAACGAAGCTGCGTCGAGAGATCTCATTTGCCACGGGCGCCCTCCTTGCTCAGCGTCAGCAGAAGGAGTTCGCGCGAGAGGGGCTTATTCCTGCACGGCGGCTCGGCGGCGCGGCCCACCCAACACGCCCAGTCATTCGACCTCGATCTTCTCCGGGCCGGTCGGCTGGCCTACCTCGTCGATCCTCTCGATGCAGCCGTCGATCAGCGCTCGGATGCCCAGCAATGTCTCTTTGCGGGCATTGCGGAAGTGCGCCGCCCACGGCGTTGCCTGAATCTCGCGGACCCGGTCCTCGACCCAGCAGCATGCGCCGGGTTGCTTCCTCTCCTCGGCCATGGTTGTGCCTCCTCTTCTTCGTCAGGCCTCACGCTCTCGCGGGGCCTGGGCATCTGTGTCCGGCGGCTCAAAGGTGATCACCAACGCGCCGTCCGTCACCTTCGCCTTCTTCGCCTTCATGCGACCCAACGAATGCGGAAGCAGCAGGTTCCGGCGACTGCTCCCGATCTGGATCACGAGTTCGTCGGCGTGCTGAATCAGCTCGACGTCCCCGCGCGTCGCAAACTGCAACGCCACCGTCATTCGATACTCGCCGTCCGTCTCCTCGATGGTGATGGGCGGCTCGGTCCGCAACGGTTCCATTGGGTCGCGCCCGTCGAACACCTCGTCGGCGAACTCGGCCAACGCGTCCAGGCCGACAACTTCCTGGGGCAGAAGGCGCGCTTCGGTCACCGTGATGGGCTCGAAGTCGGCGCGGATCGTCTCGATCCAGTGCTGCTGCATCTCCTTCGTGGCCGCCAGGTACGGGTCGGTTACTTCGTCGGGCAATACTCGGTTCACGATCACGTGCTCGATGCACAGCCCGTACAGCGAGAACTCCGTAAACGCGCGCTTCGTCTCCTCGACTGCCATGCGCTCGGGGATCGTCACGAGCTGAACGCCCGTGCGTTCCGGGTCGGCGAGCAGCGCGGCGATCTCCTCCAGGCGCCCGTACCCCTCCTCGACTTCGGTGTACAGGCCGTCGGCGGGGAATATAGGCGTGCTCAGCAACTTGCCCACAGTCGGCCGCAGCGCCTTTACCGCCGCGCGCTCGATGTGGAACAGCCGCCGCATGTACCACCCAAACGCTTCCGGCAAGCTCAGCAGCCGCAGCGTCGCGCCCGTTGGGGCGCAATCGACGATCAGCGCATCATACTCCCCGCTCTTCCATAGGTCGTGCAGACGAAGGAGCGTGCACGTCTCCTCCAGGCCGGGGATCAGCGCGATCTCCTCGGCGATGATGCTGTCGACGCCCTGGCTCGTCATCAGCGTCCGGAAGTACGTGCGGATCTCGCCCCAGTGTTGCGTGACTTCGGAGCCTGCATCAACCTCCAGGGCGTGCAGGTCCGGCGCCACCTCCACGGGGTCAGGTCCCAGCCGACGGTCGAAGCAATCTCCGAGGCTGTGCGCGCGGTCGGAGGACATGATGACGGTTCGGTGGCCGAGCTTCGCGGCGGCGAGCGCCGCGGCCGCGCTCACGCACGTCTTGCCGACGCCGCCCTTGCCGGTATACAGGACAATGCGCATCGCCTTCCCCCCGGGTTGCCAATCCCAGACTGGCCGCCTCTAGCGCTGGATGAACAGCCAACCATGCGTAGCAGTGCTTCCGCGACTAGGCCTCCCGATCCCTGCACGCGCGGCTGTGGCTCATTCCTCCACGGCATCCGTCGGAACGGCCACGGCCCCGTTGAGGTAGCCGACGTAGCCCCCTGGGTGGCCTTCAGGCAGAGAAAACGCTGCCGAGTGGCGGGTGAGTTGGTCCACTTCTGGATCCCACGTCGAGGCCGCGTTGAGGTCATCGATATCCGACTCGAAGATGACGACCAGTTCGTGATGCCCCGGGAGATCGAGCGCGTTCTTGCCGGACACGTCAGCGTTGAAGGCGTAAGCGAATTCGAGGTCCGGCGCGCTCGGGCAGGCCCAGATGCCGTCGCCGTCATTCGCGTCCATCAGGTAGGGCGCCAGGTCATCCATCCAGGTGGCTGCCTCGGGGAGCGTGCCTTCGTTCTTGCGGGCGAACTTGCGGATGGCTTCGATGATCTGCCTCATGTTGCTCTGGCAGGCCTGGGCGTGCTGTTGCTCGGTCTGGTCCTCCTCCTCAAGGGGGACGGCTTCAGGGCCAGCCTCGATCTCAGGCTGCTCCAGTTCAAGCGGCTCGCCGCCGGGGACGCGGTGCATCGACCGGTCCAGCGTGACGTAGGCGACCTCCCCGTTCTCGCGGTGCGATTCCGTGTCTGCGAACCCACCCGGGTCGGTTACCGCGTTGCGCTCGCCGGTCGGCCATTCGACGAACAGGAAGGTGGCGCCGAGCGCATCGTCTTGCCATATCCCCTGAACGTCGACGCCATCTGCCTCGATGTTCATCGCATATCCGCACG
>CAZKUN010000029.1:37557-39583 GCA_964555935.1 uncultured Armatimonadia bacterium | reverse complement strand
GTCCGGTTGCTCGGGGTTCTTGAGCAGCGCGCGGTCCAGCACGAACAACTCAAGCTCATCCGTCCAGCGGCCTGCCTCGGGCAACCGTCCATCATGCTCGTTGGCATACTCGAAGGCGAGCTGCCACAGCACTTGGAGGGCTTCGGCGCTCGACTTCGGCGGAGGCGGGATCAACCCGGCGGTCTCCATCCCGGCCATCATCTGGGCTCCAGCCATCTCCATCGCCCGTTCGTCCCCCATGCCCAGCTCCATCTCGAGGAAGGTGATCTCCGCCTGGCGCGTGGCCTTCACTGAATCGAGGAGCGCAACCGCCCAAGTGCCGTCTTCCTGCCTCTTCAGCACGAGTTCCTGATCGAAGGTGAAGTCGGCCTTGAACGTGACGCGCGCTTCTTCGTCATCGACCACCGCCCCGGCGTCCTCCCGGGTGATGTCAAATGGGACGGGGAGGAACTGAAACTCGACGAAGATGTCCTCCATATCCATGCCCATCTCGGCGGGTTCGTCCATGAACTCCTCGGAAAACTCGCGCGCGGCTTCGATCTCACGCTCATCGAACATGAACGAAACGGCCGTCTCGAGATCGCCCTCGCGGCACGCGTCAACATAGGCCCGCGCAACAGCCTGCGCGTCCGTCCTATCCAGTTCGGCATCCTGGGGATGCGCCGCGGGCGACAGCAGGATGACCAGTGCGGCGAGTCGAGTCCAATTCATCGGCTCATTCCTCCTCGACGGCCTCGGGCACGGGTCCGGCCGCCGCGGGCGTTGCCGGACTCAGGTGCGTCGTGCTTCCGCTCAGCAGGCCGCCCGTGTTTCGGCGCCGGCCGTCATACTCCACCAGGTGGCGCCCCTCCGCCGCGGCGTCCAACAAGGGATCGCCCGACGCGTTCGCAACGTTGAGGTCGGACTCGAAGAAGAGCGTAATACGCTCGTGACCTCGGATCTCGGTGGCATCCATCCCGGCGACCGCCGAGTTGATGGCATAGGCGAAGTCGATCTCATCCGCGGCCGGGCAGCGGAAGACATCATCGACGCCGGTTTCGTCGAGCAGATAGAGCGCTATGTCGTCCTGCCATGTATCGGGCCCGGGCAGCAGGCCGTCGTTCTCGCGGGCAAACTTGAGCACGGAGCGCGTGAGGGCGCGGACGTTCTGCTCGCACTTCTGGCGGTGCTGCTCGGCGACAGCGATCTCGTCGAGTGAGGTTCCCTGCGGCATGCGACGCGTGTTGCCCGAAGCGTCGGCATAGACGATAGCTCCGTCGGGCCAGAACGATTCCATGTCGATCAGCTCGTCCGGCATGGCCGTTGCGTTGCGCTCGGCGCCGCGCCACTCGAAGACGAGGATGATCTTGCGCTTGTCATTCCAGTCCCGCGGCATCTCGATCTCATCGGCCATCAGGTTCATGGCATACCCATACTCCTGCTCGGGGTCGCCCGGGCACTGAAACACCTCAGGGTCGAGCACATACGGTTGCAGAGCATCGACCCACGTGGCGGCCGGCGGGAGCATGCTGTCATGGTCTTTCGCGTATTCCTGAAATGCCTGACCGAGACGACGCAGGCGCCTCTCGGAATCGTAGACCCGCATCTGCGGAGGCGCGCCCTCGGCGTTCGGGTTGCCGCCGCGGCCCTGCATCTGAATGAACGAGGACTCGGATCCGGTGGTCAGCTTGACCGAATCAAGTACCTTGATCGACCACGTCCCGTCTTCGGCTTTGCTCATGATGAGCTTCTGGTCGACGGCCCACGTGCGCTTGACGGTCACTTGTGCCGTGCCATCCTCGGCCACTTCGGCGTTCATCTCCCCCACGCCGAAGTCCATCTTCATCGGGACGAACATGAACTCGGTGAAGATCCGGCCGAACGAGAAGCCCATCTCTTCCGCCTCGCCGCCCATCTCCTCGGCGGCCTCAACGAGAGCCGCCCTGAGGGGGTCTTCGGGGTGAAGGAGCGCGAGCGCGCCCGCCGTGTCGCCCGTGCGGCACGCGGTGATGTAGGCGGAAGCGACGGCTGCGGGGTCCGTCCGGTC
>CAZKUN010000029.1:34806-37547 GCA_964555935.1 uncultured Armatimonadia bacterium | reverse complement strand
CGGTCAATCTCGGGGGCAGCTTCATCCTGGCAGAAGCCGAACAAAGGGGTCGCTAGCAACATCAGAACGATCCATGGAAGTGATCTGTGAGGCCGCATGGCTTTCCTCCCTGGTGGTGGGTGACGTAGGGACGCGCGAATCAGCCGCAGGCGCAGTCGCCCGTATATGACGACGAATCAACAGGCGGGAACGTTGCGGAATCGCCTTCCGGATGCGTCGATGGCCCGCTCCAGCCGCCGGATCGCACGGTTATTGCCACCTGACCTATTCATACAAGCTCCGTGTTCGCGCCCGAGGTTCCTGCCGACGACCCCGCTACCCCGCGGATTGATTGCGCGCGGCAGGTGATCGCCTGGCCCAACTCGAACCGAGCAACTGTTGCGCCGGCTTGGTGACCACTCAAATAGAAATGGTCCTTCCGCACCAGTTCACTTGTCCGAGGTCAGACGATGCGAGGTCTCGAGGGCCGAGACGTTACCCGTTCCGAAGACGAACTCCCACTGCCAGTGTTCATTGGCCCCACGGACGCGCCGGCCGTTGGCGTCGTGGGAGGTGGACTTGGCGCCGATTCCATGGTGGACGCGCTCCGCGCAGGCGGGAGGTATCGAGCGGGAGTCGTCGATGGCATTGCCATCCCCGCCATGGCCCCATGCGACATCCTCATCTTCCCCGAGCGCATCGACCCCAAGACGTACACGAAGGACCACTGCTGGCTGATCTGGGACTGGGTGGGCGCGGGCGGCGCGCTCGTGTTGACGCACGATGCGGTCGGCTACCGAGACCACCCCGTGCTCTTCCCATGGGTGTGCTCGGGCGGGACCGCCCACGTTGAGAACGCGCCCGTTGATGTCATCTGGGCAAGGCCCGGCTGCGTGCCGGTTGGCCGGATCATGCCCATCTATCCCGAGCATATTCTCCTCCAACCGTGCATCCGCGCCGACATGACGCCGATTGCCATCGACCCGGATACAGAGAAGCCCGCAGTGATGGGCGCGGCGTTCGACACGGGCAAGGTCGTGGCGTGCGGGCTCGCCCTCGGCGCCAGCCCCAAGGAGCACGACGTCACGCTGACGGAGGGCGAATGCGGGTTGCTCGAGGCAATGCTCGACTGGTTGCTGCGGTAGGACACGGAGGATCGTTCGCTCGGGCGTCCCAACCAGAGACCGCCAATAACCCCGCGAAGGGGACCCCGATCGGGGTCCCCTTCGCGGTGCCTGACGCAGTGGTTTGTCGTCACGTGACGACAAACCAGTGCTGGCGCGCACATGTCTGCGTTCTTGTCGGATGTGTCCTCAGCCGAGCCAGCGCGTACTATTCGCCGAGTTTGCCCTCGCGGGATGCGGTGATGTAGCCCATGCACCACTCGTCGATGCCCAGCAGAGCCTCGGCGGCGGTGATGGTGGCGATGAGTTGCTCGTCGCACGGGTCGATGATGCCCGAGTCGAGCCCCTGGGCCATCGCCAGCGTCACGAAGGCGCGGTTGAGGAGCTTGCGATTGGGCAGCCCGTAGGAGATATTGCTCAGCCCGCCCGTGACGTGGACCTCGGGGTTGTGGGACTTGATCGCAGCGATGGCCTGGAGGATCATCGGCCCGGTGTTGGCATCCGAGGACTGCGTGGTGACGACGGGGTCGACGTAGATGTTGCCCGCCGGCAGACCCGCCTCGATGCAGGCGTCGATGAGCTTATTGGCGATGTCCTCGCGCTGACCGGGCAGGGAGGGCACGCCGTTATCATCCATCGCCAGAGCGACGACATTCGTCTTGCGCTCCGCGGCGAGGGGCAACATGTTCTCGATGCGGTCGGCTTCGAGACTAACCGAGTTGATCATCGGCGTCGCGCTGCCCGTGTACGTCTCAAGCCCAAGCTCGACGACCTTGGGGTTTGGGCTGTCGATCGCGAGCGGCTTCTCCGTGACTTCCTGAACCGTCTTCACGAGCCACTCCATGTCACCGAACTCGCGGTCGCCAGGCGTGCCGGCGTTACAGTCGATAAAGCTGGCGCCGGCCTCGTCCTGCTTGCGCGCGAGATCCTGAATGAGATCCGCGTCCTTCGCTTCAACCGCGGCGCCGACGGCCTTGCGGGTTCCGTTAATCAGCTCGCCAATGATAATCATGTCAATCAACTCCGGATGGTTAGCCTATGCGGCTTAGTGGTTTCTCACAGCGGGTGGGACTGAAGTCCCCTACAGTCGGCTGGCATTCGTCTCGCCCGTGCGGAGGACCTCCGACACGAGCCACGTCATGGCCTTGTTGAGCGGAGCGTGCGTCTCGGCGATGCCCGCCTCGCGCGCGACAGCGCCGCAGATATCATCGATCTCCGTGCGCCGGTTGGCCTGGGCGTCCTGCAGCATGGACGAGCGATTCTCCGCCGTGTGCTTGCAGGCGTCAAGCGCCGCGCGCATCGCGAGGCCCGGCTTCGTATCGACCTCGCGCGCGAGGGCGACGCGCTCGGCTTCGCGCGTGAGGTCGCGGATGGCAGCGAGGAGCAGCGGCACTCTGACGAGCTGCCCGTTGCGCAAGCCTGTGAGCGCAGTCAACGGGTTGAGCGCGACATTGACGAAGAGCTTGCGCCAGAGATATGTTGCGATGTCATCAACGACTCTGACCTCGGCGAAGGCCACGCCGCGCCGGTGGTTCGAAACGGCAGGGTTTATGTACTCGACTATGATGAGAAAATGAAAAGTGATGCACTTCGCGTTTTCAACCTGGAAACCGGAGCCGAAATCTGGCGCCGGTGGTA
>CAZKUN010000029.1:25882-34796 GCA_964555935.1 uncultured Armatimonadia bacterium | reverse complement strand
CGGACATGGCCTGGCCCCAGCGTGTTCGCGGCATTGCGACTCGTGCCCAGCACGACGCGTTCGGGCGATGCCGCATCAACGAGACACTCGGGGTCGACCAGGCCGTTCTGAATGCTCGCGACAACGGTCTCCGGGCCGAGGGCGCCCGCGGCGTGGGCCAATGCCGGTCCAGTCTGGAACGTCTTGACGCAGAGCAGCAAGCAGTCCGGCGGCGGAAGGGCGGACGCATCATCAGAGCACGGGACTGATGCCGTCCACGAGCCCGACTCGTCCTCAACGGTCACCCCGCGCTCGCGGATGAGGGCGGCGCGCTCGGGGCGGTGGTCGAGCAGGCAGACGTCAGCGCCCGCGCGCGCCAGCAACGCGGCGTGAAGACATCCGAGAGCGCCCGGCCCAACGATACAGATCCGCACGGTCTTCTACCTTTGCCCAATTCGGTTGACTGCAGTGGCGGTTTGGCAGTATAGGTTACCGGACCGGCGTTTGGGAAGACCCGCTTCCGGGCCGCCCAGGCGCGCGAAGTCCAGGAGGACGTGAAGCGTCATGACTGACCCGATGAAGTACCCAATGGCCGAGGCCGTGCTTGCGGCCTACGCTCGAGGCGAAGAAGACGAGGCGATGCTCCCGATCGTGCGGGCGGAGGCGGACGGGAGCCCGGTTGGGCGCGTCAAGCCCGGGGACGCGATGATATTCTACAACATCCGAGGCGAGCGCGAATCGGAGCTGTCGATGGCGCTCACCGATGCGAACTTCCCCCACTTCGACCGCCATGGCGGGTTCGGCGTCGAGATGTCGACGATGATCCAGTACAGTCCCGACCTGCCAGTCAAAATCGGTTTCCCGCCGCCTGAGGAGCTTCAGGATTCGCTCTGCGAGGTCGCCAGCAAGGCCGGGAAGCGAATCGCGAAGATCGTCGAGACCGAGAAAGCCATCCACGTCAACTTCTTCCTCAACGGGAAGCGGGGCGAGGTGTTTCCGGGCGAGGAACGCGTCCCGGTGGAATCGGCGAGGGACGTGGAGCAGTTCGACGCGATGCCCGAGATGAACGTGAAGGACGTCGCCGACGCAACGATAGAGAAGCTCCAGGACCCAAGCTACGATCTCATCATCACGAACTTCGCGAACATCGATGTGGTCGGGCATATCGAGAACAAGGACGCCGTTCACAAGGCCATCTCAGCGGTTGACGAGCAACTCGGTCGAGTGCTCGCCGCGGCACGCGAGGCAGGCGTCATCACGCTCGTGACCGCCGACCACGGCACGACGGAGAAGTGGTATTACCCCGAGGGCGCCGTCGACACGGGACATACCGACAGCCCCGTCCCCTTCGCGATTGTCGGAGCGGAAGGCGTAACCACGCGTGAGGGAGGCGGGCTGGCCGATGTCGCGCCCACCGTTCTCACAGCGATGGGCATCGCCGCGCCGGACGCGATGACAGGCACGCCGCTTGTCGATGGGCTGAGCGGCGAGACCAACCGCGTGTTCCTGATGATCGTTGACGGGTGGGGCGTGCAGCCGGACAGCCCTCAGAACCTGATCTCCCAGACCGACACGCCAAACATGGACGCGCTGCTGGCGGAGAATCCGTCAACGACGCTGATGGCGTCGGGCGAAGCCGTCGGGATGCCCGAAGGCACGGTAGGCAACTCGGAGGCCGGACACTTGCACATCGGAGCCGGGCGCATCGTGCCTAGCGATCGGATGCGGATTCAACGCGCCATCGAGGATGGCTCCTTCTACACGAACGAGGCGTTCGTCTCCGCTGCCGAGCACGCGAAACAGAACGGGACCGCCCTGCACTTGCTGGGGATCATCAGCTTCTACTCGTCCCACGGGTCGGTGGAGTACCTGGTGAACCTGCTGGAGATGTGCCGGAGGCTCGACGTGCCGGAGGTCTACGTCCACGGGTTGCTGGGGCGTCGAGGCGAGCGTCCCGAGGCTGGCGCGCGATACATCGGCGACATGGAGACCGAGTGCGAGAAGCAGGGCGTCGGCACGGTGGTATCGGTGATCGGCCGCCATTGGGCGCTCGACCGCGAAGAGCACTGGGATCGCGTGCAGAAGTGCTACGACATGTTGTTGTATGGACAAGGGGCCCTTGTCGGCGGCGGGCCCGAGTTGGCCGAATAAGCCAGAGCCAAACAGCCCGGAGCGACGATTCTCCGTCTCGCAGCATGACACATGCAGGTACGAATGGCCTGTGCGGCGAACTACTACTGTGCGTAGTTTATTTTCCCATTACCAAGAGAGGTGTGGATCTCATGAGAATGCCACTGAGATGTGTCGCCGTCACAGCCGTGCTAGTAGCGTGCGTCGCGATCTCGGGCGCTCAGGAAGTGCGCCACGGATCGCTCCAATACGGTCACCGGAAGGAGTGGTGCAACCACCACGCGCGCAATCACGCGTATGTCACCAGCTTCGGCGCGGACGTCTTCATCCTGGATGACGCCGGCGGTTACGTGGCCCGGGAGCGCGGCGAGATCATCGCCGGCCGCCTCAACTGGCTGACAGACCAAGGGCGCATCATCCCCGAGAACATCACTGTCGGCACGTGGCGCGGCGAGCGCGTCGTGATCTACAATGCCCGCATCGCGGACCAGACCGTCCTTCTGGCCACCGCGGATAGCCGCATAGCGGGGGATGTGCGGATCCCCGGGCATGAGGAGGCCAGCCCGCGCGCCCGAGCGGTGCGGCTCTCCCAATGGTGGGCCGCTCTTCTCCGCGACCACACGCGCCTGGCCGACGGCCAGCCGGCGATCGACACCATCGGCTCCATGGTGGGGCCCCAATTCGGCATGGTCCACGAAATGTCAGGCGGCTCGAGATCATCCGACGACATTGTCCGGGCAATCCACGATCTGCCCGACGAGATACGAGAGTGCTTCCGCCACTGCGCGTCAAACGTCGACCCCGGCTTCAACTACGGGAAACCGAACGACCCCGCGGCCGGCGGGATGAGCCGCGGAATGGGTGGCATGCAGATGGACGAGGGCACGAGCGACTAGGGGTCACCGCCGGCGGGTCGTGACGCCGCGACGGTGGGCGAGGTAAGCCGAGAGCGCCTCATCGAACGGACGACTCGTGTCGATGAGGGCGTAGTCGATGGAATGGTCACGACAGCCGTGGCGGCACTCCGCAAGGAACTGACGCAACTCGGCGAGGTAGCCGGCGCGCAGGTCGGCGACCTCGCAGCTCAGCGTCTCCTCGGTCTCAAGATCCTCAAAGGCGACCGTCCCGCGGAACTCGAGCGTCAATTCCGATGAATCCATCGCGTGAAGCACAATGACGTCGTGCCCGCGATGACGGAAGAAGGCGAGCGCGCGAAGGACGTCCTCCGGTTCGTCGAGGAGGTCGGAGATCACGACGATGATCGCGCGCCGGCGGATGCGCCGAGCGACCTCCTCAAGGGAGGCGCTGATCTTCGTATCGTCGCCGGGCGTCGCTCCCTCAAGGAGTTCGTACACCCGCGCAAGATGAGCGGGCTTGGTCATCGCCGGGAGCGTCTGGCGGATCTCGCGGTCGAAGAGGAAGAGCCCCACCGCGTCGCGCTGACCCGTGGCGATGTGCCCCAGAGCCGCGGCGAGGAACGTGGCATACTGCAGCTTCGTGACGCCGGCTGATGCGAAGTCCATCGACCGACTGACATCGACGCAGATGTGCACGTCGAGGTTGGTCTCGGCCTCGTACTGCTTGACGTAGAGGCGGTCGGTCCGTCCGTAGACCTTCCAGTCGATATGTCGGGGCTCGTCGCCGGGGGAGTACTCGCGGTGATCGACGAACTCAACGCTCGCGCCGCGATGGATGCTGGAATGCTGGCCCGTCAGATGACCCTCGACGATGGCCCGGGCCCGCAATTCCATGCTTCCGAGCTTCGCGATCGCCTCGGGGGTAAGAGCAGCGCGCACGGCCCCGCCCCCGGCGCTCAATGGCGACCGCCACCGAGAATGTTCTTGATGTGCTGAACAAACTTACTCAACGCGCCAGTCGCGGTCAGATCCTCGCGCTCGGCGTAGACCTTCGCCAACTCCTCCAGGCTGCGCTGGCGAGACGCCTCCTCACGCGCCCTGAGGAGGTCGATCGACTCCACGGATCGGTGCACCGCCAACGCGCCAACCAGCAGCGGCACGAGTTCAGCGCGCTGAGTCGGGTTGTTGAGCAGGTATTCCTGTAGCGGACGCTCGCGGCCCGCAAGTAGCTCATCTATGTACTGAGACAGAATCTCCGTTGACATCGGTGTTCCTGCCTCCTTTGGTTTGTTGGCGCCGCAGCTCTTGCATCGCCTGCACTCGGCCTCGCAGATTCAACATCCCCCGGTGCAGCAGAGACTTCACAGCGCCCTCGCTCTTCCCGATTTCCACGCCAATCTCGGCAAGCGACATCTGGCCAATGAACCGGTAGTGCACGGCCTCCGCCTGGGCTTCCGGCAAGCTGTCCAGCGCCTGACGGATCGCGTCCTGGACTTGCTTACGGCTGACGACGTCCTCGGGTCGAGGGCCGGGGTCTTCAATCCGCTCAAATATGGACAGTAAGTCCTGCGCGTCGGGCGTGTCTGAGACCGTGTCGACCTGAGCGTTGCGCCGGTAGTGGTCTACAACCAAGTTCGCGACGACCGTGTGCAGCCATGGGTAAAGGCTCGCGCTCGCAAGCGGGTCGAGCTTATAGACGTTCTTGACAGCCCGCACGAAAGCCTCGGATGTGATGTCGTGGGCATCATCTTCGTTTCCGAGCTTGACGTACGCCACCTTGTAGAGCTTGTGGTAATAACGCCTGTGCAGGACCTCAAATGCCGCCGAGTCGCCGCGCGCCGTCCGGTGAACCAGTTCCCGGTCGGTCAGCGCCTCGAGGTCGTCCTTCCCCGTCAGCATCCCCAACAGGAGCAGCAGCGTCGCGATCACTCCCCATTCGCGCCCACGACGTCAGGTAAGCGCGGCTACTTCGCTTGTATCTCCGTGGCGAACCGCGCGATGGCGATCTCTTGCCCGATCGTCTGGATCGAGCCGGGCCGCTGTCGCCGGACGTGGTCGATAGCACCCCTGTGGCTCTTCCCCTGCGCAACGAGGTAGCCCGCGATCATCGTGCCCGTGCGGCCGATCCCTCCAAGGCAGTGAACAGCCACTTTCCCCTGCCGTTCCAACTCGTACTGCGTTTCACCGACGAAATCGCGAATCTGGTCGACCTCCGGCGGCTCCATGTCCTCCACATCGTAGCGCAGATGCCGCATTCCGGCGTCCACGCACCACTGGCGGACAGGATCGGCGTACTTCTCAACCGCCACGGTGACCATCAGCGTGATCCCCAGCCGCGCGAGTTGCTCAACGTCTTCCTGGGCCGGCAACCGGATGGCGCAGATCGTCTTCTTCACGATCCAGTCGCAGTCCCACGGCAACTGTCGGTCGCTCAAAGGTCCAGACTCCCCTGTTTCTGCTCGCGCCGGCCCGCCTTGCCCGCCTGGACAGCGGCGTCGGACGCGAGTCTGTCGGCCAGCTTGTTCTTTTCTCGACGAACGTGCGTCACCGCGCACCGGTCGAAACGATCGATGAGCCGAGTCGCCTGGGCATAGAGCGTCTGCAGACCAGGGTTCTTCACCCGGTAGACGCCGCGCAACTGGCGCTCCATGAGCTGGGAATCGGTTCGCACTTCGACTGATTTCAGGCCCATCTCCAGAGCGGCTTTGAGGCCCTCAATCAACCCCGTGTATTCGGCGACGTTGTTCGTCGCGTGGGGAATCGGGATCGAGAGGTCTTTCAGGGCATCGCCCTCGGCGCTCTGTATGACGATTCCGGCGCCCGCCGGGCCTGGATTCCCCTTGCTGGCGCCGTCAACGTAGATGATCGCCTCAAGTCCGTTGTTTGCGTTGGTCAATCGCATCACCCAAGGCGATTGTACCTGCGTAGCGAGGCCCGTGTCAAACGCGAGGGCGGGCAACTCGGCCCCGTTTTCAGGCGTTGAACAGGGCGAGATGGCCGGCCATGCTTGGAGCCCCTATATAGAGCCGACGCGCGAGCTTGGGAGCGGTTGCGCTCGCCTACGAAAAGGGCTATACTAGCCTGCCACAGTCATTTACGAAGCGTTGCGCCTGCGGCTCATTGATAGGGGCCCAGGCCTTTTCTGTTGCATGGGATATGCCGTGATGAAGAGGAACCAGATGCACAACCCGTACGGTGTCGAGCCTGGCGCGCTCGAACAGGTTGCCGCGGAGGAGCGCACCTGCGTTGAGTCCCTCTCCGAGAGGGTCAACAACGGCACTGTGGTCATCATGGGCGGCTACGGCCGCTCTCGGCCCGTGGCGATCGGAACCGGGCTGAAGACGAAAGTCAACGTCAACCTGGGCACATCGCCCGATTCCCCGTCAATCGATACCGAACTAGCGAAACTGCGTGGCGCGCTCGACGCGGGCGCCGACACTATCATGGACCTGAGTCTCGGAGGCAACATCCACGAGGCGCGGGTAGCCATCCGCGAGGCATGCGGGGTGCCGCTGGGCTCCGTGCCGCTGTACGAGGTGGGAGTCGGCGCAACGGACCGCTACGGGTCGCTCGCCGAGACGCCCTCGGACTTCTTTCTCGAGGCCGTCGAGCGCCATTGCTTGGACGGGGTCGATTTCGTCACAGTCCACTGTGGCGTGACGAAGATGTCCCTGGAGCGCCTACGCCTTGAGGGCCGGACGGTAGGGGTGGTCAGCCGAGGCGGAAGCATGGTTGCCCACTGGATCGAGGCGACGGGCGGCGAGAATCCGCTGTACGAGCGATATGATGAGTTGCTGGCAATCCTGAAGCAGCACAATGTCGCGATCAGCATCGGCGACGGGCTGCGTCCGGGTGGCGGCGTTGACGCGACGGACCGCGCGCAAGTAGCCGAGACCATCGTCATCGGCGAACTGGTAGATCGCGCGCGCGAGGCCGGGGTACCGGCGTTCGTTGAGGGCCCAGGCCACATGCCGATGGACCAGATCGCGGCCAACGTCACCCTCCAGAAGCGACTATGCCACGGCGCGCCGTTTTACGTACTGGGGCCGCTGGTGACCGACGTTGCTCCCGGCTACGACCACATCACCGGCGCGATCGGCGGCGCGATCTGCGCGGCGGCCGGCGCGGACTACCTGTGTGATGTGACGCCCGCCGAGCACCTGAGTCTCCCGAGCGTGCAGGACATCATCGACGGCACGATGGCCTCGCGCATCGCGGCTCACGCGGCGGATATCGTCAAAGGCGTGCCCGGCGCGGCAGACTGGGATCGAGAAATGTCCGAGGCCCGCAAGGCGCTCGACTGGGACAAGATGGCCGCGCTCGCCATGAACTCGGGGCGAGTGCAGCAGGCACGTCAAGAAGCCGAGGATGGCGACCACGAGGCATGCTCCATGTGCGGGCGCTACTGCTCGATGAAGGTGCCGTTGGCGGCGGGGAGGCCGGATGAGTGAAGGTCGCACTCGTCCACGATTACCTCGTCCAAGGGATGCGCGGCGCCGAACGGTGTCTCGCAGCCTTCCATGACATCTGGCCCGAAGCGCCGATTTACACGCTGGCCCACGATCCGGAGGCGATGGGCGAGGCCTGCCGAGAGTGGGACGTGCGCCCATCGTTCCTGCAGAAGATCCCAGGCGCGATCAAGCACCTGCCAAAGCTGCTCCCGCTGATGCCGCGGGCAATCGAATCGCTGCCGCTGGGCGAGTACGACCTGATCGTCAGCGATTCCAGCGCCTGGCCGAAAAGCGTCATCTTCCGCGAAGACGCCATCTACGTCTGTTACTGCCACTCGCCGGCGCGGTTCCTGTGGCACTGGTCAGACGAATACCTGGAGACGGCGAGCGGAAGCCGATTTGCCAAGAGTATCGCCAGGCGTCTGCTGCCACGTCTGAGAGCATGGGACTTGCGCACGTGCGGCCGCCCGACGCACTACCTTGCCAACTCGCGCACCGCGCAGGGCCGGATCAAGAAGTACTGGGACATCGACTCACAAGTCATCGAAGCGCCGGTCGATACGCAGCGCCTGCTGCCGGAAGACCATGACGAGGACCACTTCCTCGCGGTCGCGGCGCTCAACCCGTACAAGCGAGTCGATCTGGCGATTGAGGCGTTCAATGAGCTGGGGCTGCCGCTGGTGGTCGTGGGCGACGGACCGATGCGCGAGGACCTGGCGGCACTGGCGGGACCGAACATCCGAATGGCCGGGAAGGTCTCGGATGAGGAGTTGCAGCATCTCTACGGCCGATGCAGGGCGCTTGTCATGCCGCAGTTGGAGGACTTTGGCATCGCCCCGGTGGAGGCCATGAGCACCGGCCGCCCCGTGATCGCCTATGGCGCCGGGGGTGCTCTGGAGACGGTGATAGACGGCGAGACAGGGGTTTTCTTCGACGAGCAGACGCCGGCAGCACTCATTGACGCGACACGCCGGTTCGAAGGCATGTCCTTCGACAAGGCGAGATGCCGAGAGCGCGCGCTGGAATTCGACACAGAGATCTTCAAAACGCGGATACGCGATTTCGTCGAGCAGGCGACTTCGGGGGCTCGCGAGTAGCGGGCCCGTCCGGACCAGTTTTCGGGAGATTAGGGACGACTCATGGGTTTCATACAGCTCAAGCAGAAGATGCGCAAGGCCGTCAAGCCAGTATTCTACCTCATCATCGTGATCTTCGTCGTCGGCGCGTTCTACTCGTTTGGGAGCGCTCCCAACAGCAACCAGGGGCCTGACGGCGGCCCAGCGCCCGATCGCGACGTATCGAAGATCGTGGCAGTCGTAAACGGCGACAAAATCCCACGCACATCGCTGGACGGATACCTCTATGAGGTAGAGCGCCGCTCCGGCGGACCGATCCCGGTGGAGCAGCACCGCTACGTGCTGCAGAACTGGCTCGAGAGCAACATCAACGAGATTGCCAACGTCCAGGCCGTCGCGGAAGCAGACATTGACATATCGA
>CAZKUN010000029.1:24986-25872 GCA_964555935.1 uncultured Armatimonadia bacterium | reverse complement strand
GCGCAGCTCGAGCCGCAGATCGAGAGCCGCACCGCGCTGGCGGCGAGGCTGGAGCGCGAGGGCCTGACGCTCGACGAGTATCGCGAGAACCTACTGCGCGAACTCCGCAACAGCGACCGTGGCAGCAACGCGGCCATCCGCACGCTGCTCGGCTACGAGAAGCTGCAGGAAGCCATCGAGGCGACCGTGACCGTGTCGGATGAGGACCTAAAGGCGAGCTTCGCGGAGCTGACCGCGAGAGAGATAACCGTCAGCGCCGACACACTCAGATGGGATGCGCAACAGCCAATCGATGACGAGATCGCGGAACTCGAGAAGGAGATCGAGGCCGCGGCGGAATTGGACGAAGAGGCCGCTGCTGATCGGCAGCAGAAGCTTGACGAATTGACCGTGGATCGAGACGCCCTCGAAAACCGCGATTTCGAGAGCGAGGCTCGCGAGACGATTGACGGGTTGCTCGAGCAGCTTCAGGGCGGCGCGGATTTCGCGGAACTCGCAGAGAAGCACTCAACATCGTCCACATCGGAGAACGGCGGCGAGATGACCACTGCGCAGACACGCCGGAACATGCCTGCGGAGGTGTGGACGGCGGCGTCCGCGTTGGAGCCGGGCCAGATCACCGGAGTCGTCGAGAGCTACTACGGGCTGCAGATCATCAAGGTGGAAGGGCGCGAGCCGGCCCTGCCGGATGACTTCGAAGACGCCAAGGAGACGCACCGCACGACGCTGACCACCGAGTTGCAGAACGCCAAGTGGCGCGAGTATCAAACGGACCTGCGCAAGTCGGCCCAGGTCGAGATCATTGACCTTGAGTTGCAGGCGTACGAACTCATGGACAACGATGGCGCCGAGATGGATATCATCGGCCTCCTGGACCAAGCCACGC
>CAZKUN010000029.1:5512-24976 GCA_964555935.1 uncultured Armatimonadia bacterium | reverse complement strand
AGTCCGACTCCGGTAACATCGGCGCCAAGTTCGAGCTGGCCGAGCTGTGGCGGGGCAAGGGGCAGTCGGAGACGGCGATGACGCTGCTGGCGCAGATCGCGGAGGTCCCGGGCGCCGACCGCTCCGCGCAGCTCATGAAGACCCTCGGCGAACTCTACGCGGACGCGGGCCGCAAGCAGGAGGCGGTTGAAGCATACAAGAAGGCCTCCGACAACGCAGCTGAGGTAACCTACGGCAACGATGGGATACACACCGACCTCATGGCCGCTTTCGCCTTGCTGGGCGAGATGGAGCTTGCCAACCAGGAGGCGGAGTGGCTGGAGCGCTACCGCGCCTGGCAGCAAGAGCAGATGGGTGCCGGGGCATTCGGCGACATGGGAAACATCACGATCCCGTAGCAGTTTCAGCCGATGTGCTTGCATGAAGAAGGGCGTGGCCTTGAAGGCCACGCCCTTTTGGATTCTGGTTCATTAAGCCTCGGCTAGTTGGGCGCGGCCGCGCCGATGGGAGCCTCTATGTCCAACAGCACGGTCTGAGAAACGAGACTCAGGGCGATCACGCGACCCGCGCCGGCGTTCTCCGCCGGCAGGTTCAGCACAATGATCGCGCCTGACACCGAAGCGGATGCGCCCTGACCTTGGCGCGCGGTGGGCGCCCACGCCAGAGGCTGAGGCCCAGCGCCCCGGTCCGCGGCGAAGAGCGAGTAATCGTCGCCGGCTCTCGCACGCATGAAGTAGACGAAGGAGCTGGTCGGCTCCAGGAACGTGAGGCACTCGAAGTCGAACGCCGTGGCCACGACTTCGGTCTCTGCTCCATCGACCACAACCAGCTCGTGCGTCGAGCGAGATGTTCGGCGTTTGGCGAGGATCAGCCCACTGTCGGAGACGCTGAAGGCCGAGCACTGGGGCAGGATCACAGCGTCATCTCCCCCATCGAGGGCCTTGGAGACCAGCCGGCCATTCAGGTTCGGGGCATCGGCTACCGGCTCCAGGACCAGCACGCGTGCGCCCGTCGGAGCGGGAGCGTCTCCCCCACCCGCGTCGTCCGCCGGCGTGTCCTCGCACAAGACCACGCGTTGGCGCAGATCCGTGTGATACTCCATCGTCCGCCCTCCTGCATCGAGGACGATCTTATACCCAGGCACGAGCGCCATCGTGTAATCCATGCCCGGCTTAGGGCACCCGAGCGAACCATCGCGCCAGGTGACTTGCTCGACGAGTTTCGTCTCGATGTCAGCTACCGCAACGCCCGCTAGCTGGGCCGCGTCGGCCTTGCACTTGGCAACCAACGCGTCGCTTCCGTCCTGAGCAACAGCCCACGCGGTGAGCGCGAGCAGCATGGTGATTGTTACGGTCCGGGCTATTGAGCGCATAGGAACCACCCCACATACGCGAGATGTCGTCAACTGTTGCTAGGGACAGCACCGGATCGGCGTTTGTTCCCCGGACGTCGGCGCGATCACAGGTGCCCGCCGGGCCGGCGACGAAGGTTCTCAGCCGCATCACCCACGCTCCGGAGGCGAATATGCCGCCCGTTCTCATCTTCACTGTGGCCGCCCTGGCTGGACTCGCGAGCCGCGATGCCCAGGCCGGCCCGAACCTGGAAGCTCTCCAGAACGCCAGGGCCTTCGCCATCTGTCAACCCGGTAACAGCGGGGACGACGTGCGGGCGATGTCAGACATGGGCGTCGGCGTCGTGGTCCGCGGCGTGTACGGCGCCTGGCACAGATCGCCCAATCTGGCCCGCGACGGCCAGGCGGCAAAACAACCGCTAGTGGACCTGGCGCGGAATCTCGGAATGTGCTTCGTGACGATGATCACGTCATCGGCAATCTACGAGAGCGATGTGCCGGAGGGCCGCTACGAGCAAATGGTCGCCCGCGATGCGCTGAACCGGATGATCCCAACCGGCAACTGGCACCAGGGGTGTCTGCAGAACCCGGAGTTCCGCGAGTACGTGAAGCGCCTGGCGCGAGCGGTGATCGATGGCGGCGCCGACGGAATCCACTACGACGAATCGTACGGCAAATGGTACTGGATGCGCCCCGTTCCGGGCTTCTGCGACCACTGCTGCGAGCACTTCCGCGAGTACCTCAAGGACAAGTTCGACGCGGAAACGCTCAGCGCGAGGTTTGGCATCGATGACATCGATTCGCTCAGCTATCGGGACTACCTGGCGGAGCAGGACATTGCCGACCGCCCGTGGGAAAGTCGCCTGCACGATCAGTGGTGGCTCTACCAACTCGACGCGACATACCGATATGAGACGGAGATCGTCGAGGACTCGAAAGCCCACGCGGCGACGCTCGGGCGAGACCTGGTCACGAACGCCAACCAATACGACATGACGACGCTCTCGGCGGCGGTGGCGATGGAATCGGCGATCTACGACCACGTCAATATCGGGACGGGGTGGCAGCTCGCATTCCGTAGCGCTGACACCAGTCGCAGCCACCTGCGGCTGCCGCCGGACTACTCGTACCTGCCGATGTACCGCATGGCGCGGGCGATGACGCCCGACAAGCCGATCAGCATGTTCCTCGACATCCAGAAGCCGCCGGAGTTCTTCGCCGCGCTGCCGGCGGACCAGCAAGGCCGGGCCTTGGAGTGGTTGGCGGCGGAGGCATACGCCTCGCAGTGTTACTACGCGTTCCACCACCGATTCAGCGCCTTTGAGGGACCGCGCGACGAGATGGCGCGGGTCGCGAGCTTCTTCTCGGACCACCACGATCGGTATTACACAGGCACGCGGCCCGAGGCGCGAGTTGGGGTGATCTACTCCTACGCGTCGTGCGTGTGGGACATGTACCCGCTCAAGTGGTCTCGGCCGGGACCCGCCCACAGCATGGAGTACTATGGTGTCTGCCAGGCCCTGCTTGATGCGAACATGCAGTTCGACACGGTCTTCATGGGCGATGGCGGCGTCTACGCGGACGAGCAACCCGAGGCGCTCGACGACTTCGACGCGGTGATCGTGCCGTCAGCCTACGCGTTGACTGACCGGAATCTATCGGCACTCGCCGAGTACGTCGCCAACGGTGGCAACCTCGTCGTATCGGGACCGATCGGAACGGCCGACGAGGAGAACCAGCCGAGGGGGGTGCTGCCGCCCGAGCTGGCGTCGGGGCATCCGGGAATCCACCGACTGCGGGGAGACTACGAGGAATACCTGGCCAGCCAGAACCCGATGCCGTTGGTGGATTTGGCGGATCTGCTGGTGACCAGAATGAACGTTGAGCCGACGGTCTCGCTGCGAGATTTGGACGCCAACCTACAGCTCACCGTGCGGGGGCATGACGAGGGAGACCGGTTGCTGATCGATGTCATCAACAGGGACTTCAAGCTCGGCAAGGGCTTCACCCCAAGTGGCGAGACGAAGCTTCTGCTGACGCTTCCAGCCGACTACGGGCTGAAGGACAAGTCGATCCGCGCCATCTCGCCGGACTCGGACACATCCGAGGGCGAGCTGACGTGGGCGCCGACGCGGATCAGCCGGCGTCAGCCGGTCATCGAGGGCATGCCGGGGCCAATGACGATCGGCAGTCGCATGGCGGTCAGGATCAACCTCCCTCCCGTCGATGTCTACACTCTGGTGGTGATCGAATGAGAATGCGCCTGACAGTCGCCGCGATGGCAGTGCTGACGTGGCCCTGCATCGCTGCGCCCCAATCGGACGCAACGATCGGCGGAGATCGATGGGAGTTGCGCGTCAGTCGCGACACGGGCACGTTCGACGTGTTGCTTGAGCCAATCGGTGGCGAGGCCCGCTCGATCATCCGGCCAGAGGGAGAGCGCCCGTGGTTTGGCTACAACGAGGGCGGGCGTGAAGTGCGAACTTCCGGCGTCGCGGCCGAGACGCGACGCGGCGGCAAGCGCGGCAACGTGACGGTTCGATGCGCGCTTGACGAGGAGAGACAAGTCCATCACGAAGCGACCTACCGAGGGCTGGACGACGGCGTGCTGGTGATCAGCCAGTTCGCTGCCGACAGCCTGCCTAGTGCCGACATCATCCGCGTGGCGCCGAAGCTCGACATTGACGTCGAGCTGCTGACGCACTACGCGTTCTCCGGACCCGATGGCGTCCAGCACGCTGGTGCCATCGCGGACCTGGGCGAGAGAGATTCGTATGCCGGGGTTGGTGGGTGGGGCGCCGGGGATGTCGCGTCAGGCCTCGATCCGAGTGGACCATACATGATGCTCTACAACCCGGAGCTTCAGATCTCGTTCGGCGTCATCTTCCCGCTGCACCGCACCACGTGGCGTGGCTCGCGCACGTTCCTCCAGTTGTATCATGGCGGCGCGAACTTCTGGTACATGGGCTATCTGTCCGCGCCGGCGCTACGAAGCGAGCACGCCTTCGTGCTCTACCTCAGGCAGACGGGCGACCCGGCGGACATCCACAGGGACGCGCCAGGCTTGTGCCGCGAGGCGGTTGAGCTGATCTCGTCGGGCGCGGTCGACGCGCCCGAGCTGGCCGGGATCGCTGACGCCCTACAGGCTGTCCAAAGCGACCTGCCGACGCTGACCGAAGCCGCCGAAGACGCGCCTCCGTCGCGGGAGGCGTGGCTGGCGAGGCTGATGATCCGCTCAGCGCGACAGTCCGCCGAGACGGATCCGATCGCGGCGCAGCTGCTGCTGAGACGAGCCAGGTTCGAGTTGGGGATAGAGTGAGCGAGCGGACCTTCAGTCCATCTTGGTGAGCATCGCCGCAAAGTAGCCCGCCCCGAAGCCGTTGTCGATGTTGACGCAAACGACCCCGGATGCGCAGCTATTGAGCATGCCAAGCAGCGCGGCCATGCCTTCGAAAGCGGCGCCATACCCGACGCTCGTCGGGACGGCGATCACCGGCTTGTCAACGAGCCCGCCGACGACACTGGCGAGCGCGCCTTCCATTCCAGCCACGACGATGAGCACGCGGGCCTCGCCCAGCAAGCCCTGATGCGCGAAGAGGCGGTGGATACCCGCGACACCGACGTCGTACAGGCGCTTCACCTCGCAGCCGGCCGCCTCGGCGGTGACCACGGCTTCCTCGGCGACAGGGATATCGGCGGTGCCGGCGCTGCAGACGAGAACGCACCCCTTACACGCCGGATCGGGCTGGGGCGTGCCGACCTGAATTATCCGCGCCTGCTCGTGATAGACGGCCTCGGGCACTTCGGCCTGGACCGCGGCGTGAACCTCGGCCGTAGCGCGAGTAGCCAGAACGACCTCCTGCCTCTCGCGCAGGGACTTCACGATCGAAACGACGTGCCCGATCGCCTTCCCCTGTGAGAATATCACCTCGGGGAAGTTGGTGCGGATCGCGCGATGATGGTCGACCTTGGCGAAACCGAGGTCCTCAAATGGTAGGTCCCGTAGCTCGCGGAGCGCGTCCTCGATGCTGGTCTCGCCTTCGCGGACGCTCTCGAGCAGTCGACTAAGCGTGTCCTTCTCCATATTAGGCGCAAATGGGCGACCGCCTCGTTTGCAGAGACGGTCGCCTCCTCCGTAATCACATGGTCGGCGCGGGTCTACTTATCTACAACGGCAGATCGACAGAGCGACGTTCCTCAGCCGATATGAGCGCGGCCTGGGCGATCTCAACCATGCGCAACCCCTCGATGCCGGGGATCGTGGGTTCCGTGTCATTCAGAACGCACTCGACAAACTCGCGCACTTCGCGCTTGACGCCCGGCTCGGCCTCAAGCTCGGATGCCTCAACCGTGGTCTCATCGCCGTCCGCCGCCTTGTAGCGCAGCCCTAGCGGCGCCGGACCCGTGTATATCGTGCCCTCGGTGAGGAAGATCTTCGAGTCGTAGCTCCCGATGTGCGCGCAGTGGCCGGCCAGCAACTGGCCGAAGCCGCCGTCCTCGAACTCAATCAGGAGCATCGCCAGATCCTCGTAGTCGATGTCGTGCGCCACGCCGAAGTTGCCGGCATGAGCCGTAACGCGCTTGGCCTCGCCCATCACCTGGCGCATGAAATCGATCTCATGCGCGTTGATCTCAAACAGAGGCCCGCCGCACGACTCGCGCTTCAGGCGCCAGCCAGCCCGGTAGGTCGCGCCCCAGCCGCCGCCGATACGCGTCGTCTGCATGCCGATCGGCTTGCCGAGCTTGCCGCTGTCGATCAGCGTCTTGATGTAGTGCCACGGGGGCAGGTATCGCAAGACCTGACCGACCATCAGCTTGACGCCCGCGGCGTCGGCCGCATCGATCATGGCCTGCGCGTCCGCCTTGGTGAGAGCCAGAGGCTTCTCGCTGAAGATATGCTTGCCTGCTGCCGCGGCTGCCTCGGCCATTGGCCGGTGCACGTTGTTATAGACGGCGATAATGACAGCATCAATGTCGTCTCGCGCGAGCAGGTCGGCCGCGTCGGTCACGGCGTCGCACCCGAGTTTCTCCGCGAGCGTGCTAGCTTTCTCTTCATCAAGGTCGCAGACGCACTTAACGGTGCAGTTCGGGATGTCCGAAGTGCTGGTGATGAGGCCCGTTCCCATGCCCCCACAGCCGATTAGACCGAGTCTGACTTCGCTCACAGTAGGCCTTCCCTTCGGTGGCGCGCCCTCGCGGCCCCGTGATGCGGCTCACGGTATGCCCCCGGTGCTTCGTGGGTATACACTCGTTGAGATCTCCCCGTCCAATGCGCAACCCCCAGGCGTTTAGGCGGGGATCCGGCAGGAGCCGCCCATTTCGGTGGGCGGCTCTTGCTTTTCTTTCAGGGAGCAGTGCGTCCGGCGGGCTGGGCGGCCGGCGCAGCGCGCCCGGCATCGGCCCTCTCTTCGTCGCCCTCTGCCTTCGCTCGACGCAGGAGTATCGTCGTCTGTTCATCGCCGCACATCATCACCGGGACAAAGCCTCTCTGGGCGTGCTCATTGATACGCTCGGTGATATGCGCCAACGTTCCCGCGGCAAACTTCAGCAAGACGTACTCCCATTGCTGTGCTTCCATGCGGTCCGCCTCCTTTCGCTAACCAAGGGTCAGGATGGCATCCATGCTGCGACGCGTGGCCTCCAACAGACGCTCCGGGAAGTGCTGGTACGGAGGCATCATCTCCGCCGTCACGGCGCCATTGTAGCCGATCTCGGTGAATGCCGCCATAACGCGGTCCCACGGCACATCACCCTCTAGCAGGTCTATGAAGCCCACGATCGTGCCGATATCGCGCTTCCAGTCCTTGAAGTGAACCGCTTTGATGCGCTCGCCCAGGATGCGGATCCACTGGTCCGGGAAGCCCGTCAGCACGACATTGCCCACGTCGAAGTAGACCTGCACGAAGGGGCTGCCGATCTCGTCGATGAGGTCGCGGAATTCGATCGGGCTGAGCATGAACTTGTTCCAGACGTTTTCGACGCCAATGATGACGCCGCGCTTCTCGGCCTCGCGAGCGAGGCCCTTGAACGTCGTGACAAGGTCTGCGAGCGCCTGGTCGTAGGCATAGTCGTCAGTGACGCTGCCCGGAACGCAGAGCAGCACTTCAGCGCCGAGCGCCGCCGCGGCGTCGAGCGAGCCGATGGTCAGTTCGCGAGAGCGCGCGCAGATTGCCGGATCCGGGCCAATCGACGGATAGGCCCAACCCATCCCGCTGGCCACGGTCGGGAGCTGAAGTCCAATCTCATCTGCCATCGCCTTGATAGCGGCAAGGTCCTCCGCCGACGTCTCAACGCTGAACTCGCCCGTCTCGTCGACGGCTAGCTCGATAGCGTCGTAGCCTGCTTGCTTGGCGAGTCTCATCGACTGCTCGACAGTGCTGCCTTCCGGCATCGACCAATGACTGATTGACCTAATCATATCAACCCTCCTGGATGGGCATTTGGCCCGCTATATACGTTCTTCTTTTCGCCCCTCGTTGTATGCGCCAAGTTGGTCTGGCATGTATGTCGGCACGGGCACGTCCCACCAGCCGTAAGCACCCCCGCCCGAGGCCGGTGGCTCGCGGTCGACCATGATCTCGACGACGGCCGGTCCCTCGGATTCCATCGCGCGAGTGATGGCCGGGCCCACGTCGCCGGGCTCCGTGATGCGCTCGGCGTGGCAGCCGAAAGCCTTGGCCGCATCGGCCAGATGGGGCGTCGTGAGCGTCCCGTCAGCCTTCGCGAAATCAACGCCAATCGTGCGGTCGTCCCCGTAGACGGCGCGTTGGAGGTCTTTGATGGAGATGAAGCCCTGGTTGTTGGCGACGACCATGGTAACGGGGATCTCGTGCTGGACGGCCGTCGCGAGTTCTTGGATAGACATCAGGAAATCACCGTCGCCGAGGATGCCGCAGACCGTCCGTTCGGGCTCGGCCAGCTTGGCGCCCATCGCTGCGGGGAGCGTCCAACCCATTGTCGAGAAGCCGCCCGTCGTGAGGCACGTGCGCGGCTCATCAAACGCAAATTCCTGCAGGATCTGGGCCTGCGTGTTGCCCGATGAGCTTGCCACGATGGCGTCCATCGGGATCGCCGCGCGAGCCTCGACGAGGAGCCGGCTCATGGTCATCGGCACGGCGCTCGATTCGCGAAGCGGAGCGCATTCCGCATGCCATCGCTTCCGCAGATCGGCGATCTCGGCTGTATACTCGTTCTGTTCAACGCCCCAGGTGACGCGGTCCTTCACGGCGTCCACGACAGCCGCTAGACCCGCCTTGGCGTCACCGACGAGCCCGACCTCGACGGGGTAGTTCTTCCCGATCTCCTCAGGCGTGAGGTCGAGGTGAATCAGTTTCGTGGGTGGAATCGCAAAACTCGATCCGTGACGGTAACTGCACGTGGTCTCGTCGGCAAATCGACAACCGACCGCGAGGATCACATCAGCCGAGCGGGCCAGCTCGATTCCGCATGTGGTGCCCTTCGAGCCGGCGAGCCAAGCCGACAGGCGGTGGGTCTCGGGGAAGACGCCCTTGCCGGCAAGAGTCGTGATGACTGCGGCGCCGAGGTGTTCGGCGAGTTCCTTCAGTTGCGGCGCGGCATCCGCATACAGCGCGCCGCCGCCGGCGATGATGAGTGGGCGCTTGGCGGAGGCGAGTAGCTCCGCGGCGGCCTCGATGGCATCGGGATCCGGCACGGGACGCTGATCCACAACCCGCTGAGCCATATCAGGGATCTCGACATCAGCCGATTCACACTGCACGTCCATCGGCAACTCGACATGCACGGGACCGCGTCGGCCCGTCATCATCGTCGCGAGGCCGCGCTGCATGATGAATGGCATCTGCTCCGCGCTCATAGCCTCCCAAGAGCGCTTGACGACGGGCTTGAGCACGTTCATGAAGTCGCTCGACTGACGCCGCTCGATCTCCTGGAGCACGCCCTTCCCAAACATGTGCAGGTGCGTGCCGCCGGTGAGGATCATAGCGGGGGTCGAATCAACGAAGCACGTCGCCGCGCCGATGACGGTGTTGCACGCGCCGGGGCCGATCGATGTGAAAGCCGCGAGGGGTCTGCCGCACGTGCGGTAGTAGCCGTCGGCCAGATGGACGGCCGCGTTTTCCTGTCGCACGTTGAGCACGCGAATGCGATCCTGGCGCGATGTGAACGCATCCGCAAGGCCAAGGCAACCGTGTCCGGGGATGCCGGCGACGTATGGAACGCCGGCCGCGATGAGGCACTCAGCGACGATCTCGCCACCTGTCAGGACCATGCGCGTCTCCCCCAACGTTTCGATGCCCGCGCGGGGGCTTTCTGCGTTGAGCGACCCGCGTCCTTCACGGCCCAGGAGTAATGCCGTATTGCTTCATGCAGCGCTGGAGATTGCCCCCCAGAATGAGTCGCTTGTCAGCCTCGGGAATGCGCGCATACATGATCGGCGCGAGCCCCCAGGAGATCGGCAGATCGGTGAGATCAGACCCGAACATGATCCGGTCGGCGCCGTAGGTATCGACGAATGTCTCGGTCATCCCCAGGTGGTTGAACGGGCACGTGCAGATAAAGAGATTCTCGACCTGACGGGCAACATCGGCGAAGTGCAGGCACGAGTGTCCCGTGAAGAAGCAGGTGTCGGGATACTCGGTGCACAGACGTAGCATCTGCTCGGCGCTGCCCCACTGGTGGTTGAGGATGAACTGGCCGCGCTCATGGGCGAAGCGACACGCGACGTCGATCAGGGGGCCCTCCTCCGGGTAGCCGTGGTAGGAGGCGATGAGCTTGACGCCCTTCATTCCATGCTCGACGCCTCGCTTGAGTTCGCGGAGCATCTCGGCCTCGCCATGGTTTGGGTTGACCATCGCGAAGCCGATGAAGCGCTCGGGATGGCGCTTGACCGCCTCGAAGACGCGGTCGTTGCCATACCGTTCATCGCCAAAGACCCCCTCCAGGCCGAACACGCAGCACGCCTCGACGCCGAAGCGGTCCATCTCGCCAACGATCTCATCGAGGTCGGCGTGGATGACGTGATTGGGCGTGGATGACCCAATGTGACCATGGTTGTCGTAGATGCCGAGGCCGCTGAGGTCGAGTCGCTCGCGAGCGGCGCGGTGGAGGTCGTCGATGGGCTCGGGCAGCTCCACATCACCGGCCGGCGCGACGCTCGTGTTCCACTCGAGCAGGCGGCGGATGTTGCCACCGGCGATGAGTTCAAGCTCCTCGTGACCGATCTCAGAGTAGTTGACCTGCATCATCGGCACGCCCGGCTCGCACAGCGGCAGCCCCGAACTCCAGACCGCCCGCTGAGCGCCGAACTCACGGCAGATGAATTCGACGTGCTTGTGCAGCCAGACGCCGCGAATGTCGATGTGGAGGTTCTCACACGCCGCCATGGCCGAGAACATCGCGCGCTGCGTGCCATAGATCCGGTACTCGCTGACGACCACGGGCAGTTCGGGGAAGTCGCGACAGATGCGGACCACCCCATCCCAGTCGGTCTGATTGGTGCCCCGACGCGAGGCGAGGCCATCACCGCAGATGAAGAGCGGGACGTGAGACTGCTCCATCGGCGCGAGCAATTCGTCCAGCGACCAGTCGGCGAGAGGCGTGTTGAAGATGCGGTTGAAGAGGAAGAGCGCGGCCACGCCCTCGTCGCGCATCTGGTCGATGAGCGCGTGTGGGTGGGGCAACTCCTTGGAGTGAGGAGGGATCACCGTCCACGCGGGGTGCAGGCGAGGGTGATCGCGGACCTCGTCGAGCAGCCCGAGGTTGCCGGCAAGCGGGTTCGCATCCTTCGCCAGAGCGCTTACAACAAGCGCCTCGTGGATGCCGTAGTGGTCCATCAACTCCAGGACCGCCTCCGGCGACTCAGGCTGGCCCTCGCGCGATTCGATGTGGCGCCCCAGCACACATAGCGCGTCGAAGTAGCGGATGTCAGGCATGGGTTGATCTCCAGTCATGGGAGCTTGATCCTGGCGGTCTGCTTCCCGGTGCGCTGGCCGGTGACGGTGATGGTGATACGCTTGCCCGGCTTGCCCTCGACGACCCACTCCACGTAACGCTCATTGTCCGTGCTGTCGTGGCTGAAGAAGGACTTGCGCAACTGATCCGAACGCCCCCGCAGATGACCAATGTCTTGGCGCTTCCGCCCGGCCTGGATCACGCATCCCGAGGGCGGCGCGACCTCAACGCGGAGCGGCCGGACGAGACTGCGCGCTACCGCCTGCTCGCTGACGGCCGTGTGCAAGAACCCGTGGTTGCGGACAGTGCAAGAGATGCGATAGAGCCCGTCCCCGAGCGGCTCCGCCGACGCGTCGTCGATCTTCACCAGCGGCGACGTCTTGGCGTGGGCGATGGCAAAGAGCCCGCTATTCTCAGCGATCTCCTCGCGGAACCTCGGCGGCGGCGAGCCCCAGACAGCCGGGAAATCCCAGCCGCCGATCTCGACCTCCCCGAGTTGCGGATGCTTGAAGGCCGTCCACGGCTTGAACCCCGCGCCATCGAGTTCACTGTCGCTCCAGTCGAGCATGGTCTTCTCGTCCTCGGGAGTCCGGTCGAACATCCAGAACTTGATGATATCGCGATCCTCGATCCCCGCTGTCTTGATCGCATCCCACAGCTCGGTGGAGAACGTGAAGATGCCGAGATCGTGATAGCCCCAGTCGAGGAATCCGCCACGGATGAACTGCTTCGGGTCGTACCGGAAGCCGTGGTAGATCGACACGCAGGGGTAGCCGGTCAGTTCCTCGCCGCGCTTGCCCAAAGCCTCGTAGACCTCGAGATCGCGGGTGGGAAGCGTCTCGTCGTCCTTGGCGCAATACGGCCGGAGGATGACGCCTGAAGTAAGGTGGAGCGACTGGATGCCGCAGATGTTCGGATGGCCGGTGATGAAGTCGGCGACCGCGCGCGTCTCGGGCTCGCTGAGAGGCATGGGGCCGGCGCCGCCTTGTTCGCTGTCGGGCGCCCAATCGTGGGGCCAGTTGCGGTTCATGTCCAGGCCCCACTTGGACGGGGCGAGGGGGATACCGTGGCCATCCCAATCGTAGAGCTTGCCCTCGGAGACGATGCGGTAATACTCGCCGCCGTCTTCATCGATGCCGCGCTTCTCCATGATCCGAGGGTCGACGTCCGATGCTTTCCACGAGCCGCACGGGTCCTTCAGACGCATCGCCAGAATGCGCCCATCGCCGTCGATGTCCTCGGGGCGCAGGCCCGGTTGCTCCTCGGCGTGCGGGTACGGACGGATGCTCGAGCGCATCCGCTCGGGCGAGGTGAGGGCGATGTCCGCGCCGTCCACGCTGATCCGAGGCATGACGTAGAAGGTCCGCTCAGCAAGCAGCTTCCGGATGTCGGACTTGCGATGATTGGTGAGGAGATGCCATATCAGCCAGCGGCAGACCACCTCGCCGCAGAACTCGGTGGCATGGATGTTGGCCTCAATGTAGTAGGCCGGCTTGTCGGCGAAATCGCCCTTACGGGTATCGGTGATCTCCATGACCCATAGCGGCTTGCCCGCGTAGCTCTTGCCGATCTCGGTCAAGCGCGCGAGCTTGGGGTGGAGCCTAACGGCCTGCTTCAACCACTTGGTGATCTGAGCGTGGGTGTAGTACTGGTCGAACTCAGTTGGCAGTTGGCTGACAGACATGTGGACGCCTCCCAATAACAGACCCGTGGCGCAGGCATTCTTGCCTGCGACCGGTCACACCTCATCCGGCGACATCACCACATGCTTCACGCGCTCGCGCCGCCAGGTGTAGGTCATGTGGATCGCGCCATCGGCCGCCTGGATGATAGCGGGATACGAGTACTCGCCGGGCTCATCCTCGAGCGTAACCGGATCAGACCACGTGACGCCCTCATCGGACGAGACGGCCACGTTCAGCGGCGTCCGGGCGGCCTCGGTGTGATTGTAGATGAGCGCGACGCGGCCATCGGCGAGGATCGTGGCATCGATGCCGCTGTTGGGGTTTGGCAGGTCGGTCAAGACGGCGTCAGACCACGTGCGACCGGCGTCCTCGGAGGTCGACGCCACGATGCGCCCCATGCCACGCGAACGGCTCAGGAACAGCACGCGCCCGCCGCCGAGATCGGCCACGCCCGGCTGGATGATGCCATACGGCTTGCCGGGAACGCCAATCGGACCGTACTTGGTCCACGTGCGACCAGCGTCGGGAGAGACCTCAGCCCAACAGGACCACAGCCGGTAGCTCTCGACCGATGAGCCGCAGATCAACTCGCCATTTTCCAGTTCGATCGGGTTGTTCTTGATCGGGCCGAGGATGCCGGCCGGGAGCCATTCCTCTTTGCTCCACGTCTTGCCGCCATCGGTCGAGCGCTTCAGCAGACCGCTCCAGTTCGACGGGCGCGGGCCGGCCTTGTAGAACAGTATCGTCTCGCCGGAGCGCATCTGGTGGAGGACGGGATTCCAGCACGGCTCCTCGGGATCCGCGGCGACCTGAACGGGCAGCGACCAGTCGCCCCCATCCCAGGACGACAGCCATATCCCAACATCCTTGGCGCCCTCATTCGTGCCACCAAACCACGTGCAAAGGAACTTGCCCGGCGAGGTCTCGGCGATCGACGATGCGTGGCACGACGGGAACGGAGCTTGCTCGTAAATGAAGCGCGATTCCATTGGTGGGTCTCCTTGACGGGACGGATCTGGCTCCGGCTCTTCTACACTGCGCCCAATGCGTTGAGGATGAAGGCCCAACGATCGGCCTGCTCCTCGATGACCTTCGCGGTCGGCTTGCCGGCGCCGTGGCCAGCGCGAGTCTCGACTCGAATCAAGGTCGGCGTCTCGCCGGCCTGAGCGTGCTGCAGAGCCGCGGCGAACTTGAAGCTATGCGCCGGGAAGACTCGGTCGTCGTGATCGCCCGTGGTGACCAGCGTCGCCGGGTAATGCGTTCCAGGCTCCACATTATGCAGCGGCGAGTACGAGAGCAGCGCCTGGAACTCATCCGGATCATCCGGCGAGCCGTAGTCGCTCGTCCAGCCCCAGCCGATCGTGAACTTGTGAAACCTCAGCATATCGAGCACGCCGACCGCAGGCACGGCCGCCCCGAACAGATTCGGACGCTGGGTCAGACACGCGCCGACCAGCAGGCCGCCATTGCTCCCCCCGCCGATCGCGAGTTTGGGTGTGCTGGTGTAGTCATTCTCGATCAGCCACTCGGCGGCGGCGATGAAGTCATCGAAGCAGTTCTGCTTCGTCAGCTTGGTCCCCGCCTCATGCCACGTCTTGCCGTACTCTCCCCCGCCTCGGATACAGGCTTGCGCGTAGATGCAACCTTGCTCCATCCAGACAAGGGTCGAGACGTTGAACCCGGGCATCGACGGGATATCGAAGCCACCGTAGCCGTAGAGGTAGCACGGCGTGTCCGGGCCGAGTTGAACGTCCTTGCGGCGACAGACGAACATCGGCACGCGCGTTCCGTCCTTGCTTTGGTAGAAGACCTGTTCGGCGACGAACTGATCGGGGTCGAAGTCGACATCCGGCTGCCGATAGACCGTGCTGACGCCGGTGTCAATATCGTAGTGGAAGATCGTGCTGGGCACGGTGAAGCTGGTGTAGAAGTAATACGCCTCGCGGTCGTCGGGACGCCCCCAGAACCCGCCGTGCATTCCCAGGCCGGGGAGGTCAACATCGCGCTCGTAGGTGCCGTCCTCGGCGAAGACTTTGACGACGGAGTAGGCATCGTGCAGGTACGAGACCAGGAACTTGCCACCGATGAAGCTCACGGAGCGCAACGAGTCTTCCGACTCGGGGATCACCTCTCGGATCGTTTCCGGCTCGTCGACGTCGATGGCGATCAGCCGTGACATCGGCGCGTCGAGATCCGTCGACATGTAGAAGACGCCACCGTCGTTGCCGATGAAGTGGTAGCCGGCATCGAAGCCCGACAGCAACTCAACGATCTCCCCATCGGGGTCGGTGAGGTCCTTGAAAAACAGCGCGTTCTCGCGATGCGTCCCCCACCATGCTGTGATGACGAGGTACCGGCCATCGTGCGTGACGTGCCCGCCGAAGCCCCATTCGGGCTCATCGGGACGCTCGTAGACCAATTCGTCTTCGGACTGAGGCGTTCCGAGCTTGTGAAAGTAGAGCTTCTGATTGTAGTTCGCGTTCTTGAGCGCGTCACCATCGACGGGCTCGTCGTAGCGGCTGTAGAAGAAGCCGCTACCGTCCTTCAGCCACGAGGCGCCGGAGAACTTGACCCACCTGATGTGGTCGTCGAGGTCCTCTCCGGTCTCGACGTCGCGCACGCGCCATTCCTGCCAATCAGACCCCGCGTCGGACACCCCGTAGGCCAAGAGCTTCCCGTCCTCGGCGGGCGAGTACCCCGTCAGGGCCATGGTCCCATCATCGGTGAGAGTGTTCGGGTCGATCAGCACCCTCATCTCCCCGTCGGGCGAGTCCATCCAATACAGAACGCTCTGATTCTGCAGGCCGTCGTTGTGGGTGACGAAGTACCGATCGCCGCGTCGGAAGGGGACGCCATGCTTCGGGTAGTCCCAGAGCTTGGTCAGGCGCTCTGCGAGGGCCGCGCGTTTGGGCAGTTTCGCCAGGAAGCCGAACGTCAGCGCGTTCTGCGCTTCGATCCAGGCGCGAGTGTCATCGGAATCGAGTTCCTCCATCCAGCGGAATGGATCCGCGACCTCAACGCCGTGCAGAACATCGACCGTGTCTCCGCGTTTCGACTCCGGATAATCCAAGTCAGCCTGTCCTCCAACAATCTCGATTAGTTGCCGAAATACGTGCTGAGCATCGGCACTTGGTAGTAGCCCATCGCGGCGCTGGTGACGTAGCTCCGATAGATCGGGTCCTGCAGCAGGCACGGCCGCCGGTCGACGGCGGGGATGGTCGTCGTGTAGATGCGCATCTCGCCGTCAAGCGTGGTGATGATCTCCTCGCGCCAGTCGCCCAGGAGGTCCACGGTCATTATGTAGCGGCCCTCGGGTCGCGTATCGAACGAAACGCCGCCGTAGTCGAAGATGTGAGAACCCCGCACCACCTCGCGTTGCGGATCCGCATCCCAGAACGCAGACCGCGGCGCAAGACTCATGTCATCCTGGGCGATAAGCTCGCCTTTGGCGCTGAACATCCAGCGCTGCTCCTCGTCATCTCGCTCGCCGCCGTAACACTCCAACCCGCGGTGAGCAGCATCGATGTCGGCGCACATGCCCGAGTGGTGTACGTGAAGCGTCGGCTCGTCCAGGCTCCAGATGATCTCACCCGTCGCGGCGTCGAGAAGAACCATGCCGTTGCCGATCGGCTGGCGCGTCTCCATGCCGTTGTACATCTCAAGCCCCGGATGATCCGGATCGATCTCGCCGACATACATGTGGTCGGGATGTCCAAGTCCCGTGCTCCAGAGGCCCACGCCATTGTCATCGATAACCGACGAGCCCAGGCAGATCTCGTCCCGCCCGTCTTGATCCACGTCCGCCGCGATGCTGATGTGCGCGCCCTGCCCACGGTAGTTGGCGAACTCCTCACGCTCTTCCCAACTCCACGCCTCAACGAGCTTGCCGTTCTCGAGCGTGTACGCGCTGCACTTCATCACGCTATACGTGCCCCGCTCGACGATCAGGAACGGCGTCTTGCCATCGAGGTAGGCGACGAGCATCTGGTTGCGGCACCACACGTTGTAGTCCGGGAAACGGTCGCGACTCGGCCACGGCGCCTTCGTGATCTCCTCGCCCGTCTCGCCGTTGAGGATCGTGACCCATTCCGGGCCCTCATGCACGCGACCATCCTCATCACGCGGGTCGCCCTCGCCCGTCTTCACCGCGACCTCCGCCTTGCCGTCGCCGTCGAGGTCCGCGACGATGTACGGCGAGTACCAGATTCCCTGCTCGATCGCCCAACCGAGGTCATACTGCCAGAGCGGATCGCCCGCCCCCGTGTAGGCTTCGAGGGTGAACGTGCCGGGGCTCTTCTTCCAGTAGTTGACGTACGGATCGACGTTGCTATTGGGCTGCTTGAGAACGTAGTCGAGGCGCCCGTCGCCATCGAGGTCGCCGACGCCGACCTTCTGAAACGTGTGGTCGCCCACAAGCGGGATCGAGACATACGCCCCGGCTTCGGAGTCAGCCGCGCAGGTGGTGCGCCCGACCGGCTTCTGACGACTGCGGCCCTGGATGACGCGCAGTTCATAACTGTATTCCTGGCCGTCCTCCACCGTCTCGTCGAGCCAGTCACTGGTCTCGGTGATCGGCTCGGAGTTGAGCTTGGTCGCCTTCGGGGAGTCGTCGCGGCGGTAGAGGTTGAACGCCACGTCATCGGGGTCATCGGCGAGAATGCGCCAACCGAGGTACACCTTCCCCTCACCGGCGGGCACCGCGACAAATGCTCGGTCGAGCTTCTCAGTCACGCGCTTCTTCGCCCAGCCTTCTATTGGGGGTTTGGGTTCGCGGACCGGCAGGCCGGCCGAGAGGGATACGTCGTCAATGTAGGCGCTCGTTGTCGCCCGACCGACGAAACGCACGTAGATCTCATCACACCCGTCCGGGATGCGCGCGCCGCCTTTCAGTTCGGTCCACTCGGGCGTCGGCCCGGCGACCGCATCCCCGCCGATGCTCCACGAGAGGAGTTCGCCGCCCGCTTGGGCCACAACTGCGATCTCGATGAACTGAGTGTTCGGACCGCGGACCCACCCGGTGACGGTGTATTCCTGACCGGGCTCGACCGCGAAGCGGAGATCGTTCATGAAGGCCCAGTCGCGTTCCTGGTCGTGCTCGATGAGCACGCACGCGCTGCCGTCACGGCCCTCCCCTGGTGCGGGCGTCGCGGACCCGCCACCCTCGCGTGACCACCAGCCCCAGTTCTCTAGCGTGTCATCGGTGACAGCCTCGAAATCCCCATTGGGCACAGCAAGGTCCGGCGCCTTGAGCGACGCCGGACCCAGAATGCCCGACAGGCATACCGCGATGCTCGCCGGGATGAACTTCATGTTGTCTCTCCGTGATTCAGGTGGCTACTGCTTCTTCGCGCCCTTGGCCTGGAGCTTCTTCGCCGCCTCGGGATCGCCGATGTGCATGCAGTCGTAGGCCTGCTGCGAGGACTCGAACGGTCCCTCGTGCCCGCCGGCGCTTCCGTGCCAGTTCAGGTTCGTGTACATCGGATTCGTGCGGCCCGTCTCCTTCTCCCGCTTGTCGATATGCCGCTGCATCTGATCCTGCATCATCTCGACGACCTTCGGCTCGGAGGCCGCGAGATTGTTGTACTCCTCTGGATCGTCGATGAGGTTGTAGAGTTCGATCTCGGGCTTGAAGTGGAAGTCCGGCTCAAGCGCCTGGATCAGCTTCCATTCCGCGGTGCGCCATCCGTGCTTGCGCATCCACGTGGCTTCGGTGATGTAAAAGCCCGTGTAATTCGTCGGCGTCTCGCCGAGCATCATCGGGATCTGGCTCTGGCCATCGAAGGCAAGATCCGTATCGATATCGAGCATCTCCATGACCGTCGGCACGAGGTCCTGATGGAGCGTGATGCCGTCGACGCGCTGCCCCTCGGGGAGGACGCCCGGCCAGCGATAGATCAGCGGGACGTCGAGAGTGCAATCGTAGATGCCGTGGTGGTCGAACCAGCATTCGTGGTCGTACAGCGTCTCGCCGTGGTCGGCGTTGATGATGAGGAGCGTGTTCTCGGCGATGCCCAGCTCCTCCAGCCGCGTGAAGATGCGCTTGATGGCCGCGTCCATATACGCCACCGCGCCGTCGTACTGAGCGTTGACATACTCGGCGTCGGTGATGCCCGGGGGCATCCACGTAGCGAAGTAGTCGGCGAAGGGCTTGAACTCGAAGACGGGCTCCATGGAACGGTTGTCAGGGTCAAACTCATCGCCGCTGTAGAACATGCGCTCAAACGGGCCGGGCGCGCAGTACGGGCTGTGCGGATCCATGTGCCGCAGGAACAGGAAGAACGGCTTGTCGCCGCCCGCGAGCCGATCCATCTCGGGGATCGTAACGTCATTCAGATTCTCGGCCTTGGTGCCGCCCCATCCCTCGAAGTTCAGGTAGTTGTCGAAACCGCGGGCCGCCAGGTTCCCCTGAAAGCCGACGCATGTCGACTCATAGCCCTCTTTGCCGAGGATCTCAGCCAGCGTCGGAACGCCGTCGGCGAACGTGCCTTGGTGGCGCAG
>CAZKUN010000029.1:4652-5502 GCA_964555935.1 uncultured Armatimonadia bacterium | reverse complement strand
GTCCATGCCCGACAGCATGGAGCCATAGCCCGGCGTGGTGGGAACGTGCGGGCAGAAGTTGTGCTCGAAGAGGACGCCCTCCTCGGCGATCTCGTCGATGTGAGGCGTGGTGAGGCGATCGTAGCCGTAGCAGCTCATGTGGTCGGCACGGAGGCTGTCGATGCCGAGCAGAAGGACATTCGGTTTATCAGACATCGAAGTTCCATCTCCCTTGTAGGGCGACGCTTCATTGCCGTCAGCAATATGACGCCTCGGCGCGGGCCGAGGTCATGGGCGGGGTATTCGATGAACGGGAATGATTGGCCTGCATGCTTTGGCGGCGGGGAAGGAATCCCGCGGGGAGTGAGGCAAAGTGCCCGCCGATCCCTCAACCAGTCCAGGAGGCCTTGACTATGGATGCCGATCGCCGGAAACAGATTCTCTCGCGACCGAAGCCGGATCCCACGTGGCCGGGCGAGCCCTTGCTGGGTGGTTGGTATGGTGAAGAAGAGATCGAGGTCGTTGAGAAGACGATCCGCGAGTCGATGGACTGGCGGGTGGGTTTCGGATTCATCTGCGATGAGATTCTGGAGTTCGAGCGAGCCTTCGCGGAGTACAACGACACGGCCGAGTGCGTCACGATCAACGGAGCGGGCACGGGCCTGGATATGGCGCTGATGTGCCTGGACCTCCAGCCCGAAGACGAGGTGATCGTCCCCTCGGTGAACTTCCGCGCCGCGCCGATGGCCGTGCTCGGCCAGGGCGCGCGCCTGGTGATGGGAGAGATCGAGCCGGAGGGATTCCAACTCGATCCCAACCACGTCGAGAAGCTGATGACGCCCAACACGCGCGCGATCTTGCCGACTCACAT
>CAZKUN010000029.1:0-4642 GCA_964555935.1 uncultured Armatimonadia bacterium | reverse complement strand
TTGCCGCGCCGATGGACGACTATGAAGCCATCGCCGAGAAGTGCCCCCACCCAAAGCAAGGGCCGGCGAAGGTCATCGGCGACGCCGCGCGGTGCGGCGCCGGCGGGTACAAGGGACAGAGAATCGGCAAGCCAGGCTGGATGACCATATTCAGCTTCCACACGCAGAAGCTCATGACCACCCTCGGCGAGGGTGGCGCGCTGACCACCGACGACGTTGAGGCGGCGAAGCGCCTGCGTGAACTGCGTCAGTTCGGCGGCGCGAGTGGTTGGGGATCCAACTACAAGCTGACGAAGGTCCAGGCGGCGGTCGGCATGATCCAACTCCGCAAGCTCGACGAGATGACGGGCTTGCGACGTCAGCGCGCGCTGGAGCGCACGGCGATGCTGCAGGGCATCCCCGAGATCACGCTCCCGCACGATCCGCAGGACCGCTGGCACACTTACTACCTGTACACGTGCCTCGTGCCGAAGGAGTGGGCCGGCGAGAAGCGCGACCGCCTGAACGCGATGATGGTCGAGGACTTCGGCATCGGATGCGTCGTCGCCAATCCCCCGACACACCAGACCATCCCGTTCATCCGCGAGAACGCGGTGAACCTCGATCTGCCCGTGTCCGACGAACTCGCGAGCCGCTTGACCTGCGTGTCCTTGCACCCGCTCATGACCGAAGAGGACAACGAGTACATCTGCGCCGCCCTCTGGGAATGCGTGGAGCGAATCAGAGCGGGCGAGTAGATCTGGGGGTCGCGCCCGCCGCCCGCAACGCGGACGCGGCGCCGGGCCAGTTCCATCGCTCGGCGATGTCGAGCGGCGTTAGGCCCTCTGCATTGCGCGCGTTGACGTCCGCCCCCAACTCGACGAGGGTCGCGATGACATTCGAGCGTCCTAACCGCGCGGCACCGTGCAGCGCCGAATCACGCCGGGGGCCGCTGGCGTTCACGTCGCCACCCGCTGCCACCAGTTCACGGATCATCAGACCGTCGCAGGCGTCGCCTTCGGCGGAAGCCGCCCTCAGCGCCACGACATGAAGGGGCGTCAGCCCCGCGTCTGTCGAGGCGTTGGCGGCGGCGCCGTGCTCGAGCAAGAGCCGCACTGCCGTGAGTTGCCCCGTCAAGACGGCGCAGTGCAAGGGCGCCCACCCCCTGTGCTCCCGGCCATTGGGGTCACTCCCGGCCTCGAGCAGGCGTCGGATCTTTTTGCCGGACTTGAGTTGTATCGCAGCGTAGAGGGGCGTCGCCGTGGAGCCTTCCGCGAACTGCCGACGGTAGCCCTCGGTATACCCATCACCCGAGACGTCGACTGATTCGGCGCACGGTTGGTCGGCCGAGACAGCAGTGGAGTTACGAGTTGCGCCAAGGAGAACGATCGGCACTACAACCAGCCCCAGGATGACAACCACGAGCGCAAACTGCCGCCGTGTCACCAATCTCCTCACCTCACCTACCAGTCCTCGTTCCGCCGCGCCGCGGCTGCAAGTGGTGCGCTTGGCTCGTCGTCGAGACCACCAGCGAACCTACACGTTTACCTTAGACGCTGGTTGCGCGCGCCTGTTCCATTGCACGGAAGTTGCCACTCCATGCGCGAGACCGAGTCCGGGCAGCAAAACGGCTGGAGAGACACGCCCTCCAGCCGTAGCTACGTCATCGGAACATCCTGCTCGCCGGTTTATGGCGTGTCGGCGCCAAGCAGCGGCTCGCAGAGCCGACGGGAATGCGGGTTATCCAGCCCCATCGTCAGCCACTTGACGCGGCTTGTGGGATCCGTCTCGGCCAAGCCTATGAGAGCCGCGCTGCGCTGGGCGTCATTCGTGGCGTAATCGAGCGCCCGCCGGTAGCATCGACGCGCGAACGCCCCGCCCGATTGCTGCTCCGCGTCGGCGAGTGAGATCAGGGCATGCACAGCGGCCTTACGTATGCCGGCGTCATCGCTCAGGGCCCCAGCAGCCAGTGTCGGGGCGGACGTGGGATGGGCGATCATGCCAAGCGCCTCGTACACGGCGGCCGGGCCCATCCTGGTCGTTCCGGGGTGGATCAGTACCCATGCCGTGAAGGCATCGCGCCGCGCCCCCACCGCACGCACCACCTCAGGCCGGCGGGCTTCCGGCACGTTCCGCGCAGAACGGACGAGCCCGAGCGCCGCTACATGGCCCGGGATCTGCGTCAGCGCGGAAAGAGCCGCGGCGTAGGTCACGTCATCCCCGATCGCCAGCCGGAGGGGCGGAACGCACTCATCCATCCCCAGCATCCCCGCCAGCTTGCAGGCCTCGCAGCGAACAAGGCCCGTCGCGCCGGACTCGATGCCCTTGCCCAGGGCTGCCGCGACGGCAGCTCCGAGTTGTTCACTCCCCGGCGCACTGGCCTTGGCCACGATCTTCATCAGCGTCTTCTCGGCGACGGACTCAGCCAGGGACGTTCCCACGCCGTACAACGCGAGCAGCGGCGTGACCATCGGCGCGCCGATCTCGACGGCCTTCTCGCTCGCGGCGTTGCGAACACCGGCGTCCCGGGAGCGGAGGTCGCGCATGACGGCGTCGGTATCAGCCTGCGCAAAGGTGATTGAGACGACGGCCAATAGCGCGAGGACGGCAATTGCGCGTGATGTCATGAGTGGGCTCCTTGCTAACTCGGTAGATGCCAGGGCGCGCGATACGGGCGGCTGAGCAGAGAGTTAGCAGCGTCGTCGCCGACGAACGTCTCCGTGCTGCTGTCCCATTTGAGCGGGCGTCCGAGACGGAAGGAGATGCACCCCAGGTGCATCGGGATTGTCATCTCGCGGACGTACTCCAGGTTGCTCTCCGTCAGCTCGCGAGACCTAACGCACTGAATGAAGTTCCGCTGGTGGTGCCCCGAACGTGGGATTGACTGCGGGACGTCCGGCAAGTCGGTCAGCTCTTCGCCATCCAGGAAGAGGATGCGAGAGCCGTAGTCGCAGACGAGGCTGCCGTTCTCGCCCTCGAACTGGCACCCAATGCCCTTGCCGGCGGCGCCGGGCACGTCGGGAACGCTGGACGTCCAGTAGACCTTGAGATCGTTCGGGAATTCGTAATCGACGGATATGTCTGACGGCGTGTCATAGATACCGTTCGGGACGCTGCCTCGCGCGTCGACTGAGAGCGGCTGGCCCGGGTCCACCGCCCAGAAGAAGATGTCGGCGATGTGGCACCAGAAATCACCGTAGACGCCCGCGGAGTAGTCCCAGAAATGGCGGAAGCTGAAGTGACATCGCTGCTTCACGTACGGATGCCACGGCGCGGGGCCAAGCCACGCATCCCAATCAAGCTCGGCGGGCGGCTCCTCGGGATCGGGGTAGCCTGCGTCGCCGCTCCCGCCGGTCTTCCAGAGGCGGACGGTGTGGATCTTGCCGAGCACGCCGGAGCGGACCAACTCAACCACGCGGTGGTAGTTCTCGCCCTCGTGGATCTGCGTACCCAACTGGAACACGCGCCGGTAACGCCGGCCCATCCTGAGCATCGCCTGGCCCTCGGCGAGGTTGTGTGAGAGCGGCTTCTCCGAGTAGACATCCTTGCCGGACTGGAAAGCGAGAATGGTGACAAGCGCGTGCCAGTGGTCGGGCGTGGCGCAACTGATGGCGTCGATGTCGTCGCGCTCCAACACCTCGCGGAAGTCGTAGTAAGCCTGGGCCTTCGAATCCGGCCGCGCCTCCTTGATCCTGGCCAAGGTGCTATCGGCTCGTGCCCGGTCCACATCGCAGACCGCGCCGATCTCCACGTCAGGCAGGCCCAGCATGCGACTCACATGCCCGTTGCCCATGCCTCCCACGCCGACGTGGCCGACAACGATCTTCTCGTTCGCGGACTGCGCCATGGAGCCACTCGGCAACACAAGCAATCCAGCGCCCGTGCCAAGACCGATCTTCCCGGCTCTGTTCAGAAACTTACGTCGGTTGAGTCTGCGGTCAGCGTTTGAGCCAGTCATTGCGCTTCATTCCTCGCTGGCGGAAACGGCGTCATGTCACTATGCGTTGGGTGGTTCACTCAGCACTTACGCCCCACCTCCCGGAAGGCGAATGGCGCTCGGACACCGAACACACCTGACGTGCGAGCATTGCAGCACTCAGGGGAGTGATACTCACTGTGGCCGGCCGGCAACCGAACATCCTCTTCATCATCTCCGACCAACACAACGCGAAGTGTCTGGGCGTGGCCGGTCACCCAGACGCGCGGACGCCCAGCCTCGACCGACTCTCGTCCGAGGGGACGCGCTTCACTAACTGCACCACGCAGAGCCCCATCTGCACGCCATCTCGCGTCAGTTTTCTCTCCGGTCAGTACGTCCACAACCACGGTTACTATGGGCTCAGCGGACCAGAGCCCAAGCATCTCCCGAGCTTGTTCGGCGCGTTCCGCGACTCGGGCTACCTGGCAGCCGCAATCGGCAAGATCCACTGTCCCGACAACTGGGTGGAGGGCGACACGGATGCCTGCCTTGAGGCATACTCGGGGCCGGACGGCCCTTACGCCAGGTACCTCGCGGGCGAGGGCGTGCTCGAGGATCGTGACGACGACAGGCTACAGGAGTGGGCGTCAATGGGCTGCGCGAGCCAGGGGCTGGACGCGCGGCGCTCGCGACTGGCATTCGAGCACTCCGTCGAGGCGTGGGCCGCTCGCGAGACAATGCGGT